>CAZCWX010000290.1:0-3075 GCA_964502465.1 uncultured Enterobacteriaceae bacterium | reverse complement strand
GACCGGGCAGACATCCGGGCAATGCGTGTATCCAAAAACGAGCAGTGTCACTTTACCGCGCAGATCGCTCAGGCTCAGCGGCGCGCCAGCTATCCCCTCAGTGCGTGTCTCAAGTCTGACGGCTCTCAGCGCTCAAACCGAGTAAGTAACGTTTTCTCGACAGAGGTATTGCAACCGTTGCCGGCCTCTTGAACCGGCAAGCAGGTGCATCTGAACATGCGAAACGAATCATCGACGGGGAAATCCGCGAAGACGTATGCACATTCCATCGCAACCTGTTGAACTCGCTGCGCAACGGATTCCGCTAGTTCGAAACTCCCAGTTTTGAGCACTAGCCCAACCGTCTAACAGAACGGCGTGGGTATTTGTGTGGCGTATTTGCCGCCGCCGGGTATAAGCCGGGCAGCCGCCGGGGAGAGGTTTGCGTTCCCAGGCGCCGCACGATACTCCGGGAAACCGCGCGGCCGGCTGTATCTCCCTATCTTCACCTCGATGCACCCTCCGAAATCCACCTGGCGCTTCGTGAGTGCTATCGTGGACGGAGGAGCTTTTTCTTTCTGTTTGCCGCGGCCGCTTCGCGCCCGCGATTTCCTTCCTCATGAAAGCACTGATCAAAAGCAAAGGCGGGCCGGGTCTGTGGCTGGAGGATGTTCCCAAACCGTCCTTGGGAATCAATGACGTGTTAATCCGCGTGCATCGCACGGGAATCTGTGGTACGGACGTCCACATTTGGAAGTGGGATGAGTGGGCCGCGAAGACCGTGCCGACGCCGATGGTGATCGGGCATGAGTTTGTCGGCGAAGTTGCCGACGTGGGTTCGAACGTGAAGAGCTTTTCCGCTGGCGAGGTCGTGGGAGGCGAAGGCCATGTGGTGTGCGGCCTTTGCCGCAACTGCCTCGCGGGCCGCCGTCATCTGTGCGCGCATACACAAGGCGTTGGCGTGAACCGCCCAGGCGCGTTCGCTGAATACATCGTGATTCCCATGTCGAACGTGTGGCGGCATCACGAGGGCGTCGATGGAGAAGTGGCGGCGATCTTCGATCCCTTTGGCAATGCCGTGCATACGGCGCTGAGTTATCCGCTGCTTGGCGAAGACGTGCTGATAACGGGCGCGGGTCCAATCGGACTGATGGCGATTCCCGTGGCGCGCCATGCGGGTGCGCGGCATATCGTAGTGACGGACGTCAATCCGTACAGGCTGGCGTTAGCGAAGCGCATGGGCGCCACGCGCGCGGTCGATCCACGCACTACGCCTCTGGCCGATGTCCAGAAAGAACTGAAGATGGTGCAGGGATTCGATGTCGGCCTCGAGATGTCGGGGCAGCCCTCGGCGCTGTGCGACATGATCGCCAACATGTGTCATGGTGGAAACATCGCGATTTTGGGCATTCCCACGGACCAGCCCAGTATCGACTGGCGCGCCGTCATCTTCAAAGGGTTGACGCTTCGTGGCATCTATGGCCGCGAGATGTACGAGACCTGGTACAAGATGACCGTGATGCTCGAATCGGGTCTCGACATTTTACCCGTCATTACGCACCGCTTCTCGTGGCGCGACTACGCAAGGGGCTTCGAAACCATGATGACGGCGAATTGCGGCAAGGTGATTCTCGATTGGCGGGACAGCGCATAGGCGCGGTGGAGGGCGAACACTTGTACGCCAGAGAAATCCAGCAGTATTTCGAGCAACAAGTGAATGAGATTCGCGACGCGGGTCTGTACAAGACGGAGCGCTTGCTGAGCAGCCCGCAGGGCGGGCGCGTGAGGGTCACTGGAGGCCGCCAGGTACTCAATCTCTGCGCAAACAACTATCTTGGGCTTGCCAACCACCCGGAGATCGTGAAGGCGGCGCGCGAAGCTCTCGACAGGTGGGGCTATGGGCTCTCTTCGGTGCGCTTCATCTGCGGCACGCAGGAACTGCATCGCGACCTGGAAGAAAAGATCAGCGCCTTTCTCGGCGCCGAGGAGACGATTCTCTACGGTTCGTGCTTCGACGCCAACGGCGGCCTGTTCGAGACCTTGCTTGGACCGGAAGACGCGGTCATCTCCGACGAGTTGAACCACGCCAGCATCATTGACGGAATTCGCCTGTGCAGAGCGCGGCGCTTCCGTTACCGCAACAGCGACATGGAGGATCTCGAAGTGAAACTCAAGGAGGCCTCCTCCGCGCGCCACAAGTTGATCGCGACCGACGGTGTGTTTTCGATGGATGGGTATCTCGCGAATTTGCCCGGCATCCGTTCGCTCGCCGACCAGTATGGAGCCCTGCTGATGGTGGATGACTCCCACGCGGTTGGCTTCGTCGGACCGGGAGGGCGGGGCACCCACGAGCATCACAACGTGATGGACGGCGTCGACTTGATCACCGGCACGCTGGGCAAGGCGCTGGGCGGGGCGAGTGGTGGCTATACCAGCGGGCGCAAGGAACTGATTGCTTTGTTGCGGCAGCGCTCGCGACCTTATCTATTTTCCAACTCGGTGGCGCCGGCCATTGTTGCGGCGTCGCTGCGAGCGATCGAGCTCCTCTCGGAATCGGACGAGGCGCGAACGCGGCTTCGGGAGAACACGGCGTTCTTCCGGCAAGGGTTGGAAGATCTGGGTTTCCAGGTGCTGCCGGGAGAGCATCCGATCGTGCCGGTAATGCTGGGTGACGCCGCATTGGCGACGCGCTTCTCCGATCTCCTGCTCGGCAAGGGTGTCTACGTGATCGGCTTTTCCTATCCCGTCGTGCCGAAGGGTAAGGCGCGGATTCGGACGCAAGTCTCGGCCGCCCACAGCCGCGAGGATTTGACGTTCGCGCTGGAGCAGTTTCGGACCGTGAAAAGGGAATTGGACCTATAATACCGTTGCAGGATATGGCGTTTCGCATGATCGCGGCATCTTCCGCCAGAGAACGGGTTTCTACTCTCTTTGCGAAGAACACGCATAGGACTGTTATCCATGAAAGATGATTTCTCTTTTGTTGATCAAACGCGCTGGGATCTACTTGCTAAGATGGGGACCGGTCTCGTAGCAATAACGGTCAATAGCGTCGTGGGGCAGGTTAGCCCGGAGCGGGTGCGAGCGAAGATTCAT
>CAZCWX010000289.1:0-3337 GCA_964502465.1 uncultured Enterobacteriaceae bacterium | reverse complement strand
CGAGATCGGCAATTTCTTTTTCTAGGGCGACACGATCGGCCTCAGAAAGCGGCTCAGGCTCGGGCGTATCTTCTGGCCATTCCTCCGCTGTCTCATTGAGCGCCTCGTAATCCTGATCCAACTCCTCTTCGAGTGACTGATCCGGTTGCTGTTTGCCAAGACGGCCATGGAGCCGTTTACTGAGTGTGTCGAGCGCTCCCGCGATGGCGAAGGTAGAGGACGCCAACAGTTTCCTGAGTACCAGCGTCATCAGCGAACGTTGGCTTGCAGGGAGGGCCTGCAGGTTGTCGCGCTGGAGATAGTCCGAGACCAGATGATAGAGCCGGTCTTCGTTCTCTTCCGGCGTAAACGGTTGGACGAGAGGATGGCGGCGAGTGTAAGGCACATAAGCCGCGACTTGTCGCCGCAGGGTGCGATGACAGACAGGCTTGAGCCGATCTCTCAGGGATTCGAAGACCTGTTTGTTCGTGAGGACCGCGAACTGCTCGCGAAAGCTTTTGAGATCCCCAAAGGTGTGCTCGTCGATAAAGCTGACCAGCCCGAAGAGTTCCAGCAGTGAGTTTTGCAACGGTGTGGCGGTGAGCAACAGCTTCGGCGCATCTTTGAGCGCCAGCTTAAGCGTGTTGGCGATGACGTTGGACGGCTTGTACACGTTGCGCAGCCGGTGCGCTTCATCGATCACGATCAAATCCCACCGAGTTGCGTTGACATCAGCGGCTTTGCTGCGGGCAAACTGGTAGGAGCAGATAATGATCGTATCTTTGGCCTCGAATGGCCGGAAGTTCCCGCGCTTGATGGCTTCATTGTAGAAACGCGTCTCCAAAATTGCGCACGGAAGAAAGAACTTCTCTTGCATCTCCTGATGCCATTGTTTGCGCAGGTTAGCGGGAGTGATGATCAGAATCCACCGCTTCCGCTCAGCCCACTTCTGGGAAATGACAAGTCCGGCTTCAATGGTTTTGCCAAGACCGACTTCATCTGCCAGTACCGCGCCTTTAGAGAGGGGGGACTTGAACGCAAATAGCGCAGCCTCGATTTGATGGGGGTTCAGGTCAACCTGCGCATCGACCAATGCTCCGGCCAGCTTTTCAAGGCTGTCCGAGGAGCAGCGTTTGGTCAGCTCGTGGGCAAAGTATTTGGCGTGGTAGTCTGTCAGATTCATGGAAACCACGTCAATCTTACCGGAACAGACGACAGCCCTGCAACTTCTTCATTCCGAAGGGAATCAGTGTCAGTGCTGCCTGAGCCAGGAACGTACTTGGTCCACGAAGTCGCGTAAGGCGTGGTCGAGGGTACCCGCCGCATATAAGTCCATTGTCTTTGCCACTAGTGGCCCATATTCGGCGCCGCCGAGGGGCGGGAAGAGGTTCTGTCTGGCAAACACATCCCTGAGCAGTTTTTTATAGTGACCCTTGTTGCATTTGGCGTTGGGCGGAATAGCCTGCACAGGAATGCTTGCAGCGTCGGCCAGAGCCTGGCTGTCTAACAGGTACCATCTTTCGATGTGTGGGTCAGGGATCGCGGTAATGACTGCAGGGTATGGCACCTTAGTCGTTGCCTTCATCAATTGGCTGCGGCGCTTAGCGAAACCATTGCAATTGCCGTCAGATCCGACAATCAAAACATCCGCGCTCAAGCTAGTGCGTCTCCTCGCTTGTTTCAGAAAATCTTTATAAGCATGGATGGAACCACCACCACGCGAACTAAGAACACGAAGACTGTAGTCATCCCAGTTCTTCCCTTCTGTTGCGATCAAGCGCTCAACTAAAGGCGGAATCAATGCTTCTTGCGCGACGTCCTCGAGAAAAAAGACAATCGTGAATTTAGCCGCCAAAATCCCCTCGCAGGATCTCCTCTTCGAGGTGCTGCTCAATTTCATTCCGGCGGAACAGCTCCCCAAGAGATGAAAAGGGAATAAACTCGGTTCCAGATCCCGTACGGCGACAGACCAGCAACTCTTTGTCGCTAAAATACGTTGGCAGCACGGGTGAGTGGGTATTGATAAGGATTTGCCGCTCTTCACTGGCAGCATTCTTCAAAAGCTCCGCGATGTTGCGGAGCCGCCGAGGGTGCACTCCGTTCTCCGGCTCTTCATAGCCAATCGTTGTCGCCCCAGTGACGGGAGAGAGCGCCGCCAATAAACCCAGGACGCGCAGTGTGCCTTCGGAAATCAGCCGGTTTGAATAAAAAGCGCCGTCTTCGCAAATGCGCAGAAACAGTTCCGCTTTGTCCGTGCGCTCGATTTCCAAATCTTTGAGGCGTGGCAAAATTTGCATCGCGGCCAGTTTGATAGCTTCGAACTGGGGTTTGTTCTTCACGGATAGGGTGTAGTAGAAGGCTGCCATATCTTCGCCGCGAGGCCCGATAGTCGTAGTGTCCGCGATCGCGTTTCCTTGTCGCATCAGTTCCCTAGGCTCGAAATAATAGAAATGACAATGGGACAGCTCCTCACGCAGCGCCGTAATATGCGGATAATGCGGGGCATAGAGCGGCATGGACACGACCGCATAGTCTAACCCGATGTCGTGAAACGTTGGATGTGCTTGACCCTCCATACGCAGACTGATTTTGTTCCCCACTTTTTCTATGAAAGGCGTGCGTGCCTTTTCCGTACCGTCTTTGCGCAGTGCTGTGAGCCGTTCGTCAATGACACGCACCTGACCAGAACGGGAGGCTACCTGAAGATCAATGGTGTAGCGTAGATAGCGGTGAGTGATGACTGTCTTTTCTGATGTTGTCGAATCGGCACCGTCGATACCGCGCCGCAGTTCCTTAATCCGAGCTTCCACTTCACGGATAACGGTGTCGCTCAGCTCGACATCCGCACTGAATGAAATGACGTGATACTCCTGTTCAGACAGACAGGATATTCCGCCCTGGGAATAATGAACTGCTTCCAGGGGCACCCCGCGGTGCCATTCAAAGGCCTCCTTGAGATTTTTTCTTGTAACCAATCGTGAGAGTAGGTTCAGCGCGTCGAAAAGATTGCTCTTGCCAGCTGCGTTGGGTCCGAAGATCACTACCAGATTCTGCAGCGTCACTTCGACATTCTTCAGTGACTTATAATTGGCAATCTTGATCCTTCGAATCATCTCCTATCTCCTTAACACAAAGTAACAACATCTTGTCCTGCTGCCCATTGGCTGTGTCACCGGAGACAGAGGATGATTTCGCCGTTTACCTGCTGATTCAGTCTCCTTTCCCAAGCGAGCCGTCAAATCACCACTCTGCGCGTCAAAGAAGGTCGGTTGTTTGAGGCGTTGGGTACATTGCCCAATTCGTCTGGGGAGCACCAGCCGTCTCGCATTTTGTCTTCACAATCGTGTCAAGCCGTTGG
>CAZCWX010000288.1:0-2616 GCA_964502465.1 uncultured Enterobacteriaceae bacterium | reverse complement strand
TCTTGCAGGGAATCATGGTTCTGACAGGCAATGCAGACCCGAGCGATCGGGTATTGCCGGGTGCCACAGCGAAGACAATGGGTACCGTACAAGCGGACGTTTTGTTTTTCTTCCTTGGCGAGAAAGACGTTGGACAACTCTGGTCCCTCTTCGTGCTCAGCATAGTACGTCCGCATCTTCTTGAAGATCTGGTATGAGGGGTAGAGCCGTTTCTCGCTGAGGTGATCGGACAGGGAACGAGCAGTTGCCCGTTTGCTGATTTCATCGGTGACTTGCAAGAGGACCCCATCCGCACCTTCACCATAGGCAAGCAAGAGCAGTCGCTCTCCTGGTTTGGCGGTTTCCACAGCTGCAGCGAGCAAGAGAAGTGGGGTTGCGCTGCCACAAGCGCCAATCTCCTGGAACAGTGGATTGTAGATTTGATTGTCCTGAAACCCCAGTTTTTTGGCGACATTCACCTGCGCCCGTCCGTCGGGCGACGGGAGGATAATCTTGGCGCAGTCCTGCGGTTGCACGCCGTGCTTCTGGAGAAGTTGTTTCCCGACCGCGGCGAGACTTGCCTGGTAACCGCGTTCTGTGGCAAACCGCGACGACTGCGTCTGGATGAACCTATCGGTATCTCGTCGCCACTCATCAAGAAAATCGTCCGAACGCGAGGCTATGCCTACGATCTCAGCAATGACTCCCTCGCGCCCGAGTAACACTGCGCTACCAGCATCGCCAAACCACTCTTCTTCGCCTTCTCCAGGCTGACCATCACGGACATCGCCAGCAGCGATCAAGACGCGATTCAGTCGGCCACTCTGCAGCGCATCGATCCCAGCGCGCAGGGCCGAAGTTGCCGAGCGGATATTTCCGGCAAAATCCATGGTCTCACACTCGGGAGGTAAATCGCACGCCGCAGCCATAAAGCTGGCCGATGACCGTTGCCAGAAAGGGGCTGAAGTCGAAGCAAAGTACAGAGCGTCGATGGCAGCCTTGCCTTTTTCTTCGAGGCAACGCTGGGCTGCTTCCATCCCGAGAGTGAACGCATCCTCGTCAAAGTAGATGGCTGCACGTTCGCCTTTGCCTGCGCGACGCGCCCAGGCCTCACCAATCTTGCTGCGTTCTACGCGACAAAATGGTACATGGTATCCACAACTGATGACGCCAATCATTCTTGTCCTCTCCTCAGAATAAAGATTCAGCAATCAGCAGTTAGCAATCAACAAAAGAGAAAAAGCAGAGAGCTAAAGGCTGACCGCTGAATGCTGATTGCTCATCGCTGACGGCTGAACACGTTCTCTTATACCAATCCCGCAAGGCGTCCCCGCTCAATGATGGTACGTGCACGGGTCAGGTGCGGCACATCGACCATCTGCCCTTTGAAACTAAAAGCCATCTTACCAGCTTTGCGGTTCTCCTCGAACGCCGCTAACAGTTCTCGGCTCTCAGCAATTTCCTCAGCCGACGGCGTGAAGACTTCGTTCACGACGGCAATCTGGCTCGGATGGATGGTGACCTTGCCAGTGAATCCCATCCACGCTCCTTCCACACACTCACGACGGAGTCCTTCGATGTCATTGATATCGACGAACACGGTATCGATTGGCTCCACGCCCGCGGCGGTTGCAGCAAGCAGCGTCATAATACGGGCGTAGCGGAAGACTTCGAGGAACTGTCCTTGCTCATCTCGATTGCGGCGAGCGCCAATAGCCGCAGAGAGGTCCTCAGCCCCCCACGACAACGCATCGACCCGCGGGCACGAACCGAAATCGCGGATATTGAGCAACCCTTGTGGGGTCTCGGTCGCCAACACTACCAGTTTCACTTCGCCAGGAGGGTATCCATACTCTCGCTCCATGCGACTCAGAATGGTGTCAATCTGTAACAAGTCATCTCTGGTGCGAACCTTAGGGACAAGATAAGAGTCCGGCCGACCTCGCATGGAGAACTCCAGGTCGGGCACTCCCCAGGGTGTATCGAGCGGGTTCATCCGCACCATGCGCTCTTGGCGGCCAAAAGGGACCTGTTTGAGCCATTGGGTCACAATCTCTCGGGCTGGATCTTTATTCTCAGGCGTGACGGAGTCTTCCAGGTCGAGCACCAAGGAATCCGCTGGCAATGCCAGTGCCTTTTGTAGCATTTTTTCATTCGCGCCGGGCACAAAATGCACGGCACGGCGTAAGCGTGACATGATGACCTCCTTTATGTGAGACTGCAGACTGGAGACTAGGAGTCTGTCTGGGATGGATTTCAGAGTCCGTAGTGACGCCTTCAGTCGTTACTACCACCCGACAAGCGACTACAGTCGCTACTACGATCCAGAAAAAGACGATTGACACACCACTAGTCCCCCCTCCCACCACACCTCAAGCCTCAAGCCCCTTTCCTGCGCATCATCGCCGCCCTTTTGCAACGCATGACCACCTCACCATGCTGATTGGTTGCACGGTGCTCGAACATCACAACCCCCCATTGGGGACGCGATTTGGATTCTCGTTTTTCTACAACTTCGGTTTCTGCATAAATAGTGTCACCGATAAAGACTGGTTTCGGAAACTCCACTTTCTCAAAACCCAGGTTGCCAACTGTCGTGCCCAGAGTCGTGTCGCCGACAGACAGGCCCACGGCCAG
>CAZCWX010000287.1:0-4486 GCA_964502465.1 uncultured Enterobacteriaceae bacterium | reverse complement strand
AAGCGTAGAACGTAACACGTAAGATCGGAAGCATAACGGTTCTCATGACGTCGTACTCATTCTTCCAGCGGCTGGTGTGCATCAAAAGAAAAGAAGAGTTCCTGGTTGCGCATCGCCACCCAGTCAGGAGTCACGCCCAATTGTCGTAAGCCCTCTAACAATTCTTTTCCCTGGCGTGAAGCAAAGGCCATGTCGATCGCCTCAACGCTATCAAACCAGAATTCAAGCACCCGGTCATACGCCGGCTTTCCTTCGGGAGGCCAGGTAATGACGTGCCCGATCTGCACGGTGTCCTGGCTCACACGACCATAGACCTGTTTACGCAGACCGAGCATCTGCCCAATACGAGGTGCGACCTGCTCGTACCAGGCATCGAGATCGACCCCCTCAGGCAGACGCACCAACCCAAACAGCTTGACCAGAAAATCACGGCCGAGATAGGTACCCGCAGTCAGATTAAAGCCAATGGCCTCGCCTACCGGGTGCTCCGTTTCTTCGACAAAGAGGATGACTGGCAGTGTCTCACCCTTCACGCCGAGGTTGCTGAGCCCATCGCCAAGATCCGCCAGCCCACCCGGAGAGTTAAAACAGACCTCGACGGCGTTGACACTGTCCCACCACACTTCAGCGATCCGGTGGGTGAGAGGCTGCTCTGCACCGGTCAACAAAGGCTGACGGCGGAGGGCGCGGTTGATGGCATAGCGGCGCATCCCTTCCATGCCTTTGGCGATGCGCGTGTGGGTATTGAGGTACCAGTTTTCAAATTGCTCGACAGTCAAATGAGAAGGGACGCTGAGGAACCAGAGGACTTTGATCATCGCGAGTTCTCCTTCATACTGTTTACGGCTCGTCTTAAGAGAAGGACAACTGAAAAGCAAGGCGACTAAAACTGAAAAAGCAATGGTAAGCGCGACAGAGACAGTGGAAATGTGTTCAAGGACCCGAGGTGTCTGTAGGGACCAGCGTATGGAGCATGCTGGCCCACGCAAGAGAACACGAAAGAGGAGCAGATATGCCTGGCAAACTGCAAGCGTTTCATGAATTCCGTGCGAAAATGAACGCAAAACTCTTGAGCAAGGGGAACCTGCAGCTCAAACGATTCTTCAATCTTGACACCCAAGTCTATACGGACGGCGTGCTGCCAAGCCGGACGAAAGAACTGATGGGGCTTGTGGCTTCAGCGGTGCTGCGTTGTGATGATTGCATTACCTATCATCTCATTCGCTGTGCTGAGGAGGGAGTCACGGACGAGGAATTTTTCGAGACATTGAATGTCATTTTAGTGGTGGGCGGCTCAATTACCATTCCGCATCTGCGGCGTGCCGTCGAAACCCTGGAAGAAATCCGTGCCCACTCGCCTGCCGCGAGCCGCCTGGAGCCCAAGCACAAAAAGCATGTTCATGCGAAAGGAAAAAGGTGAGAGAAACAATGTCGTACCGGTTGAATGTTGCTGTCTTGGCCTTGCTGGCTTTCTTGGGAGGAACAATGTCACATCCCGTTTCCTCTGCTGCGGCACCATTAACGAGCACCCTGGCTGACCAGTCTGAAGTCGCGCTGACAATCTATAACTCGAACATCGGTCTCGTAAAAGATGTGCGTGAGATCGAGCTCGGCGAGGGAGAGAATGAATTACAGTTCATGGATGTTGCCGCGCAGATCATGCCGACCACCGTGCACGTCAAATCCTTGACGAGCGCGCCGGACTTGCAGGTACTAGAGCAGAACTATGAGTATGATCTGCTGAGTCCAGAAAAACTCATGGAGAAGTATGTAGGCAAGGAAGTGAAACTGCTCGACAAAAACTACTACACCGGCAAGGATGAACTCATCACCGCGACCTTGCTGTCCACTACCGGCTCGCCGGTATACAAAGTGGGCAATGACATTTATCTGGGCATGCCTGGTCGCGTGATCCTCCCGCAGCTTCCCGAAAATCTCATGGCCAAGCCAACATTGGTCTGGCTCCTGCGTACCAAGGGTGCGGGCAAACAGCAGGTCGAAGCGTCCTATCTCACCAATCAGATCACCTGGCAAGCCGACTATATTGCCATGCTGAACGCGGATGATAGCAAAACCGACCTGTCGGGGTGGGTCTCGATCGACAACAAGTCCGGAGCGACCTACACCAATGCCACACTCAAACTGGTTGCCGGTGATGTCCACCGTGTCGAACCCAAGGTCTTAATGAGGCACACCATGGCGATTGCTGCTGATGCAGCACCAGCCCCACCGCAATTCCGCGAAGAAAGTTTCTTTGAATACCATCTGTATACCCTCGACCGGCCAGCGACGGTCAAAGACAACCAGACCAAGCAGATGACGTTGCTCTCGGCGAGCGACATTCCGGTAACCAAACGGTTGATCTTACGCGGAGAGCCGGGGTATTTTTATAGTCAATATAGCCCGGACGACGAGTTGCCCACACAAAAAGTGAGTGTTTTTCTGGAAATCGCCAACAGCAAAGACAACAACCTCGGCTTACCGCTCCCCAAAGGCACAGTGCGGGTATACAAAGCAGATAAAGCGGGGAGTTTGCAATTTATCGGCGAGGACCAGATTGACCACACGCCCAAAGACGAACTGGTCAAGGTCAAAATGGGCGAGGCGTTCGATGTGGTGGGGAAACGCAAGCAGATGGAGTTCAAGCGTATCGCGCGCAACATTTCCGAATTGAGTTGGGAGATCACCCTGCGGAACCACAAGACCGAAGAGGTCACCGTGCGGGTAGACGAACCGGTACCGGGTGATTGGGAAGTGCTCTCCGCGTCTCACACCTACGAAAAGGTCGATGCCCGTACCTTGCGGTTCGACGTGGCTATCCCCAAAGATGGCGAAGTGAAAATCACCTACCGGGTGCGAGTCAAGATGTAGCAACCTCTTTCTCTTTGAGGGTCTATGTAGGGGCGAATTGCCGGTCGCCCTTGCGGCTTCTGAGCTACAGCCCCAAAGGAAAAATAAACACGGACTATTGACTGTCGAGAACGAGATGAACGGTAGGGAAAGCGGTAGATATTGAAAAATGTTGAGTATGAACGTTCGCTGGATGTCGATGCGCGCATACGTGCTCAGTACCAGATTTCCCAAGGGCGAGTTATCCGGTTTACCGTCCAACTTGAAGTTTTTGCAGAGGGCCAATGGCGGCCTGTAGTACGCTATGACACCGCACACCGATTTGCCCACCGTGACTTGTATCCGCCTAGAGGGCGGGCTATTAAAACAAATCTGAGGATGACCTTCAATGATGCGCTTACCCATGCGCTTCGTGACCTCCAAGAAAACTGGGAGATCTATAGGGAGCAATTTTTAAAGAAGAGATAACTATGCGGGGAGACTTTAAGAAATTCAACGCTGAACTAGGGACCGAGTTTGATCGATATGTCCTCGAACACCCGGCCTGGGCACAGAAACATATTCCGCAAGGAGCAAAGATCGTTTTGCAAGTTGAAGGACACGATGCCTTTAATACCTGGAGCCATCAGCTTGCTGAGCAAACACGGGATCCCAACCAACCTGTTATCTTCGTCTGTATCAAGAAGCTCTCTCCAGTGCGCTCACGCATCCTCAAAGCTGGCGTCCGACGGGCTGCCTAACATTCGTCAACGATAATTCCCCTCCACATTTTCCTTGACTCCAGCCTGATTTTTTGCGATTTCTCAGCCCTGCCCGTGAAGCGTTGAGAGGAGGGGCGGCATAAAAGAGCGGGCAATCTGAGCACTGTCGGCTGGAGAGCGTCATGCCCCGCAATGATCAAACGATTCGTCAGATTTTCTTACTCAAGAAACTGGAGAGTGCACGCGGTGGTCTGACTTTGCAGGAACTGGCTACCTCTCTGCCCGTTGATTATTCACGCCATCTCCGCACGATCCGTCGGGATTTGGAGGCCTTAGAAGCCAGCTTCCCTCTCTTTACCGAACGAGCGGAGGGACAGACTCGTTGGCGGCTCATGGACAGCCACCGGAGTTCTCTGCCGTTATCATTCTCGTTAACTGAACTAATGGCATTGGTCTTTAGTCGAGATCTACTGAAGCCGCTGGATGGCACAGAGATAAAAACCTCACTGGATTCAGCGTTGAATAAGGCAGCAGCCGTGCTCCCAGCAGAGGGCATGGCGTATATCTCGCAGATGCGAGGGGCCTTTTCTGTAGGATTGGGTCCGCATAAGACCTACCGTCAGCATCAGGAAAGCATTGAGGGTCTGACGCGCGCTATTGAACAAACGCACACGGTACAGATGCGCTACTATTCTGCGTCGCGGAACGCGACCAAACGTCGGGAAGTCGATCCCTACCGTCTCTGGTATGCAGATGGGGCACTGTATCTCATTGGCTACTGTCATTTACGGCAAGAAGTGCGCATGTTTGCCGTCGATCGGATGCGCGCACTGACGGTCACCAACCAACCCTGCCAAATGCCCCTGACCTTTGATCTAGAGGAATACGTGCAGAATGCCTTGATGGTGATGCGCGGGAAGCCAATTGAGGTGGAA
>CAZCWX010000286.1:0-4720 GCA_964502465.1 uncultured Enterobacteriaceae bacterium | reverse complement strand
GCTGGAAGAAGCTGAGCGTATCGGCTGTACGGGGAGCTATCGCTCTGAATCGGAGAACCGGAGACAAAAAAACCCTCTCCGATTCCCCCATTCCCGGTTTCCCCGGTTCTTCTCCAGAGGAATCCTTCCAGAAGGCCATGGCCATTGCCCGTCGGCAACAGGCAAAGTCACTGGAGCTGCGAGCGGCTATGAGCTTGGCGCGCCTGTGGCAGCAGCAGGGCAAGCCCCGCGAAGCACGCAACACGTTGTCCGCCATCTACAACTGGTTCACTGAAGGGTTTGATACGAAAGACTTGCAAGAGGCGAAGGCACTTTTAGAGTCGTTGAGTTCATAGGGTCTATTGGGTCTATTGAGTCATTCGATCATTGACAGATTGTAGCATTGAGCGATTGGAGGATTGGGAGATTGAGTCAGCAACCCAATGGACCAATGAGAAAATAAATCAATTGTACCGTAGCTTGTCGAAGGATTGGTCGCTGCGCTCCTGCTGCCATTGCAAGCAAGAAGACGGAGCGCGTAGGATTGTTCCATACGTTCAGAGACGAGGAGCAAAGACCATGGGAGCCCAAATTATCGATCGTGGTCGCGGGCCAGAAATCGAAGGGACGCGCATCACGGTCTATGACATCATGGATTACGTACAAGAGGGTTGGCGCTACGATCAGATTGCCGGCCTGTTTCGCCTGCCCCCGGAGGACATCCAAGCCGCTATCCAGTACATTGAGGACCACAAAGAGGACGTCATGACTGCCTATCGGCAGATCCTCGCCCGACACCGTAACGTGCAGTACACTCCTGCAGTGCAGGCCAAACTCGCCCACAATCGCCAGAAGTTGCAGGCCAAGCTTGCCGAGATCCGGGCACGCCAGCCGGTAGAGGACGCCCATGCCAGCGATCATGGCAGATCATGATGTCGAAGGGCAGATGCAGGTCCTGCTGCGCTTACTCACTTCTGCTGAGTGGCACCTGCTCTGGACGGAACTCGCGGTGCGCATTGAATCCTTTGCGAGTCTGGGACTGCCCGTCAATACTCCAGACGTTACATTGTGGCAGATCTGCCAAACACACCAGATCGTGCTGATTACGGGAAACCGAAACCAGGAGGGGTCGGAGTCTTTAGAAGCCGTAGTCCAGGCCTCCAATACGCCAGCAAGCTTGCCCGTGCTAACCATTGGAGAACCTCAGCACATTCTCAGTAGTGGTGTCTATGCCCACCGCGTGGTCGAGCGGCTCATGGAGTATCTCATCGATATCGAGAATCTCCGTGGGACTGGACGGCTGTATCTTCCATAAGAGAGGATTGGGTAGTCCACCAAGGAGTTTGACACGGCAGACCTGCAAGAGGCGAAAGCGCTGTTAGAAGCATTGAAGCATTGAGCCGTCGAGTCAATGCCTGAGTGGTCAAAGGCAAGAGGTATTTGGGAGCGGATATGAGGACAGAGTGCGAAGGAGAGATGCTCAAGGAAATGCAAAAACTCGAACGCCGCAGCGAGAACGCGTCTCCCAAGAGAGCAAGAGATGCACGCCTTTCTGCTCTTAACAACTCAGAGGAAGTCGGGGAATACGGCTTCTGTCTGAGTCTTATCCGAGCGGATTAAGGTGGAGGTCTGCTGCTGCTCGTTCATTGCTTTCGCTCCTGGCGCCCTCGTGCTACCTGACTGACTGATAGTCATAGGGGAGGTACGCTGTCAACATTCAAGACGCCCTCTATATGAAAGAACACACGGTATCCCTGGCCAGTGCTTTTTCCTATAATCCTGGCGTCACGGTGGTAAACGCGATGAATATCCTTGAGGTTTTGGACCAGGTTCGAGCGTTGCTGCAGAGCAAAGGGCGCATCACCTACCGCATCCTGAAGCGGCAGTTCGCCCTGGACGAGGAGGCCGTAGAGGACGTGAAAGCCGAGCTCATCGACGCAGAACGGGTGGCGATTGATGAGGACGGGAAAGTGTTGGTGTGGACCGGCAAAAGTAGTCCAGTGTCTAGCGTCCAGAGTCTAGAGTCTAAACCCCTGAATTTCCCAGACGCTAGACGCCAGACGTCAGACGCTAGACCGATTAGTTACACCCCGCAACACTTGGCTGAGCGCATCCGCGCCGAACAAGCGGCCATGGAATCGCGCGGCAGTGCCGACGGTGAGCGCAAAACCATCACCGCGCTCTTTGCCGACCTCAAAGGCTCAACGGCGCTCATCGAAGGGCTCGACCCCGAAGACGCCCGGGCAATTATCGACCCAGCATTACAGCTGATGATGGATGCGGTCCATCGGTATGATGGTTACGTGGCCCAAGCGTTGGGTGACGGTATCTTTGCGTTGTTCGGTGCACCGATAGCGCACGAAGACCATCCCCAGCGAGCGCTGTATGCAGCGCTCAGGATGCAAGAAGAGATGCGCCAGTATTCGGACCACGTCCGTCTCAAACATGGCGCCCCGCTCTCTATGCGGGTCGGGGTGAACACCGGCGAGGTGATTGTCCGCTCGATTCGCAAAGACGACCTGCACGCCGATTACGTGCCCATTGGCCACTCCACGAACCTGGCTGCGCGCATGGAACAGATGGCTAGCCCGGGCTCGATTCTCATTACCGAGCAGACCCGGAAGTTGACGGAAGGCTATTTCGAGCTCAAAGCGCTCGGTACGGCCGAAATCAAAGGGGTCGAAGAGCCGCTGAACGTCTACGAAGTGGTCGGCGCTGGCCCGCTGCGCACCAAGTTGCAAATCGCAGTGCGGCGTGGCCTCACTCGCTTTGTCGGGCGGCAGACAGAACTGGACCAGCTGCGGCGGACCCTAGCGCAAGCCAAAACGGGCCATGGGCAAATTGTGGGCGTCATGGGTGAACCGGGCGTGGGCAAATCGCGCCTGTTCTATGAGTTCAAGCTGACCGCCCTGAGTGGCTGCGTAGTCCTCGAAGCCTTCTCGGTCTCGCATGCGAAGGCGTCGCCGTATCTACCTGTCATCGAACTGCTCAAGAGCTACTTCCAGATTCACCCGCAGGATGAGGACAGGCAGCGCAAGGAGAAGATTGCCGGGAAAGTGCTGATTCTGGACCGCAGCCTGGAAGATATCCTGCCCTATCTCTTTGCCTTGCTGGGCATCGATGACCCGACCTCATCACTGCCGCAAATGGACCCACAGATCCGGCGGCGGCGGACGTTTGACGCTCTCCGCAAACTCTTCCTACGGGAGAGTCTCAATCAGCCGCTGTTGCTGATCTTTGAAGATCTGCACTGGATCGACAGTGAGACCCAAGGATTTCTCGACGTGTTAAGCGAGAGTGTGGCTAGTGCGCGGATTTTATTGCTGGTGAACTACCGGCCCGAGTATCGGCATGAGTGGGGAAGCAAGACGTATTACATACAACTGCGGCTGGCCCCGTTCGGCCGAGCCGAGGCAGAGGAGTTTCTCGATGCCTTGTTGGGCGCGCCTGCCATAGGGGCAATTCGTGAATCGCCCCTGCAGGCCCTCAAGCAACTCATTCTCGAGAAGACCGAAGGCACGCCCTTCTTCATGGAAGAAGTGGTGCAGACCTTAGCCGAGGAAGGCGTGCTTCACGGGGAAAGAGGCAACTACCGACTGGAGAAAGCGCCCGCCGAGCTGCATATTTCGCCCACAGTCCAGGGAGTGCTCACGGCCCGGATTGATCGATTGGCCGCCGCCGAAAAAGCGCTCTTGCACCAGTTAGCGGTGATCGGGCGACAGTTTCCGCTGAGCCTCGTTCACCAGGTCGTCCCCCAACCGGAGGAGGAACTGTATGGGCTGCTCTCCTCGCTACAACGCAAGGAGTTTCTCTATGAGCAGCCCGCCTTTCCCGAGGTCCAGTATCTCTTCAAGCACGCGCTGACGCAGGAAGTGGCCTATGGCACGGTGCTCCAAGAGCGACGTAAAGTCCTTCATGAGCGCACGGCGCAGGCGATCGAGACGCTGTATCACTCAAAGTTAGAAGATCACTACAGTGAGCTGGCGCACCATTACACTCGCAGCGGCAATACGGAGAAGGCAGTGGAGTATCTGCAGCTGGCCGGGCAGCAGGCGGTGCAGCGCTCTACTTATGCAGAGGCGAGCAGTCACCTCACCACTGCCTTAGAACTGCTCAAGACCCTCCCGGATACCCCTCAACGCACCCAGCAGGAACTCACCCTGCAAATCGCCCTGGGCGTGCCGCTGGTAGCCACCAAGGGCCTTGCGACACCAGAAGTGGAACAAATCTACACCCGGGCACGAGAGCTGTGTCGGCAGGTGGGGGAAACTCCTCGGCTCTTCCCGGTGTTGTGGGGATTGTGGAATTTTTATCTTGTGCGGGGGGAATTGGCGACGGCTTGTGAGATGGGGGAGCAGCTCTTCACCATGGCCCGGAGTATCCAAGACCCCTCTCTCCTCCTAGAGGCCCACGATGCACTGGGGACAACGTTGCTCTTCCTGGGAGAGTTTGCTCCGGCCCGCGAGCACTTGGAGCAGGGCATCGCCCTCTATGATCCCCGGCAGCACCACTCCCTGACCTTTCTGTACGGCGGGGAGGATCCCGGAGCGGTTTGCCTACTGTGGGCGAGCTGGACGCTGTGGATGCTTGGCTATGCGGATCAGGCTCTCAAGCGGAGCCAAGAGGCGCTCACCTTGGCTCACGAGCTTGCTGATCCTTATAACCTAAATCAGACCACATGACATTGGTACACTCAAGCGGCAAGTTGTGAGCTCTCCTGTTGTGCAGTTTCGGTGGCCAG
>CAZCWX010000285.1:0-7683 GCA_964502465.1 uncultured Enterobacteriaceae bacterium | reverse complement strand
GCCAGGGAAGCATCTCCCTGACTCTCTCCAAAGAAAGGAAGTCAGCGCTTAGGCAGCGTGCTTGCGCCCTTCAGCCTGGCTCTTAACCTCAATGTGGACTTTCTTAGGCAACATTGAGGCCGGCAGTGGAATAGAGAGTTCGAGCACGCCGTTGTGATAGGTGGCATGCACGTCCTCAGCCTTCACCCCGTCAGGAATCGTGAAGGTACGGGCAAAGCTGCCGTAGCGCACCTCCCGGTGAAAGTAGTTCCCTTCCTGCCTCTTGTGCTCGGCCTTCCGTTCGCCTTTGAGCGTGAGTTGGTTGCCCTCCACCGTGATCTCGACCTCCTTCGGATCAATCCCTGGAAGATCTGCCTTGATACAGAGCGTGTTGTCCCGCACGTAGCTCTCCATCTGCGGAGCATAACTCGCGCTCAGCGGAGCCCATGGGGTTCCTGCCCGCTCCCAGTCGCCGAAGGCTCGGTTGAAGAGCTCATCCATGTCACGCCGGAAAGACTGCAGGAGACTAAAGGGAGTTTGCCATGACATCAGTTCTCGTCCCAACATCTGTGGTTACCTCCTTTCGGGCGAGATTTTCATTCTCTTTTCGAGGCACAGATAAGCATCGTCAACGAGATGTCAAGCGGTTGGTAGAGCAGGGTGGCATTCCTGTTTGTGAGCTCTGGTGAGAGCGTGCAGGCTCATTCCTGAGCGTTACTCCCAGAGCTTGCCAGCGGCCTTCTCACTGGGCGGGCAGGGCAGCATAGACGATGCTGCGAGCTTCACCTGCAGGGCGCCTGAGTGATCACCAGTGACAGTGGAAGCTGAGAGGACGAGCCCTCGCCTAGTTCGGATGTCAGCGTCAGCAAGCGTAGCGTGCGCTGGGCGCACGCGCGCTCTATTTGTGGGTCCGCGGGTGCTGAATGGGATGGCACGCGGATTATGGTTAAACCAACTGCGCACAGTGCACCTTACGTCTGCCGACGAATCGAGCAGATCTCGGAGTCAATGCTAATGGTTTTGGCGTGCAGGTAGCCTTTTTCATAGAGGAACACGCGCACGCCGGCAGCGACGATACCGGCGATATAGGTGCGCCCTGGCCAATCAGGAAGTCTGTTGCCTGACTCTCCCCGCTGTAGCACTCGATCAGTAAACGACTCTCACCGGTTCATGAGCGCGACCATTTCCAATCACGCACTTCAGGCATGTCATCGCCGTATTTCCGGATATACTCTCTATGCTCAATGCGCTTGTCGCGCATATACTGTTTTATGTAACCCGCGCGCGCTCCGAGCTTCACGACCCGATCGACCACGTCCATAACCAAGCCGAAGCGATCCAGATCGTTCATCACCACCATGTCAAACGGCGTGGTGGTAGTGCCCTCCTCTTTGTAGCCCCGCACGTGGAGATTGTGGTGATTGGTTCGCCGGTAGGTAAGCCGGTGGATCAGCCACGGGTAGCCGTGAAAGGCAAAGATAATGGGCTTGTCGGTCGTGAATAGCGCATCAAACTCTTTATCCGGCAGCCCGTGCGGATGCTCGCTTTGAGGCTGAAGCTTCATGAGATCGACTACGTTCACCACCCGAATTTTGAGATCGGGAAGCTCGGAATGCAGGAGATCAACCGCCGCCAAAGTTTCCAGGGTTGGGGTGTCTCCGCAGCATGCCATTACCACCTCCGGCTCACTCCCCTTGTCGTTGCTGGCCCACTCCCAAATGCCGATGCCGGCGGTGCAGTGTTTAATCGCGGCATTCATATCCAGATACTGCAGGGCCGGCTGCTTGCCCGCCACGATCACGTTCACGTAGTTGCGGCTCCGCAGGCAGTGATCGGCCACGGACAGCAAGGTGTTGGCGTCCGGCGGCAGATACACGCGGACCACTTCGGCCTTCTTATTCACCACGTGATCGATAAAGCCGGGGTCCTGATGAGAGAACCCATTATGATCTTGCCGCCAAACGTGTGAGGTCAATAAGTAATTGAGCGATGCGATCGGTCGTCGCCACGGGATTTCATCTCTCGTGACCTTTAACCACTTAGCGTGCTGGTTGAACATCGAGTCGATGACATGGACGAACGCTTCATACGTTGAGAAAAAGGCGTGTCGTCCGGTCAGCAGATAGCCTTCGAGCCAGCCTTGGCACGTGTGTTCGCTCAGGATTTCCATCACTCGCCCGTCTGGCGCCAGATTTTCGTCTGTTGAGACGGTCTCCGCTACCCAGGTGCGATCTGTCATCTCAAACAGCGCGCTCAATCGGTTCGACGCCGTTTCATCCGGGCCAAACACGCGAAAGTTCCGTTGCTGCTTGTTTCGCTTCATGACATCCCGCAGAAACTGGCCCAGCACGCGCGTGGCCTCCGCGACCACAACTCCCGGCTGGGGCACCTGCACTTCGTACTCGCGAAAATCGGGCATCCGGAGGTCCTTGAGTAACACTCCACCGTTCGCGTGAGGGTTGGCACCCATGCGGCGATTGCCTATGGGAGCAAGCGCCGCCAGCTCTGATGTGAGTGCTCCCGTATCGTCAAAAAGCTCTTCGGGTTTGTAGCTCTTCATCCAGTTTTCGAGGAGCGTGAGATGTTCGGGCTTCTCCGCTATGTCAGCGATGGGAACCTGGTGGGAACGCCAGGAGCCTTCAGTTTTCTTCCCATCTACTTCTTTGGGACCCGTCCAGCCTTTCGGCGTTCTGAGGATGATCATGGGCCAGGTTGGCCGCTGAGCGGTGCGCTTCTCCCGCGCCTCGCGCTGGATAGTCTTGATCTCCTCGACGACTGCGTCTAGGGTCTCCGCTATCAATTGGTGCATCTGTTCAGGCTCTGAACCCTCTACAAAGTAAGGCTTGTACCCGTAACCCACAAATAAGCTTTCAAGCTCCCCGGGGCTGATCCGTGCCAGTACTGTGGGATTAGCGATCTTGTAGCCATTCAAATGAAGAATGGGCAACACGGCGCCGTCGGTCATGGGATTCAAAAACTTGTTCGAATGCCAGGCCGCTGCCAGCGGGCCGGTTTCCGCTTCGCCGTCTCCCACCACACACGCCACGATGAGTTCGGGGTTGTCGAAAGCGGCGCCGTACGCGTGAGCAAGCGAATAGCCGAGCTCACCTCCTTCATTGATCGAGCCTGGCGTCTCGGGGGCAGCATGGCTCGGAATACCTCCAGGAAAGGAAAACTGCTTGAATAACTGTCGCATACCTTCTTCGTCCTGAGAGACGTTCGGATATAGCTCGCTATAAGTGCCCTCCAGGTACGTGTTCGCCACCATGCCGGGGCCACCATGCCCTGGACCACAGATGTAGATCATATCCAGATCATATTCTTTGATGACCCGGTTGAGATGGACATAGATAAAATTCAGCCCCGGCGTGGTTCCCCAGTGTCCGAGTAAGCGCGGTTTGATATGCTTCAGTGTCAGGGGCTCTCTGAGGAGAGGGTTCTCATAAAGATAGATCTGCCCCACGGAAAGATAGTTTGCAGCCCGCCAATAAGCGTGTATCTTGCGCAGTAATTCATCAGACAGTGGCTTATCCATAGTTGTGGTCCTCACATTGCGGCTTCGTCGAAAACCCAAGGAGGCGGCAGACCGCCCTGGCAATTATCACTTCTTCATCAGTTCGGATCACTCGGACGGTAGTTGGACTGCTATCGGCGGAGATCACGGCTCCATTGGCTTTGTTTCTGGTCTCATCCAACTGGATCCCGAGGAAGCCGAGGCCGAGGCAGATACGCTCTCGCACCACCGGTGCATTTTCCCCGATCCCGCCTGCGAAGACCAGGGTGTCCAATCCACCCAGAGCGGCGGCGAAAGCCCCGATCCATTTCTTCGCTTGGTAGCAGAACAGCGCTACAGCTTCCCCAGCGCGAACGTCCTCGCCTTCACGTGCGAGTAAATCGCGCATATCCGGGCTAATCTCAGAAAGTCCAAGCAGCCCCGACTGGTGATTCACCATGTGGTGAAATTGCTCAGCGGTCATCTGCTCGCTTCGTGCCAGATACCAAACCAACCCAGGGTCTAAATCGCCCGAGCGAGTACTCATGGGTAAGCCTGCGGTTGGCGTGAAGCCCATACTCGTGTCAACGCATCGGCCGGCCCGCACCGCCGCCAGGCTCGCACCGTTGCCGAGATGGGCTAGAATGACGCGCCCGTGGGCTGCGACTGTGCCGGCCACCCGCGCCAGTTCTTCTATCAGATAGGCGTAGGACAAGCCGTGGAAACCGTACCGCTGAACGCCCTTTGCCTCGAAGCTGCGTGGAATCGGCAGGACGCGGGCCACACGCGGCATATCGCGATGAAAGGCGGTGTCAAAGCACGCGACCTGCGGCAAATCGGGATAATGCTCGCCGAACACTTCCATTAAACAAATTTCCGACGGCAGGTGTTCCGGATCGTAAGGGCTGAGGCGACGCAGTGCGTCAAGCACTTCCGCTGTTACTCGTTGAGGCTCGCGGTACTTGTGCCCGCCATGAACGACGCGGTGACCGACCGCTTGTATCGAAGTAGGGCCGAGATGCTGCGCAAGCCAATTCATCAGTACGGCCCCCGCCATACCGTGATCTGCAGCTTGAATGGATTCAGTCTTCGGTTTCTTCCCAGTTTCGTGGACGATCAGCACGGCCTCCGGCAGGGCAATGCGTTCGATTTTTCCGGAAAGAAGACGCACCGGCTCGTCGTTCGCCGCATACAGTGCGAACTTGATGCTCGACGAGCCGCCGTTCAGCGCCAGGACGCATGCTGTACCATCTTGAATGCTCGATAGGATGGATGTCATGATAGCGCTCCTGTCGGCTGTGCTTCCATCTGGCCCACCCGGTTACGTTTTCGATGTATCCGTCAATGATTGCAGATGCCCGATTCTCCGGTTCCAATCCACGACGAGATTCTGCAGGAGCTGGCGAATAAAGTCTTCCGTCATGCGTGTTGACCTTTATATTTAAGCTTATAATCACAACTTAACCAATCATAGTATGTTGGTGAACCTGTCTCAATGATGTAAGAGCAGCGAAAGGCTTGAACGAACAGCCTGCCGGTAAGCCTGAGAGAACGGTCTCGGCTCCCCAATTGGGCGCGGCACACCAACATCGCTGCTATCGTCGCCGCCGGTGTGCGCGTGTTCATTGGTTCGTTCAATTTCGATCCGCGTTCGGCACAGCTGAACACCGAAATGGGCTTTGTCATCGACAGCCCGGCACTGGCGCAGCAAATAGCAGCGGCGTTCCATAGCAGCACTCCCGCCAATGTTTACGAAGTGCGCCTGTCGGACGCCGGACAGTTGTACTGGGTCGAGCGCCGGGAAGGGAGGCTGGTGCGGCATGACACCGAGCCCGGCACGAGCTTTTGGCAATGCGCTGGGGTCTGGTTCCTCTCGGTGTTACCTATCGAGTGGCTTCTGTGATGGGTAGCGACATTACTACCCACTGGCCGAGGTCGGCGCCATACGTGCGGTAACTTCTGTCTGCACTTTAATGATTCTGAGAATCCGGTAGGTCGGCTTTCTGCGTCTCCTCCAGTATTACCTGCGCTTGGTCGTGCGAATAACCACCTTCTCAATTCGCGCAGCCACAGCACTGAGCTTGCCACTGCCCCGCAGCGCCGCCACAGCTTGCTCCGCGCGTGACTGCTGAATATAGCCCATAACCGCGTTAAGCAGCACAACGGCGAAGATAGCCCGCGCTTCGTAGGGTAGCGCCGATTCGCGCTCGTACAGCCACAACCCCGCCGAGATCGCCGTGGCGATCAACAGCAGGATGACGAGCATATCGTGAAACTGCGTGGGAAACTTTCTCCACGCGGGCGCGGGCTTTTCCGTTGTTAACTCGTTCTTACCGTAGCGTTCGAGCCGCGCCCACGCCTCTTTTTTGCTCAAACCGCGCTGCGCGTCTGTGCCGAACGCCGCCAGCACTTCCTCAACGCCTTGTTGATAGGCCTCCGTTTGTGCGTGTGGGACTTTTGCGGCGCTCATCCTTGTTCCTCCTTTTCTGTTCCTGCTGTGTCTTGCTCAACTTCTCGCTGCTCTTTACGGCGGCGCAGTATGTAGCCCTTGTAAAGAAGCGTAACGGCGATCCACGTGGAAACGACGGAGAACGGATACGCTAACAGGCGTGGGAAGAATGCGAAGAGCAGCGCTAACGTCAGGAGGAGTACGCCGACCGTCGCCATCAGACGCGCTTCGACGGGTTCGAGCACGCGCCGGTTCGTGAACGCTGCGCCGACGGCGTTGCCGATGCGCAGCGCCCCGGCCGCCGCGCGTCCGACGCTTCCCCCGCCGCTTGTCAGTACCGGATGCAGATGGCGCGGCCTCTTTGGCGCACATACTTTATGCCGTGCATCCAAAACGACTTCCGTCGCGTTCTCCAAGTCTTGGACATACATCTCTTCCATCAGACGCGCAAAAGATTCGTCTTCAACGACGACGTCCAACTCGCAGTTGCCCAGCCAACTAGCGATGTTGAGATTCGTCGACCCAACGCGTGCCCAATGGGAATCTGCGACGGCAGTCTTCGCGTGCAGCATTGTCCCGTTCCATTCGAACACGCGCACGCCGGCTTCCAGTAAAGGACGATACCCCGATCTCGACAAAGGCGTAAGGATTGGAATATCCGTGCCGTTGGGGACAAGCAGTCGAACGTCAACACCATCCTTCGCCGCCGCACGCAAGCCTTGCACGTAGGCGGTCGTCCCCGCGTAGTAAGCATCCGTTAGCCACAAGCGATGCCTCGCCAGTGCGGCGACGAGTTGATCTAAACGGAATATCCCTGCCGTCGCCGGGACGCTTGCCACGACGCGCAAGCTCATATCGCCTGCCGGAGCGAGCGCGTCCCTGCTGATGAGTTCCTCTTCGGGAAGCGGCTCGCCCATCATCGCCCAGACATGCGCGAACGCGTGCTCAATCTCCGCCACCGCGGGTCCGCGTACCTCGACGCCGGTATCACGCCACGGTTCGACCTTCTTTTCCGGCATTCCGACCCACATCCGCCCGATGCACAAGCCCGTGACAAAACCGACTTGGCCATCCACCGTGACCATCTTGCGATGGTCACGCGAGAGCCAACCGAACGGAGAATCAAGACGCGGCGGGTTATAGCACCGCACTTCGACGCCGCCGGCGCGCAAATAATTCCAGAAAGCACGCGACGTTTTGCCGAAGCCGCCCATCCAGTCATAGATCAGACGCACGCACACGCCTTCCCGCGCTTTGGCGACAAGTGCGTCGGCGAACCTCCACCCTGTAGCGTCTTCGTGAATAATATAGTTCTCGAAGTGAATGTGGCGCTTCGCCGCGCCGATCGCATCAAGCCAGGCTGGGTAATTTTCGCGCGCGTCTTTGAGCGGGCGGACGTTGTTGCCGTTGATTAGCGGCGCACCAGCAGCGCGCGAGAATGCTTGGTGAGCGAGTGCGCGCATAGGCGACATGGCGTCGCGCTCACGGTCGTAAAGTTGTACAGCGGCGCTCATTGTCCCGGTCTCCCTTCGGTGAGGAGGCGCAAAAGGCCAATGTTCAGTGTACCCGAACCTCCACCTTCTCGTAACACCTAACTGGGTCTGGGTGCATATCAAATTTTTGGTCGTCAGGCGGCGAGTTGGGCTTGCGCATCCTCATACGTCGTCCAGGAATGTTCCAGAAACACACAGCGTAAGGCGAGGAGCGCATTGAGGGCGGTGACCTTCCCGTGCTTCCCTGCTCCCTTAATGCGTGCAGCCGT
>CAZCWX010000284.1:0-4960 GCA_964502465.1 uncultured Enterobacteriaceae bacterium | reverse complement strand
AAGGTGAGGATCAGGTAGGGGCGGTGGCTGAACTCATGGCTAAGCTTGCCGAAGCCAAGATCAACGTGACCGCGTGCGACGCGGTGGCTGCGGGAGAAGGGAGGTACGGCGCGATCCTGTGGGTGAAGCCCCCAGATGTACAGAAGGCGGCGCGGCTGTTGGGGGCAGCCAAGGGGTAAGGAGGAGGATGGCCAGGTACCACTTAGTAAAGGCAAGGATCAGAGACAGAGGGAGTGATTGCGTAGATGGTTCTGCAAGATGCCCTTAGGGTCGGACGACAAGGAAGTGACGAACAGGAGCAAGGGAACAGCCGTGTACACAGTGTGATTGTCGAGTGAGACGCCCGACTCGTCCATAACGCTCGGAATACGGAGGGAACTTATGGCTACGCTCAATACGGTGTTAGGGTCGATCGATGCCAATCAGATCGGCGGCACGATGTCCCATGTGCATCTGACGATCGATATTCTGTGCTGGCATCAACCGCCGGACTCTGGCGTGCTCAAGGGGCTGAGCGAGAGCAAAATCACGCTGCAAAATCTTGGGCTCGTGCGGCGCAATGCCATGCTCTTCAAGGACAATTTGGTCCAAGATGATTTGGATTTGGCCATCCACGAGGCGGTCGAATACAAGTTTGCCGGTGGGCAGACATTGATCAATGTCGACCTGCCGGGCATGGGACGCGATCCGCTCGCGCTGCAAAAGATTGCACGGACAACCGGCCTCCACATTGTGGCCTCGACCGGCTGGTACGTGCAGTTCTCCCATCCACCGGGCATTGCCGACAAGAGCATTGCAGAGCTGGCAGATATCATGATCAAAGAAATTACCGTGGGCATCGGCACCACTGGGATTAAGGCTGGCAACATTGGGGAGATCGCCATGAGTGGCCGGCCGCACGAACCGTTTCAGCCGGGCGAAGAAAAGGTGCTGCGCGCCGCCGCCCGGGTGCAGAAGGCTACGGGTGTCTCCCTCACCGTGCATCCGAACTTTCCGGCGGATCACTGGGATACCTACATAGACATTCTGGAAAAGGAAGGGGCAGACCTGGGCAAGTGCTACATGTCCCATCTCGGCCTCTACCCCAACGCGGCCGTGCCGACCCGCATCCTGAAGCGGGGAGTCGGGTTTGTATCGTACGATCACTTTGGGCACGAGGAGTTGTTTGAGAGCTCTGGCGGACCAGGCTTTGGCTTCTCGACTGACAAAGAAGAAGTGCGGGTGGTGAAAGAACTGTTAGATGCCGGCTTTGCGGACCGAGTGTTATTGTGTGCTGAGGTGGCGATGAAGACCTGCTATAAGGCCTATGGGGGGTGGGGCTACTCACACGTATACGACCATATTATTCCGTGGCTCAAGTCGCTCGGGGCCTCAGATGCTGATATTCAGATGATGATGGTGGACAACCCGCGCCGTCTGCACGCTGTAGGGTAAGAGGTGAGGAAAAAAAGGGGGACAAGCAATAACGATCCGTTTTCTGAGAGTGAGCCTCTTGGTTTGGATATCGAGGGAGCACTGAATAGCGGAGTCGTCTCTCCTATACCACTGTGTCTGTAGGTGAAGGAAGCCTACAGCCCGGGCGGGTAGATACGCTGATACACCGGGCGTACGTACAAGCGGTTGCGTCTCTGTATAATCACTGGCAGCTTCCGGGCACGGACAGAATCCGCTAATTGGTTGCATATGTATGGATCATGGGAACGGGCTTGCCAGGAAGCCGGGATTTCCGGTACAAAACTCGTGCACGACTTCCGCTGGGCCGCCGTTCGTAATTTGGTCCGGACAGGCGTGCCTGAGTATGTTGTTATGGCGATTACTGGACACAAAACCCGTGATATCTTTGACCGCTACAATATCGTCTCCCCTGGGGACCTTGAAGAAGCCGCCAGACGGGTATCTGCACAGGAGCAACCCCACCTAAGTCATTGATTTTTCGACTATGCCGGGATGGCGGAATTGGCAGACGCAGTGGACTCAAAATCCACCGCCCCCAAAGGGCGTGCGAGTTCGAGTCTCGCTCCCGGCATTACCGTTCTACTTGCAAATCTCGGGGAGAAAGATGAGGCTCTGGGCAGGAAAGGTGGACCCCCATCCTCAACTTCCACCGCAATGTTTCAGTATGAGTGGCCCATACTGGTTGGTGAAGTGCGAAGTCGTGGTTGGTTTGTTTGATTGAATAAATATCAGCGGCTGGTCGTCTACCCCATTGTTCACAGTCCTATTCCCCTTCCTGTCCTCAAGGCCGATGGTACCCTTCACCATCGGCCTTTTTCTTTCGCTAAAGATTTGGCTTTTTCTGCCGTTTTTTTCGTAAAGGCTATGGGCAAGGGACGCGGTGTCCCCCTCTTTCCACCCCGCCGCCTTTCTTGCCCATCCCTTTCTCGTGCAAAACCCTTCCCCTCGTTCTCTTTTTTGTTCTCATCCTGTTGGATCTGTAGCAAAGCCTGAGCAGGGTTGTCTCTCTTGCGGATTTGCTATAGGCAAAAACTCAATATTGCTCCCGATTTGAGGTGAGACGCATGAACGACCCCCGTGACGTTGCCAGAGCGTATCAGGACTGGGACGAAAAAGTTGTGAAAAAAACCGTCGCTCGCTCGCCCGAGCGGCACCCGCACTTTGAGACGACCTCGGGGATCGAAGTCAAGCGCCTGTACACACCGGCTGATACCGACCAGCTCGATTACAGCGAAGCGCTCAATTTTCCCGGTCAATATCCTTTCACCCGCGGGGTGCAGCCAACCATGTATCGGGGCCGGTTCTGGACAATGCGCCAATACGCTGGCTTCGGTACTGCTGAGGAGTCAAATAAACGCTATCGCTATCTCCTTGAACAGGGGCAAACCGGACTCTCGGTCGCTTTTGATTTGCCGACACAGATGGGGCGAGACTCTGATCATGCGCTTGCTGCCGGTGAGGTTGGCCGGGCGGGAGTAGCGATTGATTCGCTCGCCGATATGGAGATCCTCCTCAAGGGGATTCCGCTCGATCGAGTCAGTACTTCAATGACGATTAACTCGACCGCCTCAATCTTGCTCGCCTTGTACCTGGTTGTTGCTGAGAAACAGGGGGTAAGCTGGGAGAAAGTGAACGGCACGATCCAGAATGATCTGTTGAAAGAGTACATCGCCCGAGGAACGTACATCTATCCTCCAGTGTCTTCACTGAGAATCATTACAGACATATTTGCTTTCTGCGCCGACCAGGTGCCAAATTGGAATACTATTTCTATCTCCGGTTACCATATCCGTGAAGCTGGCTCGACCGCAGCACAGGAGATCGCTTTCACCCTGGCTGATGGGATTGCTTATGTCGAGGCAGCGGTATCGGCAGGTCTTGATGTGGACAAATTTGCCTCTCGCCTTTCATTCTTTTTCAATGTGCACAACAACTTCTTTGAGGAGGTGGCCAAGTTTCGTGCTGCTCGCCGTTTATGGGCCAAGATCATGAAGGAGCGGTTTCATGCCAAAGACCCGCGCTCGTGGATGCTGCGCACGCACGCTCAGACAGCAGGTTCAACCCTCACCGCTCAGCAGCCTGACAACAACATTATCCGTGTAACCTTGCAGGCATTAGCCGCGGTGCTTGGCGGCACAAACTCTTTGCACACCAATTCAAAGGACGAAGCATTGGCGTTGCCCACCGAAGCCGCGGTGCGCATCGCCCTGCGTACGCAGCAAGTGATCGCCTACGAATCTGGCGTGGCGGATACGATCGACCCGCTCGCTGGTTCTTACTATGTGGAATCTCTTACCGATGCGTTGGAAGCCCAGGCGGTGGAGTATATCGACCGTATCGACAAAATAGGTGGGGCGGTGAAGGCGATTGAGACTGGGTATCAGCAACGCGAGATCCACAATGCCGCTTTCCGGTACCAGCAAGCGGTTGAGAGCAAGGAACAGATCATTGTCGGTGTCAATGACTTTACGAGTGAGGAGAACGAATCTGAGGATCTCTTGAAAATCGATTTGTCACTAGAAAAGCAGCAGAAGGAAAAAGTTGCTGCAGTGCGGGCTGAGCGGAATCAAGCTGCGGCCAAAACTGCCCTCGACCAGGTCGAATTAACTGCACGTGATGGCGGTAATCTGATGCCGGTCATCATTGACGCGGTACGTGCCTATGCCACGTTGGGAGAAATCTCCGATGCGATGCGGCGCGTATTTGGCGAGTATAAGTCGCCGTCGTTTTTGTAAGCGAAGCGGTCAGCGATCAGCCGTCAGCTTTCGGCAGAAATAGGAAAGGCTGTAGGCTGCAGGCCAAAGGCTGCAGGGAGGGGTCTCCAAGGCCTATAGCCTGTGGCCTTTAGCCTTCCGGAGAGAGCTGATTAGCTGATTGCTGATAGCTGATTGCTTTTGCCACGGTTGCCGCCACTAGCCCGCCCATGCTACTTTTCTGCTCACTCGATGAGCAGGAGGGTCAGTATGAAAGGCAAGATTGCCTATATCCCGCAAGCGCGGACGCTGGAATTTCACGAATTTGAATTACCGGACGTTGAACCTGGTGCCATCCTTGCGCAGGTGTCACGTACGAACATCTGTGGTTCGGAAGTTCACATGTGGCGCGGCGAGTTCGGCAAACGCGGTGTGATGCCCGGCCACGAAATGGTCGGACGTGTGTATAAACTCGGTAAAGGCGTGACGACTGATACTGCCGGTCAGCCTTTGAAGGAAGGGGACCGCATCGCGCCAGTTTACTATCGCACCTGTGGGATCTGCGTCAATTGCCGAGACGGAAACGCCGCGGCGTGTCTCACGCTCGGTATCCGGGCAAAGAAGGCGTTGCCGCAAGAGCCGCCCCATTTTCATACTCCCTTTGGCACCCATTACTATATTGAGGCGGGACAACACGTTTACAAAGTGCCGGACAACGTACCTGACTACGCCGCTTCCTCGGCCAATTGCGCGCTTTCGCAAGTGTTCTTCGCTCTCGATCGCGGCAACCTGCGGTACGAGGAAAACCTGGT
>CAZCWX010000283.1:0-2889 GCA_964502465.1 uncultured Enterobacteriaceae bacterium | reverse complement strand
GATCTGGGGTCGGTTCGTGTACTGCGGGAACTCCACCGGGCCGACACCAATGGCGCCATCACCACTGAGAATCCTCTGCGACGCTCGTTCGGACTGTGGCAGGGGGGTTAAGACATACAACCGCGTGGGCGGATGTTGGCGTCCCAAACTGCACCCGCCAAGCAGCAGCGGGGGAAGGAGGACATACACCAACAGAGACAACAGCAGCGACCGTGGCATTATTGGGCTCCCGTGTTGGTTTTGCCAAAGATGACCGCGTTGGGATAGCGTTCGAGATAATCAGCCAGGGCACGCAGGGCCCGGGCCGCCTCGGACAGTTCCCGCAGGGTTTTGACCATTTCGTAGCGCACCGGCGAATTCGGCTCGACCGCGCCATCGACCGACACCAGCGTCTGTTGCGCTTGCTCGAGCGTTTTCTGCGCCGCCTGCGCGGCCTCGGTCACGCTAGTCAACACGACCGGCATCTGCCCGTCCACCTTCTGGGTGAGCGTGCTGAGGGTGTCCAGCGTCGCCGTGACGCTGGACACCACGACGGCGAGCTTCTTGTCTGTCTCCCGCACCAATTGCTGCACGTCGCCGAGCGTGGTTGTGAGGGCCCGGACCGCCTCTATCACCTCAGGGGCATTTACCAGGCGATCAATCCCTTGCAAGGTCTGGTTCAAGTTGTTGACGATCTGTTCCAGCGGCAACTCGCCGATCTTGACCAGAGCCTTACGCATGGTGTCCTGCACTTGTTCTAGTGTCGTGGGAATCGTGGGAATCTCCGGCAGGTTCGTTAATGGATCGAGGGTGAGTTGCACGGGTGGAACATCCGGATAGAAGGCCAGTTGGATGAAGCGCTGCCCGGTCACCATGCTCTCCAACTGCAACTGGGCACGGAGCCCTTTGTGTTCGATCAAGGGTTTGAGCGTGTGCCCTTTTGCCGGGAGGGAGCTCTCCCCGATCAGGCGGAAAGAATCCCGATTGATCGCGACCACGACGGGCGCCCGCGTGGAGAAATCTGTGGTATCGATGAACACCCCGATGTCGGTGACCGTGCCGATGCTCACTCCCTCAAAAGCCACCTGCCCACCGACCCGCAAGCCCTTGAGGTCGCCTTGAAAATACATCACGGCGGCCACCGTATCGGCGAAGAACTTGCCCGAACCGAAGAGCAGCACCCCGGCAACGGCCAGGGCCACGGCTCCGAGGACAAAGCCACCAATCACCGCCGGATTGGCTTGTTTGCTCATACCTCCTCCTCTCCCCGAGTGAGAAACTGTCGGACTTTGGGATCATGGGATTCGGCGAGCAGGCGTGTCGGGTCGCCTGCGGCAATCATCGTCTTCGTCTCTGGATCAAGAAACACCGAGTTGGTGCCAATGGCAAAAATACTGGCTAACTCATGCGTCACCACCACGATCGTCGCCCCCAGACTGTCACGCAACTCGACAATCAGATCATCGAGCAGTTTGGAACTGATGGGATCGAGGCCTGCCGACGGTTCATCAAAGAAGAGGATCTCCGGATCGAGCGCCATGGCGCGGGCGAGGCCAGCGCGTTTTTGCATGCCACCACTGATTTCCGCCGGATAGTAGTCTTCAAAGCCGGCTAAGCCGACCAGGGCGAGCTTCAGGGAGGCCAGCTCGCGAATCTGACTGGCACGCAGCGTCGTGTACTGTTCTAACGGCAGGGCCACGTTCTCCGCTAGTGTCAACGAACTCCAGAGCGCGCCTTTTTGATAGAGGATGCCAAAGCGCCGCATCATGCGTTCGCGTGCGTCGGGCTCGGCTGCCCAGAAGTTCTGCCCGCTAAAGAACACTTCCCCCTTGGCTGGCGCTTTGAGTCCGATGAGATGCTTGAGCAGCGTGCTTTTGCCACAGCCGCTGCCGCCCATAATGACGAAAATGTCACCCCGGCGTACCGTGAAGGTGAGATCCCGCTGGAGGACAAAACTGCCATACGCCATGGTCAGATCCTTCACCTCGATGTGGGCGTCAGGTGGGGTGCTGTCTTCTGGCATCAATGTTCCTCTTTTGACAAGTGACTCCTAGGGGTTTCCTGGATGCTTGTTTCTGCAGGTATGACAGGGATAGGGTCATTCCTGCGTTTTTCCCTACACTCCTAATACTTCGTAAATCACCGTTAAGATCGCATCGGAAACAATAATCCAGATGATCCCCGTCACAACTGCCGACGTGGCCGCATCCCCTACCGCTGCCGCGCTGCGGCCACACTGCATGCCACGCAGACAGCCGGCCAGGGCGACCAACGCGCCAAAAACTGCCGCCTTGATGAGGCCCAACCCAAAGGTGCTGAGGTGTAAAGCCGCGCGGGTCTGATTGTAGTACTCCACGATGCCTAAATCCAACATACTCACCCCGATCAGGGCACCGCCGAGGATGCCCAGCAGATCAGCGTAGAGACACAGCAGTGGCACCATGAGCATCAGTGCCAGTATACGCGGTAAGACCAGGAATTCCATCGGCGGTAAACCAGTGGTCTGCAACGCATCGATTTCCTCATTGACCATCATCGTCCCTAGTTGGGCGGCGAAGGCCGCGCCGGTGCGGCCAGCCATGACGATCCCGGTCATCATCGCGCCCATCTCACGGGCCATGGCGATGCCAACCAAATCCGCTACGTAAATCTGCGCGCCAAATTGTCGCAGTTGCACGGCGCCGACAAAGGCGAGAATCAGGCCAACGAGAAAGCTAATCAGCGAGACGATTGGCAGGGCCTGCGCACCGCACTCTTGCACTATGAGCAGGAAATCTGCCCCGCGAAAGCGGGCGCGGCCACGCAGCAACCGGCCACAGGCGAGCGTGATTTGGCCGAGAAAGGCCAGCAGGTCCTGGGCAGCGGCACGGTTCGCAAGTGCACGCTCCCCCAGCCGCGTCAGGAAGGATT
>CAZCWX010000282.1:0-5079 GCA_964502465.1 uncultured Enterobacteriaceae bacterium | reverse complement strand
TATCAGATGCGAAGTAATCCCAGACTGTGAGCACGAACCGCCCCGTTGGAGAAAACGCCACCTTATGGATAGTACTCCTGCCCTCTGGCTCAATACGCCACACTTCCTTGCCCGTGGTAATGTCCCAGAGATACGCCGCCTCGATAGTGTTGGTCATGAGAAAGCGACTATCGGGAGAAAATGCGACCTCGGGGACATCGGGGGTAAAGGATGTGTGCAGAAAGCGTCGAACTTCCCTGCCGGTTACGACCTCCCACACACGGGCGGTCTTGTCCGATCCGCCTGTTGCCACAAGCTGTCCATCTGGTGAAAAGGCAACCGCACGAATTTCTCCTGTATGGCCCTCAAAGCACCGGATCTCTCCGCCAGTCGCGATATCGCGGACACAGGCTGAACCGTTACCTATCATAATAAGTCGGCCATCCAGCGAGAGCGCAGCGACCTGACGGATTCCTACTGGGTGACTTGCTTGCACGACCAATCGAGGCTGGTTTGTCTGGATCTCAGAACTCGCCTCTCTGTCACTCTCTTGTGCCCAGGTCGGGGAGTGAAGAAATGAGATGGTAAGAATCAACGTAGCCCACAGATATATCTTGTGGAAACTGCGAGACTGTTTCATTCGGGCTCCTGCCTGAGACGAGGTCTCCTCTCCTTCGGGTAGCCACGCGGGCTACCCCAATATCTCATGCTGTCTTTTCTTTCTGGACCTCGTCTAACATACTGTTTCGGTTAGCGACCTCGCAAGAACAGCTCAAACATCCCTTCGATGATCTTCTCGGTCCCCGGAGGCAGCTTCGGGTTAGGCACCGGAATCGTGATCGTCCGATCAGAGGGATTATAGCCACCATAAGGCCGCTTGTGACCATAAGAACCCCGCCGGTTGTACCCACGATACTCATCATAGTCTTGCCCGCAACGACCAGAGCTCCAATACTCATACCGAGAGTGCGCCCAGCTTGGGGGTACCCATACCTAACATTGCTGTCACTCCACAGCCACAAAGGTCGCCCGTGAAAGCCATTTCTTCATCTTTGTCTGCATGATCTGCCCTTCTTCTTCAGAGAGTCATTGGCCCGTATCGAGGGTTTCTACCCAGAGAGACGCCTGAGGGGATGCTTTTTTCCACGGGACTTTGGCGCATGATGTCGCCGGCCCCGGTGTTTCGCTATAGCCACAAATTAAGCTTCCAGTGGTAAGCTCAAGAAGTGAAGCAAGTTGACCATGCATATCAAAAATTATATTTGTGATATGCATGTATAAAAGAAAAATAACTTTATCCATCACCAAATCGCAGAGCTGCTTTCTGTGGGGACCACGCCAAACGGGGAAGAGTACGCTGCTCAACAACACCTTTCCCGACGCGCTGTATTATGACCTGTTGCTCGCTTCCGACTTTCGCCGGCTTTTGCATGACCCAGGCATTCTCCGGCAGGAGTGTGAGGCACAGGACCTCACCGGCGCAACCCAAACGGCTCCGGTCATCATTGATGAAGTGCAAAAGCTGCCAGAGCTGTTGGACGAGGTGCAGTGGCTCATCGTCAATCGCGGCCTTCGCTTCGTCCTCTGTGGTTCCAGTGCGCGCAAGCTGAAACGCGGCGGTGGGAACCTGCTTGGCGGACGAGCCGTACGGCTGGAGTTGCACCCGTTGACGTGGAGCGAGATCAGTGACTTCTCCCTAGAGCGCGCGCTGAATCACGGGTTGCTCCCACGGCATTATCAAGCTGACGATCCGCGTCCACTGCTCCACGCGTATGTCGGGGACTATTTACGCGAGGAGATTTACGCGGAATCGCTGGTGCGCAATCTGCCGAGCTTCCAACGCTTTTTGGATGTGGCGGCGCTCGCGAATGGCGAAATCGTCAATTACGCTACCATCGCTCGCGAGGTAGGCGTTTCCGCACCGACGGTGAGGGGGTATTTCGAAATCCTGACTGACACGCTGCTCGGGATCTTTGTCCCCGCGTTTCAGAAGCGGGCGAAGCGGCGGATCGTGCAAGCGCCGAAATTTTATCTGTTCGATGTCGGGGTGGTGAACGAACTGGCGCATCAAAGCCAGGTCCTGCCGGGGTTTATGCTGTTCGGCAAGGCGCTTGAGCAATTCATCCTGCAGGAGCTTCGGGCCCATGCCAGCTATACAGGCCGACGTTATCCTTTGGCCTATTGGCGGACGTCGTCTGGATTCGAGGTAGATTTTGTCCTGGCGCAGGGTATGGTCGCGGTAGAGGTGAAGTCCTCAGCAAACCCCACAGCCGACTACTTGAAAGGTATCAGGGCCTTCAAGGAAGAGTTCCGGGCGCACCGCTACCTTGTGGTCTCCCTGGTGGCCCAGGCACGCCGGACGGAAGACGGGATTGAGATCTTGCCGTGGCAGGATTTTCTCACGCAGCTCTGGGAGGGTAGGGTTGTATAAGAAAGCTATAGCGGTTTTCGATCGCATGTACGGGAGATCGCCCTTCGACTTCTCCGCTGACGCGGCTACGCTCAGGGCGAACGGTCTGCCGACCCGTACACTGAACAGAAATTCGCTCTAAAACGTTGCACATCCTCGCCGAGGTAGTGTCTGAAAGTGTGTAAATGAGTGACAGGCAGCGTATCCTCTTGGGTGACTTAACCCACCGGATACGAGTCCGGGGAGAGAGAGGAGTCGCTATGGCGCAGAAGCTCAGCACTAAATCAAACCACAGAGGATTCGTACACTACGTAACACCCTGTTCCATATTTCGCCCGGCGATTGATCGCCGGGCTCCACGGCCGCGCCCCCTGAAGGCTCAGTCTACCTTTCGCAAACTCAAAGGGGCAGAGTTGTTGCCTGCCGTATATGCAGGAGAGCAATACCGCGATGGTCGCAAAGAAGCCACGAACACGCGGCAGAAGCTGGCGGCCTGACCTCTGGTTCGCCTTGAATCGAGCCAGGCAAAGGCATAAAGAGTCTCAGAGGACAGGCTATGACGTTTGATGAAGTGCTCGGCCAGGTACTGGAACTGCTACAGCGCGAGAAGCGGGTCTCGTACCGTGGTCTCCAGCGGCGGTTTGCCTTGGATGACGCGTATCTGGAAGACCTGAAGGAAGAGCTGCTCTTTGCCCACCGAGAAATTACCGAAGTGGAGGGGCGCGGCCTGGTCTGGAATGGGGAGACCGAGACAGCTGAGGAGACGCCCACTGAAACGATGGATGCTCCATCTGCAGAGCTGTCCGCATCAGTCCTAAGAGCTGTTGGGGTTGCTCGTGGACCAGGTGCCGACCACGCGGCTGCTCGTGTTGCTAACCTTTCGGCCGGAGTTTAGTCCGCCGTGGCCAGCGCGGTCGTCGATGACACCAGTCACCCTCAGCCGCTTAGGCCGGCCTGGGGTTGAGGCGATGATAGAGAAGGTGACGGACGGGAAAGCGTTGCCTGCGGAAGTCGTTGAGCAAGTAGTGATCAAGACCGATGGCGTGCCTCTCTTTGTGGAAGAGCTGACCAAGATGGTGATGGAGTCGGACTTCGTCACCGTGGTCAACGGCCACTATGAGCTCACCGGCCCCCTTCCCGTGCTGGCCATTCCCTCGACGCTACACGACTCGTTGATGGCACGGCTGGACCGCTTGGCCACAGCCAAAGAGGTTGCGCAGTTGGGGGCAACGCTGGGCCGGGAGTTCAGCGCTGAGCTGCTGCAGGTGGTCTCGCCCTGGGAGGCGGCCATCCTGGAACAAGGGTTGGCGCAATTAGTGGAAGCCGAACTGCTCTTACGCCGAGGGCTACCGCCACACGTACAGTATGTGTTTAAGCATGCGCTGGTGCGGGATACGGCCTACCAGTCGCTGCTCAAGCACGCGCGCCAGCAGTATCATGAACGGACAGCGCGGGTGCTGGAGGAACAGTTTGGCGAGGTCGTGGAGACCCAACCCGAGCTCGTAGCCCAGCATTACACCGAAGCTGGGCTGAGTGAGCCGGCTATTGCGTATTGGTACAAGGCGGGGCAGCGAGCCAGCCAACGCTCAGCCAATGTTGAAGCGATGAGGCATCTGAACCAGGGGCTGGAGTTGCTCAATAGCTTGCCGGACACGCAACTGTCGTGCAATGCGTCGTTGAAGGAGAAATCTCTCGGCGGATACCCGACACAATTAATGATCAAGATACTGAGGGACATCACCTTTGAGAAGGCTGACCTTCCGGCTCCTTTCCAAGTGCCACAGCAAAAGCCTACCGTCGAAGCGTGGGAGACTCCCCAGGACGATGGCCTGTGTGCCAAGATTGTCTTCAAGCTGAACGGGACGAATGCACGCCACGAAGTGGAATATGTTGCCTATAATACGGAGGCTGATGCCGAGCAGTGTGCCGAGCGCGCAAATTCTTCTCGATTTGACACTCGTATCCTGGGAGAAGAATTTTATGGGGTGGGTGTCACCAATTATCGAATAACAGACAAGAAGGATAAGACGACCCGGGCGTGGTGTTGGCTCCCGCACCAGCAAGAGTCAATCAATGAACTCCACGTAGTGTGTATGGGCGTAAATCCGCTATTGGGAGTTCTGACTATTGCCCGTGGTGACTTCGCACCAGGAGAGAGCAGGCAAGCAGCTGTCGAACAGGTAAACGACCTGCGGGGGAAAGCCTCGAGGGTTCTCGCAAAAGCGCTCTTAAAATCCTCTGAGCTACGAGGGGTTGACCGGGGTGACCCCTCTTTTGAGCGTGTTTTTGATGGAAGACACCCCATTAACATCATTTCCACGGCTCCTGGCACGCTTGCCCTATTGTCAAACTTCGCCCATATCCTTTTTGAACTCGACAAAAAAATTCACGACGAGCCTACCTACGGAGGGATTTATCCGCGTCCTCACACAGATTCGCACTGAACTAAGAGAGACAGAGATAAGACGAGCCTGAAAGAGAAATTTTTTCCAAATGTCACAGGGAGACTGCCTCTCCAAACGCACGGGCCGACCGTTCAGCAGGCAGCCATAACCGACAATATAAGCGATCAATCCCATACAATAGATTCCCGGCCCGACTGGTCGGCTCTCCCTCTCTCCTGCATCGCTTTGAGCGCTGCGCTCAGCTCTTCTGATTGTTCCAGAAACGGGCCGAAGTCTTTTTGGTAT
>CAZCWX010000281.1:0-10507 GCA_964502465.1 uncultured Enterobacteriaceae bacterium | reverse complement strand
TTGACGTTCCATTTCTCGCCGAACGTTTCGACCAATTCCTTTTTAATAGAGTAGGCAAACACCAGATTAACTTGCTGTGATAGTACAGCCATCACCAGCGCTTCGAATACTGTCGGACTGGCAGGGAGCTTGAGTCCGTGGAAGGCTGTTACTGTCGGTGCAAGCAGTTCATCTTTACGGGCCAAGCGATAAAAAGGCTTGAGATCCAAATCGGTACAGAGGATGTGACGAAGCTGGGTCGCAAATGCTGGTCGATCGAGCTCGACTTTCCGGCTCCCGTGTAACTCAACTTGTAACCGAGGCCTCGTGATCGTGCCTTGGTCCGTGACGACTGCAAGTGCGAGCTGCCCGTCCGCCGCGAGTAAGCGTTGATAGCTGCCAGCCTGGACCCGGTCTACAATCTCATCTTTGAACCGGGCGAAGCGGATAGCAGTGAGGTTCAGGGAGTAGGGAGGGACGGGAGTCAGGGAAAAACGGTGAGCTGGCATAGGGGTCAAGGTCAGAAACGCTGAGGAACCGGAGAACCGGGGAACCGGAGAAGAGGAAAGAATTCTCTCTTGTGTTTCCCTTTCTCCGATTCCCCCACTCTCTGATTCTCCGTTTCTGCTAGGTCTGAGTCTCTAAATGACCTCAGTCTCTTTCAGCCGCGCCACATCATCCCACGAATACCCTAATAGCTCAGTGAGAATCATTTCTGTGTGCTCACCGAATTCTGGTGCAGGTGCTTTGGGATTGCCAGGCGTTTTGCTCAAACGTACCGGCACGCCGACGATCTTGGTTTTGCCCCAGGTCGGGTGATCGTAGTCCATAACATATTCGTTGGCGATCATCTGTGGGTCGTTCGGCAAATCCGCGATACTATTCACGACAGTGTAGATGAAGTCCCCACCATCCTTGAAGGCCTTCATCCAGTAATCACGTGGTTTGGAAGCGAAGGCTTTGTCAAGAATCGGGACCAGCTCTGCGGCATGCTCGGCTCGCTTGGCCATGGTATCGAAGCGCGGGTCTTGCAGGACATGCTCGATGCCTAAAGCCTTACAGAAGTCTGTCCAGTAGCGGTCCTGCTGCGCCATGGCCAGACAGATCCATTTGCCATCACCGCACTGGTAATGGTTCCACAGAGGGCTCGGCGCTGCCGCTCTCGGCATGCGTTTGAACTCTCGGCCGAGAATGGTTTGGCATGCAACATTGAGGCCCTGCAAAGCAGTCATGCTCCCGAGATGCGACGTATCGACTTCCTGACCGACACCATATCTGTCACGTGCGATGATTGCCGCCAGCACGCCATACGCCAGCATGATTGCCCCCATCTGGTCAGCGATACCACCAGTAATATTGAGCGGCGGCATGTCGGGCTCACCCGCTGCCGTCATGATCCCCGAGCGGGCCAGACCCATGTAGTCAAATGACGGCTCGCCAGAGTCTGGACCAAACGGGCCGTATCCGGTCGCGCTGGCATAGATGAGTTTGGGGTTGTACTTGGAGAGGGTTTTGTAGTCGATACCAAGCTTAGCGGCCACGCCTTTGCGATAGTTCTGCACGAAGACGTCAGACTTCCCTGTCAGCTTGTAGATGATTTCCCGCGCCTCAGGCTTCTTGAGGTCGAGCGTGAGGCTCTTCTTATGACGGTTGTTGGCCTCGAAATAAAAGTTACGGCCTTCACTGGTACCAATTAGCACCCCAGCGACACTCATCACCCCTCGTCCTGGGTCACCGCCTACGCGTTCCTCGATTTTAATCACTTCGGCACCGAGGTCACCCAGCATCATGGTGGACACCGGTCCCTGCTGCCAGATTGTCCAGTCGATAATACGGATACCATCTAGTGGCATACTCATGGTTGTCCCTCCTTTGTGAAAGCGGTCAGCATTCAGCTATCAGCTTTCAGGCAAACAAGGCGTAAGGTTAGAAACTTAAGGTTAAAGGGGCTCCTCTCCTCAAGCCTATGGTCTATGGCCTGTAGCCTAAATGACTTCTTGCTCTTTTAACCTCCCAATGTCTTCCCAGGAATACCCGAGTAAATCAAGCAGGATCTGTTCGGTGTGTTCCCCGAACTCTGGCGCCGGCGACTTGGGATCTCCTGGGGTTTTGCTCAAACGCACGGGTACACCCACGACCTTGATTGGTCCCCAGGCGGGGTGGTCGTACGGCACGACATAGTCATTGACAAGCATCTGTGGATCGTCAGGCAGGTCATTAATCGAGTTGACGATGGTATAGATAAAGTCTCCACCGTTCTTCAAGATAGACATCCATTCGTCGCGTGGTTTGGCAGCGAAAATCTTATCCAGTGAACTGATCAATTCTTTACTGTTCTTGCCACGCACTGCCATAGTCACGAACTTGGGATCTTTCTCCAGCTCCTGGATGCCTAAGGTTTTGCAGAAATCTGGCCAATAACGGTCAGCCTGAATCATTGCCAGGCAGATCCACTTGTCATCTGCACACTTGTAGTGATTCCACAGCGGATTCGGTGCTTTTGCCCGGTGGGAACGGCGGAATTCCTTTCCGAGCGTGAGCCGGCACGCAAGATTCAGACCCTGGAGTGCCATCATACTACCCAGGTGCGAAGTATCGACTTCCTGGCCGAGGCCAAAGCGCTCGCGGGTAAAGAGTGCAGTAATCACGCCATAAGCGAGCATAATCGCCCCCATCTGGTCAGCGATCCCACCGGTGATACTTAAGGGATCCATATCCGGCTCGCCAACCGCATTCATGATGCCTGAGCGGGCAAGACCCATATAATCGAACGAGGGCTCGCCTGAGTCTGGCCCTTCAGGACCGTAGCCACTGGCGCTTGCGTAGATCAACTTTGGGTTGTATGTGGACAAGGTTTGGTAGTCGAGGCCAAGCTTGGCCGCCACGCCTTTGCGGAAGTTCTGCGCGAAGACATCAGACTTTTCCACAAGCTTATAGACAATCTCTTTGGCCTTGGGCTTCTTGAGGTCCAGTGTTAGACTCTTTTTGTGACGATTGTTGGCCTCGAAGTAGTAGTTACGCTGGCCCGAGACTCCGGTCATGGTGCCGCCGATACTCATGATCCCTCGTCCTGGGTCACCGCCAACGCGTTCCTCGATTTTAATCACCTCGGCACCGAGGTCGCCAAGCATCATTGTTGATACTGGCCCTTGTTGCCAGATCGTCCAGTCGAGAACGCGAATCCCTTCTAATGGCATTGGCATAACGATGTTCCTCCCTGGGACTGCAGTACTATATGGAATCGGAGCGGACTTTAGCACAGGCCGGGGGCGGAGCAAAGCAAACCGCACGTTAAAGCATCAGGATTATCGATTCACTCGCCTGCGAGGGTAAAGAGGTGATGCCGATCCCAGAGCGTGAGGCCGCGCTCTTTGGCAAAGGCCAGGGCGGTGGCGGTGAACCCACTAGGGCAGACGAGCACGCCACGTGCTCCGGGCCAGTGCTTCGGCAGCGCGCCGTTCAGTTCCCGCACCACGTCAACACCGACAGGAGAGGCGTGGTTTTTACATTGTACATAGAGGGTCATTTCCACGCCAACCTCATCTTCGCGTCGCGCAATGAGGTCAATGCCCCTGTCTCGTGTCAACGGTGTGGTTTCCACACGCCACCCTTTCCGTTCCAACAGCCGCTTGACGTATCTCTCAAATTCAACGCCGCTCAGTTCCGCGTAGTTCACTGGAGATTCCAGGCTGTATCGCGCAGACTTGGGTTGCGCGGGCGGCGTGAGTCCGAACAAGCCGAACAGCTCCTCGATCGTCAGCTTCGATTGGAGGTCGATGGAGACGTCGTCAACCAGTTCATCGAAGAGCGCTTGCTTTTGCTGCAAGACACGTTCGATTCGCTCTTCGACCGTATCTTCACAGGTATAAATATAGACATGAGCCGGAAAGACCTGGCCGAAGCGATGGCTGCGGTCTTCGGCCTGACTCCCGATTGCGGGATTCCACCAGCGGTCGAAGTGAAAAACGTAAGACGCTTCTTGCAAGTTCAATCCCTGTCCGCCGGCGCGAAGCGAGAGGACCAGCACTTTATGCGCGGGGTGCTGTTTGAAGTTTCTAATGACCGTCTCTTTCTGCTGCGCAGACAGATCGCCTGTGTACAACAGCGGCCGGAAGGGCGCCAACGCCGCAACAATCGCGCGTCCTCCGTACCGTTCATCGGCGAACTGCGAGAAGATCAAGGCGCGGTGTTCTTCCAAGGTCAAGGTCCGCAGGCGTTCACGAATATCGTCGAGTTTGGCCGATCGTCCAGTCCTGGGGCAGAAGTTGCAAATCTGTTTCAAACGAGTGATCAGTTCCAGGACATTTTCCACTCGCACCGCGTCGCCTTTCTCGCGCAGTTGGAAAACGCCAGATCTCTCGGCGCGGTCGTAGCTGTCCCGTTGCGCCCCTTCCAGCTTGAGAGCTATACGGCTGACGATCTTGGGAGGCAATTGCGGCAACACTTCGGATTTTTTGCGGCGGAGCTGCACCTGTTTTTGCCGCTTTCGCAGTTCTGGACCTGGCGCTAACCGGTACGCCGTAGCGCCTTCTTCCATGGGCGCGACAAATTCCAGGAGAGACGCCAGCTCGTCCTCGCTGTTCTCCAAGGGGGTTCCTGTTAGCGCCCAGGCGCGACGACGAGGGAGGCGTTTGCATTTGCTGCTGATTTCTGCGTCGCGATTCTTGATCGTTTGCGCTTCATCGAGAATCACTACATCCCACACACAGCGTCGCGGCGGCGAGTGCGGATTTTCGGTAAAGTCGGCGCGGAACGTTTCATAGCTGACCAGGTAGCTGTGCGCTGCGGTGGACCACTGCCAGGCGCGTTCGGCTGCCGGACCACGAACCGTTGAAATACGCAACTCCGGCGCCCAGCGTTGTAATTCCTTGCGCCACTGATTGATGAGGCCGGCGCGTACAATAATCAACGCCGTTTCCACCTGGCGTTGCAGGACCAGCAGACGGAGCGCGGCAATGGCCTGAATCGTTTTTCCTAACCCCATATCGTCCGCCAGTAGCAGCGCGTCATGCGTCATCAAGGCATGGATGCCTTCCAACTGGTAGACGAAGAGGGTTCCAGGCCACTCTAAAGGACCATGTTGCGCCAGCAGCAGGTCAGTCGGCGGTTGCATCAGATAGGCGAGCCGTTTCCACAGCGGGATCAGTGGAGCCGCTGGCAGCTGTGCCCTGTAGGCAAATTGCGGCTTTTCTTCCGAAGGCGGAGGGAACGTAAGTCGAGGCGTCGGTTCTGTATTGAGCAAAACGCCGGCGAGCGTGACGCTGCCGTTTTCTGCTTGCGCGGAGGGGACTAAGTCGACGGTGAGATTTGTTGCCGATGCTAATGATGCCGCACAGTCAAGCCGTTGCGGCGTTGAAAGAAGACCCCCCTCTGGCAGCGATAACTGCCGTGGAGCGAAGAGATTGACCTCTGGAACAGTCAGATGATGGGCGGTACGTTCCTGCAAGTGCACCTGGCGACGAAAGAATCTTAACCATCGAGCGTATTGCGTACCTCTGCCCCTGGGGGCTTTCCACCAAGAGATTTCTTCACGTGCAGGCATTTTCGGCATGTATGCGTTGTGATTACGTTCGCGTCGACCGACGTGACTCGGCAAGTCCCATTTTTTTATGTTTTTGCTCTCAATTACCGAAGAATTTCCATCGCGGTTTCAAGGGGAATCTCTGTGGTCGCTCGTGTCTTATTGACTTCCTCATGGATTTTCAGCAGTGTTCGTGCCTGGATTGCAAACGATATAGCTTGAGAGATGCCCCACGCGACCAGCAAGGCAATAATGAATGAGTGAGTAAAGTCCATAATTCCTCCGCCGTTTGTTGTGGTGTGTTTGTCCGTCGGCTCTTCACTGTCATGTTTCTTGGTCGTTCTTGACGTGGTAGACCTCCCGCAGCCCAATGGATGCGCGTTCGAAGGGTTCGAGCAGAATGCCGCGGCTCGCCAGAAGATGCAGTAATCGCGATTCGATCGCATCCTCCGCCGGTCTACCTGGAAACCAAAAGATCTGTAATGGCTCGGAAACATTGAGAGTATCCTTGGTTTCTTCGCCGGAAGAGGGAGAGGTGTCGTTCGCAGGAGCGATACGACAGACTGGGATGGACACTTGAATGTCCTGACAGAACAGTTCGCTGCCAACCTCTTTCGCGAGGCACAGTAACAGACGCGGCGTCCTCGGACAGAGTGAGAAGAGCGAAGCAGTCAATTTTCTGGCTGCATGTCGTCGCAGGTCATCCTGCCGCCACAAGAAGGTCTGTGGAGTGTCGATGCGATTGTAGGTGAACTCAATCGGCTCACCGCGTGCGTTGATCAGAAATAACGCGCCAAGATATCCTGCGCCGCCGGGGAGAGGTTCGATCTTGAGATAGCCGACCGTTCCTAATTCATCGAGCTCATCGGCATCACGATAGGGAATGGACATTCACTACTTTAGCTCCCTTTCAGACTCCTCTTCAACGGCAGTCTCAAGGGCAGCATCCTCGGTATAGTTCTGGCTCAGCGCCGTCTTTTCAATCTCGACCGTGTAGCTGGGATCGAGGCGCTTCAGGTCCCACTCCGTGATCCAGCGCTTCACGTATTCACGCATGCTGGTGATGCCCGACCGCGCGACGGATAATGGGGGTGGCTGCCAGCCGTAGGCCTCCGCGTGGATCATGCGAATTTTTTTGCAGGTCTGTTGGATCGCTCTTGTATCGGGTGCCGTCAGGCGCACCTTATCCCGTTGAATCAACCGCATGCCGCGGTCAGCCTGCTTGGCTAGATCTTCCATACCCTTATCGCGTAACTTGCCCGGCACGATTTCCAAGTCGTTCCGCTCTTCCAAAATGTAGCTCTCAAAATTCGACATAACGGCGAAAACGGTGAACAACCCTGGCGTGGGTTGACCTGGTAACTTGCCTATCCACCTGAGCAGGTCGGCGTAAGACTTGGCACGTTGCAGCCAGGAGTAACGACCAATGAGTTCTACTTCATCCACGAGCACCGTCCATCCAGAGTACCCTGCAGTCGTGATCAAACGTGAGACAAAGTGGAAGCGCTGGATCGCCAAATCCCTGAATGTCACCTTTTCAATTTTATATGTCGCCGGCTCTCCGCACGCCTTGAGCTGTTTCCTGATTTCTCCGGCGTCCAGTGGATCGCCGGACCAGAAGGAAACGAGGCGGTTACGGAGTTCCATATCCATACCCAGACGTTTGAATAAAAACAGCGTTGCCGCAAACCGCGAGTTCAGAGCAGCGCTCGGACCGTGCGCCCAGGTGCTGAGTTCGGTATAGGCATCGCTCCGGGGGTCGAGTTGTGCCGCGACCTCGGTTAATGCCGCGCCGCGTCGCCCCGGCACTATAGCCGCTCGTATGGCGGCGCGGTAGAACTTCGCCGGATCATACAGCGGAGTCTCCTTACTGATGACCACCTTGCTACACACAAAGTGTTCCGCAAGCGCCGCCTGTTGCAGATACTCCAGTACATGCGACTTGCCCGCGCCAAAATCACCAGCGATCAGGAAGCCGGGCGCTTGCTCCCTCTGTTTCTGCCCTTCTTTCGCTGCTTGAAGTTGCGCACGAAATCGTTCTTCAATCTCCGGTTGTTCACACCCGAGCGCCAGGACTGCATCCCGGCTAGGGACGCCGGCGCGTAGCGCCTCGATGGCGCGGCGATTGGTCATCTGAGCGCTCATCTTGTCGGCTCCTGCACGGCTACGCCCACGGACTCAGGCGAGGAGGAAAGACGGATCAGGGTTGAGAACGGGTTCACCCGCTGCCGGTCGCGGACCTCGTCCCAGATGCGCATCCGCAAGGCGTCATAGCTGTAGACCCCACGGCGATCATCGGGATGAAGAAACGCTGGCGGGGCGATGACGGCCATGAAGCAAAATTCCAGCTCGTCGGTAGCGTCAATACACTGACGCAGGACTTCGTAAGCGTCCAACGTCATCGCCAGGGTGTAATAGCGACTGTCGTCCTGCAGATCTTTGGGTTTGGGACGCTGCACCAGGCAACGTGAAATGTCGAGTGCGAGCACGAGCCCGCTCTTGCCGGAGAGATGCAACCAATAGGAGAGTGACGAAAGGAGGTGGCGGGCATTGTCACGCGCGATTTTGTGAAAGATCAGCGCCGGCTTGAGTTCCGCCAGACGGCGCAATCTGCCGCACAGCCACTCTTTGATCACCTCGGCGGGCACGGGACTCATGCCATCGGCCACCAGTTGTGCTTGACAGAGGCGGATCATCGCTAGGCGAAATTCCTGGCTCATCTGGTAATCCTGCAGGAGGCGCTTTTCCGGCAGTGTGTGCAACTCCTGTCGCAACAACGCTTCATCGCGCTGGTTCATTTCAGCAAGTTTTTGCACGGTAAATTCGTAACGTTGAGACGGAAGGGTGAAACCCTGCTCAGTAAGCATCCGAGAGACAAAGGAGAAAGACAACTCGTCCCAATCGATCTGCTGAGCAATTTCATGAAACCAATGATCGATCATATGCATACGGGTGGTAGCAGCGTCCACCCAGACGAACTGATACTCCTCGGCCTCCGCAATGCCGCGCAGCCCCTGTTTCAAGCCGCCACGGTTAATTTCGTCCGTTGGCACGAGGAACTTGACCGCCGCTCCTCCGCTACGAATAAAGCTGTGCAAATACTCTTGCTGCGCAACCGCCAGCCATTCTGCAGGACGCATGGACATGGAATTCATTGCAAAACCTCTGAAGAGACAGAGACTTGAGACAGAGACAGAGAAGAAAGATGGTGGGGCGGTCTCTATCTCTGTCGCTGTCTTTTCTCCTCCTTCTGTCTGAACGAACCCTCCTACTGCTCGTGTGTAAACGAAATCCCATAATAGATTTTTGCCTGTCCGTCTTTTGTCACAATCGGGATGACTTTACTAGCAGCCTCGTTGCCTCTGGCGGCATGGAAACTGACCACCGCACCATTCCGTACAGTCGTGACGCCACTCTGATCCAGCAGATAGAGGTCGCGGGCAAACTCCTGTCGCGAGTATTCCTTGGCTTGCCCTGGGAGCAGAGTGAGCAGATTATAGATTTCTACCAGCGGAACGATAGCGCTAGACTCGCGCCGCTCCTTGCCGCGAGTCTTTACTGCGGTAGAGTACGCGTCGTGTAATGACTCCAGGAATGCCTCCGATCTGAAGCGTACAGGTCTGTTTTGTAGCTCCTGCAGATGACGCACCAGGACCGAGGGACGCAGCCGCCTTTCTCTGGTCTTGTCAATGACCACCGCGCGGTCGTTCGGCAGTACACGGATGAGCGAGGGGTAGCAGTACAGCCTGTCATCGCGCTCATAGATGTGCACGCCGGTTTGCGCTGCTGTTGTCAGCACTTCTGCGACAAATGCACCATTAGACAGGTACGTGTCTTCATCGAAATTCCACCCTGTTTTGGCAGTAGTAAATTGCCGATCGAGGTCGGCAATTGCTTGTCCGGCTGCCTCAATCGTTTTTTGCAGTTCGCGCAAATTCCCCGCCTGGGCTGTCGCCCGAAACTTTTTCAGGGAACGCAATGCAGCGGTTGCGGCCTTGCAAGCAGCATCAGCCTCGGCCTCAGTCTTGGCCAGTGCCTGTTCCAGGCTGTTCTGGTAATCAACCTCCATTTTTTCTCCTTATCAGGAACGCACGTTCCGTGCTGGTGACCCGTGCATGGAGTTTAGACAAAAAATAGACTCTATGTCAAAGCACCAGAGCCACGACTCAATGTGAACAGCTACGCTAGTACTTAATCAAGCTGATAGACTCTTACGCCGCTGGCGATAGAAATTGAACGAGCGTTCACTCTCTTGCCCTCCAGGGAGGGAGACGGTATAGAAATGCTTCCTCTGCAGTGAGGAGACAGGGAGACTGACGGCATGCTTATTGACTTTCATACTCATACGACGCGTGGCAGTTCGGATAGTAATCTTGACCCTTTTGCCTTAGTTGATCAGGCACAGAAGATTAGCCTCGATGGAGTGTGCATTACCGAACACGATAACGCCTGGGCTGATCCGCAGATTGAAAACTACGCACGCGAGCGAGGGGTTACCCTCTTTCGTGGGATCGAGGTGACGACTGAGTGGGGTCATGTCGGTGCCTTTGGCCTCGATCAGTACGTAGGAGGCATTTACAAGGTGAAAGAACTCCGCCGGATCATCAACGAGGTCGACGGCTTCCTCATCGCCAACCATCCGTTTCGCTACAAGCTTGATCCTCGCTTTCAATTTATTCATAAAACGCCTCCGATTGATCCCGAGAACCCAGTATCTGGTATCAGTGCGCTTGAGGTGTTGCAGTATGTCGATGCGGTCGAAGTCGTAAATGGTGCCTGCTCAGAGCAAGAGAACCTCTTTGCTCACGCGGTTGCTCAACAGCTAGGGTATAAAGGCATCGGGGGTAGTGATAGCCACTCGGCATCGTCGTTAGGTTGTGCAGTAACAGTGCTCGAAAAGACGATCTTTACAGTCCGTGACTTAATTGAAGAATTAAAAGCTGGTCGCTATCACCCGGGCCAGGGACTGCATGTGGGGCAGTTTCGGACGTTTCCTTGAGAAAGCTT
>CAZCWX010000280.1:0-9789 GCA_964502465.1 uncultured Enterobacteriaceae bacterium | reverse complement strand
TATATGAAGGATGATTGCGCAAGGCAGCAAAGCGGAGCGGGCACCAAGGAACAGCGCGGAGAAAATGTGGCCGAGAATCGTCTGCGGCTCTTGGCCCAGGAAGTCATGCCAGCACTGGAGGAGCTCTCGCCACGGTCTCTGCAAACTGCTACTTCAATGGGCAAACGTTGTGTATAAACCAGGTTGTGTATAAACCAGAGAGAATAAGGAGGAAGGGATGAGTACAACGAATGAACAAGTCGTGGTGGAGTTTTTTCGTGCCTTCGATCGCTTGGACCTCGAGGGGGCGTTGAGCTATCTGACTGAGGATTGTGTCCATGATGATAAGCCGGTGGGGATTCATCGCGGGAAAGAAGAGATCCGCCAGTTTTTTGCCCCGCAGATGAAGGAACTGAAAAGTTTCCGGGCTGAGCTGACAGAGACCTTGTCGGTCGGCACTCTGGTCATGAATGAACGGGTGGACTGGATAGAGTTACAAGGGGGAAAGAAAGCGGCATTGCCGGTCATGGGGGCGTTCGAGATCCGGGGCGGGAAGATCGCGGTGTGGCGCGATTACTATGATATGGCCAGTTTTCACAAACAGATCAGCGGGAGCTAAACGACGTATCGGCAATGTGCAGGGGTAGGGGACAGTACGGTAACGTGGTCACCGCCTCTACGCTGAAGGAACACCCCGCATGAGAACACGCGTAGTGACGGTTCTATAGTGGTTTTCACTCGGATGTATCTTTATTCTTGGTAGGGGCGAAGCTCGTCTTCGCCCTGGAAGTCATGGGCTGACGCGCGGGCAATCACAAGGATCGCCCCTACGCAGGACACATCCAATTGCAATTTGCTGTAGTATCGTGAGTACCTTGAGTTGCCCATGAACCTGTAATGTTTATGATTTCTTCTTCACGCGTGTAAAGGAACCTTCATTATGCAAAAAACTCCATTTGCTATCGCCGTTCCTGAATCCACCCTCACCGATCTCCGCGACCGTCTGGCGCGCGCGCGCTGGCCCAATGATTTCGCTAATGACAATTGGCAGTACGGTGCCAACGCCGCATATCTCAAAGAGCTTGTGGCCTACTGGCGCGATGGGTACGACTGGCGCAAGCACGAACAGGAGATGAACACCTTCTCTCACTACAAAGTGACGATAGAAGACGTTCCCATTCACTTCATTCACGAGCCAGGCAAAGGCCCAAAACCAATCCCGCTCATTCTGACGCATGGATGGCCGTGGACGTTCTGGGATATGCGTAAAGTCATTCGCCCGCTCGCGGACCCGGCGGCGTTCGGTGGTGACCCTGCCGACGCCTTTGATGTGGTCGTGCCGTCTTTGCCAGGCTATGGATTTTCCACGCCGCTGACCACGCCAGGCATCAACTTCTGGCGTACGGCGGACCTGTGGGTCTCGTTGATGCAGGATGTCCTTGGTTACAAGAAATTTGCTGCACAAGGCGGAGATTGGGGAGCATTAGTAACGTCGCAATTAGGACATAAGTATCCGCAGTCGTTGATTGGCATCCATCTCAATCTCGCGGTCGCGTTGGATTTCATCACCAACAGATCACTGCCGGCGGAGAGCGACTACGGTCCTGACGAAAAGCGGTGGTACGCGCGCGTGCAAGAAGTCGCACCGACCATTTCCAGTCACTTGGCGGTACAAACGGCTGATCCCCAGACGCTCGCTTATGGGATGCACGACTCACCGGTGGCCCTGTGTGCGTGGATTACCGAGCGGCGGCGCAACTGGAGCGACTGTGATGGCAACGTGGAAAAACGGTTCTCCAAAGACGACCTGCTCACCACTATGATGATTTACTGGGTAACGGAAAGTTTCGTGACCTCCGTGCGGTACTACTATGAAGCGCGGCATCGCCCCTGGACGCCGGCACATAACCGCACGCCGGTCATCGAAGCACCTACGGGGGTCGCCGTCTTTCCGAAAGAGCTGCTGATTCCGCCGAAACGCTGGGCCGAGCAATACTATAATCTCAAACGCTGGACCGTGATGACGGCGGGTGGCCACTTCGCGCATGCGGAAGAACCGGAACAACTCGTACAGGACGTCCGCGCCTTTTTCCGACCGCTGCGAGGGTAGTCCACAGGAAGAAACATCTGACCACAAGCCCTTTTTTTTCTTGATTCCGGTCGTGTTTCTCATACGCCGCCCGCAGATCCTCGGCGGGAGCGCAGCGGCGCATTAAGCGGTAACGCCATTGTCATCTTGAAAAAATTGTCTTGATGCAGCAAATTTAGCCTTTTTAAGGAGGACTGACACGATGAGTCAAACCGTACCCCAATCCCAGCCGAATCGCATACCGACTGCCGAAGAACTGGGCTTTGACCCCGGCGCCCTGCGCGAGAAGTACGCCGCAGAACGCGCCAAGCGACTGCGTGCCGACGCGAACAACCAATACCTGGAAATCACCGGCCAGTACGCACACTATAACGAGGACCCCTATGTCGAGCCAGGCTTCACGCGCCCCGCGCTGCAAGAAGAACTCGATGTGGTGATCATCGGCGGCGGCTTTGGGGGCCAGTTGGCGGCAGTGCGGCTGCAAGAGGTCAGCATCACCAACTTTCGTATCATTGAGAAAGCCGGGGATTTTGGCGGCACCTGGTACTGGAACCGCTATCCCGGCGCTCAGTGTGACATCGAAGGGTATCTCTATCTGCCCCTGCTCGAAGAGACTGGCTACATCCCGAAGGAACGCTACTCCTTCGCCCCGGAGATCTTTGCCCACGCTCAACGGATCGGCAAGCACTTCAATCTGTACGAACGGGCCTGCTTCCAGACGAAAATCAACGAGGCCCGTTGGGATGAGGAAGCAGGACGCTGGACCGTCACCACCGATCGCGGCGATGTGTTCAAGGCGCGCTTTGTGATCATGTCGAGTGGACCACTGAACAAGCCCAAGTTGCCCGGGATTCCAGGGATCGAAAAGTTCAAAGGACATACCTTCCACACCAGCCGTTGGGACTACCATTACACGGGTGGGGATACCACTGGGGGATTACATAAACTCCATGACAAACGGGTAGGCATCATCGGGACAGGAGCCACGGCGATCCAGTGCATCCCGCATCTGGGCGAATACGCAAAGCAGTTCTATGTCTTCCAGCGCACGCCGTCCTCCGTGGACGAACGTAACAATACGCCGACCAACCCGGAATGGGCGAAGACGCTCAAGCCCGGATGGCAGGTCTATCGGAACCGCAACTTCACCGCCCTCTTGGACGGGGTGCAGCTTGAGGGCGATGAGGTCCGGGACAAGTGGACAAGCCCGCTCAAGAAGCTCAGCGATCTGCTCTCGAGCCAGAAGGACTCGGATCTCTCCGGCGCAGAGAAGGCGCTCTTGGCGGAGATTGCCGACTTTCAGAAGATGAACGAGATTCGCCATCGTGTGGCCACCACCGTGCACGATTCACAAACCGCCGAGGCGCTCAAGCCGTGGTATGGGCAATGGTGCAAGCGTCCCACCTTCAACGACGAGTATCTCCCCACCTTCAACCGGCCCAATGTCAAGCTGGTGGACACCCAGGGCAAGGGTGTCGAGCGCGTGACCGAGCGCGGCGTGGTGGTGGATGGGGTTGAATACGAAGTGGATTGCCTGATCTTTGCGACGGGGTTCGAGGTGGGGACCGCGTACACGCGGCGGACCGAATTCGGGATGTACGGGCGTAACGGGGTCTCCCTCGCCGACGACTGGGCAAAAGGGATGCGCACCTTCCATGGTTTCCTGAGCCACGGGTTTCCGAACTGTTTCCACATGGGGCTTACGCAGACCGGCCTCACGGCGAACTTCACCTACATGCTCGATAATCAGGCCCAGCATGTCGCCCAGCTCATCACACTGGTCAATAGGCGCAACGCGAAATCCATCGAGCCTACGCCTGAGGCGGAGGCGGAGTGGGTGAAGATTGTGACCGGACCAAACATGATGACGAAGTACCAAAACGTCTGCACGCCGGGGTACTACAACGGCGAGGGGACCAACGAGGGGCAAGGGTTCCTCCAGGCCGTGTACCCTCAGGGCGCGCTGGCCTTTTACGACATGCTCGCCCGCTGGCGCGAACAGGGAGATTTTGCCGGCCTCATCGTGAAATAGGCCGAGGAGAATTGACTAAGGAAAGGAAGCAGGACTATGCATGACCTCATCATCACAGGTGGAACCATCATCGATGGGACCGGACAGCCAGCTTTCACTGGGGATATCGCGGTTACGAATGGACGCATTTCCGGCGTGGGCAAAGAGATCGGACTCGCTCGCCGCACAATCAAGGCCGACGGACTGTTAGTGACACCAGGGTGGGTCGATGTGCATACCCATTATGATGGCCAGGCTGTGTGGGACCCGCTGTTGGCTCCGTCTGTGTGGCATGGGGTGACGACGGTCGTCATGGGCAACTGCGGCGTCGGGTTTGCTCCCGTCCGCCCGAACCGACGTGAATATCTCATCACCATGATGGAAAGTGTCGAAGACATTCCGCGTCAGTCATTATCTGCTGGTATCAACTGGCAGTGGGAAACCTTCCCGGAATACCTTGATGCGCTCTCCACCATCCCACGGACCCTCGATGTCGGGACCCAAGTGCCGCATGCTCCTTTGCGTCTGTACGTCATGGGCGAACGGGGCGCAAGCAACGAGCCGGCCACCACAGAGGATATCGAACGCATGGCAGCGATCACACGCGTGGCGATCGAAGCTGGGGCCTTGGGGTTTTCAACATCGCGTACGATGGTGCATGCGACGCCAGAAGGTGTGCCGATTCCTGGCACCTTTGCCAGTGAGGACGAACTGCTGGGCATCGCGCGTGGCATTGCTCAGGCCGGGCGCGGGCTCATGGAAGTCGTCACCGATGCGGTGCTTGGACAACACATCGACCGGGAACTCGGCTGGATGCAACGGGCGGCGGCAACTGGTTGTCCGGTGACCTTCCTGCTTGCCCAGGCGAATCCTTTCCCGCAGGTGTGGCGCGACCTGTTGCAGCGTTGCGAGGCGTCTACCCATCAGGGCGCGCGTATTATTCCGCAGGTGTTTGCCCGGCCAGTGACGATTCTCTTCAGTTTCCAGGGCGAGCATCCCTTCCAGTACATGCCGAGTTATGCGCCGCTCAAAGATCTGCCGCATGCTGAGAAGATGCAAGCCCTGCGCAATCCCGACGTGCGCAAACGGCTCCTCCAAGAGGAAGACCCGACGACCGCAGGCATCTCCATTCTGTATAAGCAAGCCTCGACGTGGCAGATGACGTTTCCGATGGGCGAGCCGCTCAACTACTTCCCGGACCCACAGAACAGTGTGGCGGCGATTGCCGCGCGTCGCGGCTGTACGGCGAAGGAAGCGATGTATGACTTGTTGTTAGAGAACGATGGCCGCGCGTTCTTGATGTACACGATTGCCGGGTACGCCGAAGGGAGTCGCGATCCGCTGTATGAGATGCTCACCCACCCGCTGACGGTGATGGGAGGAAGCGACTCCGGGGCGCATATGCGCTTTATCTGCGACGGCAGTGCGCAGACCTTCATGCTCACCAACTGGGTGCGCGACTGCGCCAAAGGCGATCGTTATCATCTGCCGTTAGAGTTTGCCGTCAAGAAACAGAGTCACGATACTGCGCGGTTGTTCGGCATGCAGGATCGCGGCACGCTGGAGCCAGGTATGAAAGCCGACCTCAATCTCATTGACCTCAACGCGTTGCGCATTGAAACCCCGACGATGATCAATGACTTGCCTGCTGGGATGCCGCGCCTCATGCAGACGGCGCACGGCTATGTCGCCACGCTCGTGAGCGGCGAAGTGGTGCAGGAAAACGGCAAAGAAACAGGAGCCCGGCCAGGGAAAGTGGTGCGGGGCAACGAGAGGCCGTTACACTAAAGGAGGACTGTATGAAATTCGGTATCTCGCTGCCAACGACTGGACCATTAGCGGCGGGACCTGGCGCCTTGGAAGGACAACTCGCCATTGCCCACAGAGCCGAGGCCTTGGGGTTTGAGTCGTTATGGGCGCTGGATCTCAAGGGGATGCTGACTGTCATGGAGGATTTTGCGCGGAAGGTGGGCATGTAAGCACGGGAGCAAGTCAGTGGACAGCTAAGGGAGAGACTGATGAGCGCCGCTGAGAACAAAAAGCTCGTGCAGGAAGCATTTACGGCCTGGGCAAATGGCGATGGCATGGCCTTCTTCAACCTGTTAGCTGACAATGCCACTTGGACAGTGATGGGAACCTGCCCCATTTCAGGGACCTACGTGGGCCGCGAACGCTTGGTCGAGGACGCCCTTAAGCCTCAACGAGCGAAGCTGGCAGGACCGCCCACACCAACAGTGACTCAGTTGATTGCCGAAGGGGACACTGTTGTCATTCAGTGGATGGGCAAAGGCACAACCAAAGCCGGCCAGCCGTATAACAACAGCTACTGCTACGTCGTGCAGATCGAGAACGGCAGCATCATCCGTGGGACAGCTTATCTCGATACTGAGTTAGTGCGAGCAATCTGGTAGGGCATCCGTGGCTCTCGCTGCCTCAGGCGAAATGAAGAATGAAAGACCAGACTCAGGAGCCTCCACATGCAGGGACTTGAAGGGGTGAAAGTACTGGAGTTGGGGACGATGGTATCTGCCGCCTATGCGACCAAGTTGATGGCTGACCTCGGCGCGGATGTCATCAAAGTCGAAGAGCCCAGCGGTGATCCAGCGCGCCGACGCGGCCCGTTCCCAGATGGGGTGGTTGACCCAGAAAAAAGCGGACTCTTTCTGTATCTGAATACGAACAAGCGAGGAGTGACGCTCGACCTGAGCCACCAACAGGATGAGCTGCATCGGCTTGTGCGGTGGGCGGATATGCTGGTGCATAACTATCCTCCACGTGCGATGGCCACACGCGGGATCGCATACGACACTTTTCGTGAGCTGAATCCACGACTGGCGATGTGCTCAATTACGCCTTTTGGCTTGACTGGCCCGCACAAGGATTACCATGCCTATGAGCTAATCTTGTCGCATGCCGGGGGCTGGGCGTGGTTGAGCCCCGGTGCGTCTGATCGTCCTGATCTCCCGCCACTCAAAGCCTTCGGTCAGCAATGTAATTTTCAAGGTGGACTTGCTGCTGCTACCGCCACCCTTGCTGCGTACACGCATGCGCTGTCGACGGGAAGAGGCGAGCATATCGATCTCTCCGTGCAAGCGTTCATTGCCTCGTTCCTGGAGCAGGCGATTGTATACTACAGCTACCTGGGCCGCATCGCCTCGCGCTTGGGGCAACACTATATGTATCCATGGGGCATGTACGAATGCCAAGACGGGCTCATTTTCCTGGTCTGTCCAGAAGAGGACCAATGGGAACGGTTGGTCGAGCTCATGGGCAATCCCGAGTGGACCACATGGGATATTTTTTCTGGACGTACGAATCGCATTAAGAATCAAGATGCACTCAAGGGCTACGTGGAAGAGTGGACACGGCAGTGGAAGGTAGAAGACTTGTTCCATGCCGGGCAGGCGCGGCGGCTGTGCTTCGCGCCGGTGTTGACGATGGCCGGGTTAGCGCGACAAGAGCAACTCCGTGCCCGTCACTTTTTTGCCGACGTCACGCATCCTCGCGCTGGCACCCTCACGCATTTCGGTGCGCCGTACCAGTTGCACGAACCCTGGTGGCAGATACGCAGATCAGCACCACTGCTCGGCGAACACAATGAAGAAGTTGTCAGTGCTCAGTCATCCGTTGTCAGTGCTCAACACCCAACACCCAACCCCCAACCCCTAGCACCCAGTACCTGTTTGCCCCTCGAAGGTCTTCGTGTCGCCGACTTTTCCTGGGTGTGGGCAGGACCATATTGTACGATGCATCTCGCGTACCTTGGTGCAGAAGTCATCAAGATTGAATCGCACGCGCATCTGGATCTGATGCGGCGATTACCGATTGCGCCGCGAGGAGTAAAGCCTGGGTTCGATGCGTCTGGTCCGTTCAATCAATGGAACCAGGGCAAAAAGAGTATCCGGCTCAACCTGGGAAAGGCAGAAGGCATCGCGCTTGCGAAGGAACTGATTCAGCAGAGTGATGTGGTCATTGATAACTTTGCGACGGGCGTGATGGATGGCATGGGGCTCGGCTATGAAGAATTGAAGAAGCTTAAGCCAGATGTGATCGTGGTCTCCATTTCTGGTTATGGTCACACCGGTCCGCTCAAAGAGTATATGGGGTACGGTCCGGCCATACCGCCACTCACAGGATTGTCAGCCTTGACAGGGTATCACCATGGCCCACCACAAGAACTTGGCGTGTCTATTGGTGATCCCAATGCCGGCATCACGGCGGCGGCGGCTATCTGTGCCGCCCTGGCAGCACGCAAGCGCACAGGATGCGGACAATACATCGACGTGGCGTTATGGAGCGCGGCAACGGTGTTAGCCGCGGAGGGATGGATGGAGTATGCCATGAACGGCACGGAACCGCCGCGACAGGGCAACCGCGATGTCTGGATGGCCCCGCATAACTGTTTTCGCTGTCGCGGAGCAGATGCCTGGGTGGCGATCGCCTGTGGCTCCGAAGAAGAATGGCAAGTGTTATGTCGAGTGATGGACCAACCGCAGTTGGTAGCCGATCCACGTTTCCGCACCGCCCGTGATCGCAAGGCGCATGAAGATGAGCTAGAGCAGTTAATAACAGCATGGACGATCCAACATGACCGCTGGGAGATCACCCAGCGGTTGCAAGCCGTGGGCGTTGCCGCCTTCCCGTCGATGAGCAGCAAAGATTTAGTAGAAGATGCGCAGCTCAACGGGCGGGGATTTTTTGCCCGCCTCCCGCATCCGCAGGTTGGCGTGCAGACGCATACCGGGATTCCCTGGATTTTAACTAATGCCCCGAATGGCGTCCGTTCCCCTGCGCCTCTGCTCGGACAACACACGAACGAAGTCTTACGCGACGTGTTGGGGTGCACGGATGGAGATATTGCGCGGCTGAGAGAGCAAGAGGTGTTGTACTAGAGGAAAGGTGTCGTTGCGGTATTCCATTATGGAGTGAGTGAAAGAGGAGTCACGTGTCGTATGGCTGATCATTTTCTCTACGAGAAGGACGGTGCAGTGACGACCATCACGTTCAATCGCCCGGAGCGGCGGAACTGTATGAACCCGCAGGTGATGAATGAGCTCGAAGATCTCTTGCGCGACGTGCGTAACGATCGCGAGGTGCGAGTCCTGATCATCACCGGCGCCGGTGTTGCATTCTCGGCGGGCGCGGACATGTCGGCGGTGAAAGGTCTCAGTGATCGGGAAGAACGGGCGCGAGTGTTCTCGGCAAGTCGCGGCGGCGGGGCTCGCGCGGTCGGGCGCACCTTCGATCAGATCACGCGCCTGGACTGCATGACGATTGCCGCCGTGAATGGCTATGCGGTGGGAGGCGGATGGGCGCTTGCCACCGCATGCGATTTTATCGTGGCGGTGGAGCCTGCCGAGTTCTGGGTTCCGGAGGTCGAATTGGGTGTTGCGTTCACGGGTGGCCCGGCGCTGGTCATGGCGGCGCGGCTGGGTCCGTGGCGCGTGAAAGAAGCGATGATCCTGTGCCGCCATTTCACGGCGCGCGAACTATATGAGCTGGGGATGGTCAATCGAGTGGTGAAGGACGGAGAATTGATGCCCGCAGTCCGCGAGCTGGCCGAGGAATTGGTGACGTTGCCGCACAAGGCGGCGACCAGGACCAAGCATTTCGTGGACGGCGTCTTCATCGGGCCGCGTTTATACTAAACTCCGCATGGGGGCGAAGAGACTCTTCTTATACGGCTGACGTAGTTTCCTTCAGTCGTTCG
>CAZCWX010000279.1:0-5316 GCA_964502465.1 uncultured Enterobacteriaceae bacterium | reverse complement strand
TGCCTGGGGGGATCCGGGTACGACTGCTCGGCAGGCTCGAAGCACCAAGCCACAATCCACCTCGCTGCCAGGCGTGTGGTAACAGGGAAGGATAACGCATTTTCATCCGGAGTGGTACGCTCCCGCGTAGGGAGCCTGCTCAGAAAACACACGCCCCCAACTCTTTAGTTCACATCCTGTGCCGCCAGAAGCTGTTTGAGTTGGTGCTTGGCGTTGAAGATTCGCGTCCGCACGGTTGGCAGCGGGCACCCCACCATCCCGGCTATCTCTTTGCCGGAGCAGCCAGCGCCATACGTCAGTTGGAGAACCTCTTGATGGAGTGGTGAAAGCTACTACAAAGCCGCTTGGAGCATACGGGTCTGCTCCTCCTGCAGGAGCACCTCTTCGGATCTCTCGTTTGGCTCTTCTCTTTCTACCCGTGTGCCTCATCAGGATACTGTGCATGCACTGGCGCTGTTGTCAAAGCTAGAAGTGCGATCAATAAGAAAAATAGGAATGGCTTCATTGTGCTGTGTCCTTTCTCGGTGTATTGCTCTAGTGTGATGAACAGATCGTTGTATAAATCACAGTAAATTTTTTTGCATGTTGCTTGTCCCCTTACACCGGGTGAGGCGAAGGCTCTCGTTTGACGGAGAGATTCGTCGTCCTCGAAAAGATGCTACGGACAGGTGGTCGTCATGATATTCCCGGCTCCATCATCCCAACCGTCGACCCGCCACCCTCGGAGACCTAACCGTCCGACGCGCACGAAACCTTCGAGCCACGTACGCATTGAGTGGGTGAAGGTCTTGTACGACACCGTGGTGTCGTAGAAGGACGCATCGTTAGAGGCACCGCTATGGACACCGCAGTCAGGCATCCACGCATAGAAGGTGGGGAAAGAGCCGGCGCCGCCAAGGCTTGGGTCCACACCGGTCGCGAGTTCCGACCGGGAGCGCGAACCGTCGAGAAGTGTCTGGAACTGCTGGGTAAGGCGAGTGCGGTGTTCGTCGAGGGTGAAGAGCGGTGGACACGGACTGAAGCCTGCGGGGCAGTGGGCATAGCTGTCCCAGTCTCCCCACAATACTGAGTGCCCATTGCCGTGGTTGGTATGCCCCTTATTTGGGTCAGTGAAGTCCTGGCGGAAGAAGAACGGCGTGGCGATGTGGTTGAAGAGGATGTGGTGGCGATCACGGCACTTCCAATCGTCGCCGGTAGCCGCGTGTGCGTCGAGGCAGGAAGAGTCGAAGACTGCAGCCCAACTGTCGTACTGTTCGACCTGAGGGTTAGTAGTGTGGTACGTTGCACCATCGTAGGCGAAGGGAATGCCGTTGCCTTCGGTTTCTCCCGTCCACACGTTACTATACGCATCGCCGCCTAACGGGGTGCCGGTGCTGTCGGTCGCGAATGCCGCCTCATTTTCAATCGACTCGACGAAGTTCGCGTCAAACACTGCCCGTACATCGCCCGCGAATCCGGGGATGTCTGCAAGCGACTGTGCGAGGTGGTCGATATTGTGGAAGAGCCCGTGGGCCCCGCCGGAGTGACCGACGAAAAGAACTATTTCAGCGTCAGCGAGTGGCGGCAGGGACTCTTGTTCTTCGACGACTCTGCCAGTGCCTGCATCAGCCCACGTCGTGTAGGTGAGGCCGCTCTCTAGTGTCTGGAGCGCCTCTTCCATGATCAGATAACCTTGCTGGTACAGGTTGAGGTCAACGGAGGCACCGCCTGGCTTGGTGTGGTTAAGGAAGTAGCCCCCCACTGCCTCGTAGGCGATGCGTCCGTTATAGCGGTCGTAGCTACATTTCTCGACACGCACGCGGTTGTAATCCGCGAAGACCGGGTTCCGCACAGGATCGGGGCGGTGGATGCCTTTGAGGGTCATCATCGGTGGGTCGTATGCAGTGCTCATCTCGTTCCGTTCGCCCGGGTTGGCGTAGGTGTCGAGGCACTCCTGAGCATTATCGAAGACACCGTCCCCGTCGCTATCCTGGGCGTTGCATGAGCCACCGCCTTGCATAGAGAAAATCCACTTGTGCGACGGTCCACCGACTGCCTTATCGACGTAAATGACCGGACGAGTGCCATCCAGGCAGCGTACTGCGAAGTCATTGTTCAAGAAGACGCGGGTGAAGGCCTTGATGTCCGCGATGTTCGTTGGGCTGGTGCCGAAGTTCCGCTGAGGCGGCTCGGTCGGGAACGCCTGGCAGCGCAGTGTATCTTGCCAGTAAGGGTCTGTGCAGTCATTACTTGCGGGCTGCGCCATCATCATATTCGGCACCCCGAGGGAGAGCGCGAGGGTGAGCGCGAGGGTAAGGTGCCGAGTGTTCCAATAATATAAACGCATAGGAAACCTCCTGAAAAAGTGTTGAGTGTGACTGTCCTGCAGGATTGCTGTCTTTGCTAAAAATACGCAGGCAACAGAGAGAAAGTTGTGGGAAAGATGTGGGATTGTTGTGGGATCTGTGTGGGGGAGAGTAGGGCAGGCTGCGCCAGTCCTCTCCCCCAGGCCAAGACCATCTTACAATCCGATCAAGACCGCGATGATACTGACCGCGTAGCCGCTGTAAGACAGTGGGTCAGAATCAATACTGGGTTCCTCTGTCAAGTGATAATAGAGAAACTTGTCACCCTTAGAGACAATCAGCCACACTTCCCCCTGTACCTCGTTCCCGCTTTCATCTCGCACAATCCCCCACGCGATGACTGGGTCCTTCGCAATTGCTTTCACAAAGTTCCCAGATAACCATTGGCCGTCGAACCGCACGGGCGATTTTTCTGCTACAGAGGGTTCTGTGTTGGTGAGAGCACTCGTAGCGCTCTGAGCAGTGAAAGTCGCATGTGCGAAAGGGACAGAAGTGAACGATACACTCAGCATCAGGCCAACAAGACCAAACTGTGCGCGTTTCATAAACATTCCTCCGTGTGAAGAAATACTGACAATTCCTGCTGGGGTATAGTCTTTCCTAGTCACGTCGGGTGATCATGGCCCATCCTACGATTCAATCAGATCATATGAGGTTGGTTTCTCTTCGCCGCCCCCAATGCCTCCCCATCACGCTGTCATTCCCGCCGACCGCGACATGTTACCTACCGCCGACGGCAAGGGGGACAGACCATTGCGTCAGCCATGAATATGCACGGTGCCACGCAGCGGAATCCAATCGCTCACAATCGTCCCCGAGGTTGCTGTCGCCTCTACATGAATAATCACGTAGTAGTCACCTGTGGCGAGTCCATAGGGCACCTCCCATACGCGTCCCTGCTGGGACGAACCATTGGCGCTCACACTGAACGAGCGTGTGGTTACTGAGGCGATGTCCGCGGCGTCCCAGATGTCGTCGGTCGAGAAATAAAGACGTGCGACGACGTCAACACTCTCAGTTGAGTAGTTGGCAAAAGCAAAGCGTGTACGTAGCGTATCCCCACCGTACATCTCGGTCGATCCGGCTGCACCGCCAGAGGTGCCGCACACGGTGGCAAAGCGGTCGCTGTTCCATGCGCTGCCGAGACTCGGTTTGCATAGTTGCTGCTGGTCGGCTGCCGGATAAGTACCGGTTGGCACCACAGGGGCATACCAGGTGTTGAGTACCGCCACGTCGATCCGACTACCGCCGAGTGGATACAGGGCGCGCAGGCCCTCTACGTCATCGGGCAGTGGCCGTATCGCGTCATCCGTCACACGGTTGGCCCAGGGTCGGTCCCCATAGTTCAACATCGAGTACGAGTCGTTGCTGTGAGCAAGGCCAAAGGCGTGCAACAACTCATGCAGGTAGCTAATACGGAAGTAGCGGTCGCCATCTGCATTGTTGAGCGTCACATCGTAGTACGGTTCGTCATGCATTTCCGGGTGACTGAACGTCCAACCGAACGCGGTAAGATCCTGGAACTGGATATGAGCCTCGACGATATTGCATGCCGCATCGACATCCCAGAACGCCCCGCCCGGATTGGCGGTCGTGCTGCTTGTGAAGCCGACATGGATGGTAGGGTCAGTTCCGCCGAACCAACTCTTGTAGACGAATGGGTCCGTAGAGACTTCGAAGGCCGTCACCTGTGCGGCTGTGCCGCCGGCGAGATTGAACTGCTCGTGCACATCGTTCATTGCATCGGTAAGCTGCGCGAGGTTGATCAGATTCTCAAAAAAATCAGGCCCAGCGAATTCGGTGATGTGCAGAACCACCTTAGGTTGCGAGGCCCAGGTGATCGGTGTGCAACCATTTAGGGTCCGAGGCGTGAAGGCGCTGACTGGGACAGAAAAGAAGGCGACTGCAGTAAGGGCAAGCACTGCGAGGGTGAAATGCCGGGTGAGCGTCGGAACCCACTTCTTCCAGGGCTCCTCGAGTTGTTCGTGGGTTGAGACCTTCACTGGGACGCGAGGTAACGACGCTGACGAGCCGAACTGGTCGAGGATCACGTCACGTTCACCATTGAGAGCGAACGTGTCTTTCACAATGCACTGTGTCTTTGTCATATGTTATTCCTTTTCTGGTTTTTTTGCGCACTTTACGCGCAGGTGAGGGTTGGGGACTCGCTGACGCCGACCTTGAACTGACGCGGGGCGCTGAGCGCCCCGTGGGCCCACCCCTATTTGTATTCTGTGTAATACGCTTTCTTCGTGATGGGATCTTTCACCCTGTAGGAACGGAACAGTGGAGTGGCATGAGCCCCATGAAAGAATGACACACTCGAGGCGTTTTTTGCCACTGAGAAATTACGTAGATCGAGATTCGCCACAGGGACGCCTTGGTACGAAATGGGCAGCCTTCCCGAGAGCGTGACGCTGACTCCGGATTTAAGCGCAATCAACACGGTCAAGACATCAGCTTTGACGACCTCGGTATTCCACACATAGCTCAGCTTCCAGTCGTTGCCTTTTTGTTTATAGATATCAACTATTCTGTCGCCAACCTGTTCAAGATTCTGCGTAGTGACAGTTGTCGTTTGCTGGGCCAGAAAGAAGATCGACGACTTCTTCTCAAAGGTGATCTTGATGTCGACTGACGCCTGCTTGGTCACATCTGCTACTCCAAAGTCAGCCTTGAACACACGTACCCCAGTGCTCACGTAGTACATTGAGCCAGTCGTTCTCGAAGATGCTTTCTGGGGCACCCACTTGCGAATGTTTCCAAGCCACACAAAATCATTGGATTGTCGCACATCGCCGTAGTCACCTAAGTTGCGTGTCTCAGCGGTGGGGGGCCACGCTGCCAAATAGCCCCACTGCTTCTGTAGTTCGTTCAGATACGTTTTGTCTGCCTGTGCCATATTGGTCTCCTCTAAAGTTGGTTATGGGATTTATATGGGAGGAAGGATTTTCCCTCACTCTATCCCTGC
>CAZCWX010000278.1:0-9766 GCA_964502465.1 uncultured Enterobacteriaceae bacterium | reverse complement strand
AACGCCTCGATGAAACCCATACCGTGCTCCGGCTCCACCACTCCTCCATTCATCCCGAAGGCTCTTATTACAAGGAGTAGCTGACCATGTGTTTTTCCTACTCCGAATTTCTCCCTCAATCAAACCACAAAAGATTGGGATACTTGGTCTGTCACCCTGAGTGCAACGAAGAGTCTCTCCGAGAGACCTGTCCTGAGCGTAGCGCAGCGAAGTCGAGGAATGCTTTGCGGAGTTTATCCCTTCGATAAACTCAGGACAGGCTCTGAGCGTAGTCGAAGGGGACTCAGCATGACAGCACCGAGGTACCCATCCCCCGGACATTGACCCGCTCTGGAACCGCGACTCGATGAGTCCGTTGTCCTGCCGTTTTGCCACGCGCAAAGTCCCGGGCATCGGCCAAACCAGCTAAAATTTGCTTACCAAGGGCACTCATACTGTCACCTGCTCCATCATGATCGTTTGGGGAAGTAGGATGCCACGATTTCTGCCACCAAGCACCGCATCGGATATTGCTCAGACTCTGATGCCTCTTGAGCGAGTTCTGAAACTAAGACCTGCAAGATATGGAGTTTCTCTCCTCGGTTCAGAGCGCGCAGGCTATTGAGTGTCCAACGTCCAAGCGCACCGCAAGCCGCCCCACCGTGTCCTTTCGAGTTCAGCAGGAACCGCCACCGGGCGGTGCAGCGCGATGTTAGCCGTTGTAGTAAGGGCTACGCCGCCAGCTTGCGAACACGGAATTCTTTGCGGCGCCGCTGGGCGTGCCACAGGTCATACTGTGTCTGCTGATTAAGCCAACTCTCCGCCGAGGTGCCAAAGGCTATCGATAACCGCACAGCCATCTCCGGACTGATCCCGGCCCGACCGTTGAGGATAGCCGATAAGGTCTTCCGACTCACCCCTAACGCTTTTGCCGCCTCGGTCACGCTCAACTGGAGCGGCTCCAAACATAGGATCTTCAACACTTCGCCAGGATGGGGCGGATTATGCATGCGCATGTTACACCTCAGTGATAATCTTCGTAATCGACCTCGTCGGCATCTCTCCCGACAAAGGTGAAAGTCAGTCTCCAGTTTCCGCTGACCTTCACCGCCCAAGTGCCCTTGCGATCTCCTTTGAGCGGATGAAGATCCAACCCCGGAAGGTTCATATCTGTGGGGGCCGTAGCCGCACTTAAACGACCCAGGATCACGCGCAACCGTTCTGCGTGTTGGGCTTGGATGCCGGATTTCGTGCCAGTGGTAAAGAACTTCTCCAGCCCCTTATGTTTGAACCCCCGAATCACGCCACACAGTGTAACCTGTCTAGTGACACGTTACTAGACGGCTAACGCCTCCGCCTCAGCTGCCGCGGCCCAAATGTGTCTTTTCATATTCAGCAGGAACCGCTCGCGGGTTGCGGTCGGCCTGTAGGCGGTTTGTTAGGCTGTCCCCCGTTGCTGGAAAAGCGGGTTGAACCCTGCCTGCCTGAAATCATCGTCTGTCGTCAGCGCATCTACAATCCCTCGCTCTTTCATCACCACAAACGATAGGCAATCGATGAACCCCCATGTTTTGTCCATGTGGGTTTTGTATAAGTCAAATCCGCGTTCAAATAGGCCCATATCTATACGCACGACCGTCACTTCCGCCGATTCGAGGAAATCCTCAATCGTTGCCACTGCCTCTGCGCGGTATCGCTTGGCCAAAGCATTACCGATTTCGAGCAGAACCGCCTCGGTGGTCACCAGCGGCTCGCCATCGTACAAGTCCGCTAGCCCCAGCGCTTCAGCATGATGCTGATCGCGACGATTCACGACTGCAATCACAAAAGAGGTGTCAACAAAGGTCTCAGTCAATCGGTTTCTCTCCTGTGAGATACAAATCGATGTTGGCGGCAAAGTCTTCCGGTCCGTCAATCTGAATTTTACGCAGTCGGCTCATGAATGATCCGTGAGCTTTACGCGCATCAGGAACCGTGAAAGACCGAATAATCTGATACAGTTCCTCAAGTCGTTCGGGCGGGACTTTTTCAATCTCGGATTTGATAGTTTCTTTGGAAATCATGGCTCTACTTTACCTCATACTTAGCTCGAAGGGAAAGCCTGCTGCTATGAAAATACTGGCGGTGAGGTTACGCAGCCTCTTTGACTTCCTCCACCGTTACTTTCACCCCAAGACTTTCCAGTTGGCGAATCAACCGCTTGCGCTGCTTGTCCACGTTGCGCCGCTCGAAATAGTCTCCCCCTAACTCCTGATACGGCGTCCGGGTCTGCAAGACATGATAAGCGATCACGAGAATATTGTGGCCCACGGCGATGAGCGCTTTCTTCTTCCCCATCCGTTTCACCAAGCGTTTGTACTGCGCCGCCAGATAGGTCCCTTTCTGATGGCTGGCCGCCCAGGCCGCCTGGACCAAGGCGGCCCGCAGGTAGCGACTGCCTTTGGTCGTCTTGCCGCTCTTGCGCTTGCCCGCGCTCTCGTTGTTGCCCGGACACACCCCTGCCCAACTCGCCAGGTGGTGGTCCGTGGGAAAGCGCTCCATGTCTACCCCGATCTCCGCCACGATAATCTGGGCGACGGTCTCTCCGACCCCAGGAATGGTGTCCAGCAACTGCACGGCGTCAGGCACGAAAGGGTCGGCACTGCTGTCCACCTCCTGCCGGATCCGTTCTGCCACGCGCTGGAGCGCTGCCTCTACTTGATCGTACTGGTCCAGTAACTCTGTCAGGATCCATCGTTGGGCTTGGGTGAACCGTCCCTCCAGCGCTTGCTGCAACTGCGGCTATTTGCGCTTGAGGAGTCCTTGGGCCAAGTGGCTCATCTGCTCCGCATTGGTCTCGCCTATCGCTAAGGCACGGAGCATCCGCTTGCCACTCGCGCCCAGCGCATCGCTGGCCACTTGCCCCAGTTTGATGTTGGCACTCTCAATGAGCTTCTGAATCCGATTGGCCAGCGCTGTTTGCTCCCGTACTAAACTCTCACGATACCGCGTCAAGTCCCGCAGTTCTCGGATAGGCAGGGGCGGAATGAAGCTGGGCTTGAGGAGACCGTGCCGTAAGAGATCGGCCAGCCATTCGGCATCAATCACGGCGGTCTTGCGGGCTTTGTACCCTTTGGCATCGCGCGCGTTGGTCAGAATCACGTCTAGCGCCCCTTCCAGAATGTTGAACACGGGCCGCCAATACACCCCTGTACTCTCAATCGCTACATGCGTGCACCCTTCCTGGATCAGCCAGTCGAGCAGCCGGAGCAAATCTGCCGTCATCGTCGAGAAAGTCCGGACTGCTTTCTGCCCCTGCTTCAGCACACAGGCCACCAGCATCTTGGCCTGCACATCGCTGCCACAACCACACGCGTACAATACTTCCATGGCCCCCTCCTTTCGGTCCCGCGGGAGAGCCGGCACGAGTAAAGAGTCTGCTATGCGTGCTCGCAGCAACAGTTGGTGGTGCCTGGCTGGCTCTCGGGTCAGGCTCACGCACGGGCTCGCGGCACCAAGGCGACTCGACCTCTGGTCTGCGGGACCAACTAGAGCTTACCCCTCGGCTTCTCCTTTTTCATCCGTGGTGGCGACGCCCCACGTCATGATGGCTAACTCCTGAATTAAGCCGAGCCGCGAAGCGGCTTCGGCTTGAATGAATTGTGTACGCCCGGCATGGGCGTGAGTGTGGGGGTGCAAGTCCCCTGTAGGAGGTTCACCTTCATGAGTCGTAAGATACCGGAAGATAACGACGAGTCCAAGGCCAAGGGCGTCACCGCGAGGCGAGGGCTGCAGGAAGCCGGCGACCGCGTTGCGAGGCGAGGAACACGAACGGCAGAGAAGGCTCGCTTCCCTGGGACGAGTTGGCACAACACCGCAAAGTCCGGTGAACCAGGGGATGGAGTACTGGGGTACATGTCGCACTTGTGCAGTGATAACTCACGTTCTTATCCGGGGAGAGCTGCTCCGTGTCCTGGGAAGGGGCGGGCCACGGCAAGTGACGGCGGGGAGGAGGAATCCTCTCTGAGCGCGGAGCAGCAGTCAGCCGAGGGCATAGGAGCCCAGTGCCCATACGGCACCGAGTGAAGGACGGAACAGGGAGGACAAGGCGGGGGGATGACCGCCTCGACAACGCCAGGCCCGCACCGGGCAACGGCTCTGCGGCGGAGGGTCATCGACCCAGCCTTGAGCGAGACTGCTCTCGCCTCACCTCCTGCCTGAACCGCCGAGTGCGGACCCGCCTGCTCGGTGGTGTGGGGGCCGGGGAGAGCGACCTCCCTGGCTACCCGATTAGGCTTTGCCTGTAGAATCCTTACCACTGCTCAACCAGTAACCCCTCCACAGCTTGAAAATGCCCATCGCGTGTCACAAGCGTGAGCTGATGTTGCCTAGCAGTAGCGGCAATCCATATGTCATTTTCGGGAATCGGATATCCCTTCGCGCGTAAGTGGTTTTTGATCGTCCCATAATACTGGGCTGTTGCCGTGTCACACACCAAGACCGCGTTAGCAGCGGCAAATGTGGTGACCCGAGCGAGATTCGCTTCTACTCGGGAAGATTTCTGCGCGCCGTAATAGAGTTCGCCCAGCACGATACTGGAGACAAACACTTCGTCTGTTTCAGCTAAACGCTGCTGTATTACCGCCTCTTTGGCAAAAAGTGCGATCACAATATTTGTGTCGAGCAGGACTCTACCACTCATTAGGCTGAACCTGTTCACAGTCTTCTTCGATCGCTTGTTTCATCAAGGCAAGATCATCAGTCTCCACTAAGCCCGCAAAGCGTAACAATGCGCGCCCGGGCACGCCGCGCACGCGGGCGGCAACGAGCGCGCGTGCGAATTCCAACACCTGGCGCTGTTGTTCCAGCGGCAATTGAGAGAGTTGTTCCTGGATTTCCGTCTCAAGTGTCGGACTCATCATGGAGGGATACCTCCCTTACAGAAGAAACTTATAAACTTATTATCCGCTCTTTTTCTTCTACCATTGTTGCGGGAAACAGCAACAGCGAGAGCAGTCTAACGTTTCCCGCTCAGGGGCAAGGCCCCAACCGCGACCCTTCACGTTCACTCTAAACCGCAAGCGGGATCGCGTCCCACTGGAGCGGGCTTGATACTCATCCAGGACTCCTCTGCTGCAAATGGCAGCGGTATCGTGGCTGTACCCAAAATTCACCCCCACAAGGAGGAAGCCTGGATGAATTTCTATACTCGACAGCATAAACATTATTGCGGTATCGAGCTACATGCGAAGGTGATGTACGTCTGTATCCTGGATCAGCATGGCACGAAACTGGTCCATAAAAATCTGCCGACGACCCCCGAGGCATTTTTGCGCATGCTCAGGCCGTATCGAGAGGATCTGGTCGTCGGCGTCGAATGTATGGTTACGTGGTAGTGGGTGGCGGACCTCTGTCGGAAGGAAGGCATCACCTTTGTCTTGGGGCATGCGCTCTATATGAAAGCGATTCACGATGGCAAAGCCAAGAACGAGAAGATTGACGCCCACAAGCTGGCGCGGGCCGTGTACTATATGCTCACGCGGGAACCAGCGTTTGCTCTCCAGCGCTTTGTCTCTGCGTCACCGCTGAGGGGAGAGAGGGAGCCCGCCGTCTCACTGGCCCACAGCGGGCAGAGCCCGCGTGATGTTCCTTCCTTATCTATACAGCGCGGACTGTGTGAGGAGCATCTGGACCAAAGCCCAGAGCCTCAGGCTGTGATTGGACTATCTCTCTCGCTCATCTGCTTGGTGCTCCGTCACCAAGGGCCCCGTGGCTGCCCCTCCGCCGAGTCTGGAACTCACGAGGAGTGTCTGCGGACACAACCCGCCGCTTTGAAAAGACTGGGACGAGGGCACAGAAGAATTTCTCGGGTGCAGTGTCTGCGGGCACTGCTGTTCTCCTATCCACGCATACGAGAACATCGCCCCTCAAGAGGTGTGTGGTGCAGCCCGAGGCTGTGACCAGCAACCGAAATCCAGTCAGCCGCAACCGCTTGGCGAGACGCCATCATCACTGGTTTCGCCGAGGCTCACCCCGCCTCCGCGCAGTGCATCCGTCTGTCCTCTTGACACCGGAGGCCTGATAGGGGTTAGCCAGCCCCGCTACGGAATAAAAATCCTTCCGACACCCAAGTACGTTTCTATGTCCAACCCAATTTCAACCAATCGTACCGCGCACCGTTCACGGTAGGATCGCTCGCGGATGCGATCAATTCTGCCAATGGTGACTACCGGCAACGCGGCCAGAGTATTTTCCTCACGGATAGTTTGTTCCAATGAGTCGTCGCCTCTCATGTTGCGGTTGTGCGTTAAGAGCACCATTCCTCGGGCTTGTGCTGTACGCCATATGATTCGGTCGCTGCTGTCTACCGGCAAGCCAATCTGAGCAAATGTGACCAATTGGAGTGGCAAGAGCGTTAACCAGCCTTCCGCTGCCAGTGTTCCCCAGAGAGTGAGGGCCTGTCCTTCAATGTCATGGTCAACGAGAATGGTGATCACGACATGCCCAGCTTCGCTTTGGCCGCTTGCAACTTGGCGCGCAGCTCTTCTTGTCCTGGCTTCGGTGGGAGGGCGGCGATCCTGGCGAGGTGCTCCTTATTCCGCGCCTCCCAATACTGGCGATTTTCTTCGGCCTGCTGGAGCACGGCTTGATATTCGGTTTCCACTTCGTCTCGGTGCGTTTCAATATACTGCATGACCTCCGTTATCTGGGGGTCCGTGAGATTGAACTCGTCGCGTATTAAGTGGGGGGGCCAACCAGCGTGGAGGTAATCCAAGAGGCTATACAGGGTAATCCGGGTACCAGCAATCGAGAGCCCGCGGCTGGTTCTGATCACCGTCGGTTGTGGAGTCACAGTTTCAGGCAGAGATTGAACGTCAGACATTGTTCTGATCCTTTGATAATGATCGTCAACTAAAAGTACCTCGTGGCAGTACAGCGTACAAGCTGGCTAACGCCCCCGCGCACCGCGAGCCGCCCAAACGCGGCCCTTCAGGTTTAGTGGAACCGCAAACGGGCGGCGATGCGGTGCCGCCCGTGGTTAGCTCGTGCTCTGGATGCTGTCCGTTACACCCACCGGGGCATGGTGTCGGGCGCAATGCCAAATATCAGCTTCCCCAACCACCCTCGCCCGTCGTAGCCTGCAAACGGCTGGTGCAAGAGTGCCGCCCGCGCGTCCCGATACATCTGCTCCAGGGGACTGGAGCGGAAGAGCGCCGCTCCCCCGACTAAACGCATGGCCTTGTCCACAACACTAAAAGCCGTCTCCATCACAAACTGATGGCAGACAATGAGATCCATGAGGGGAGGATTCGCCCGCACAGCTGGCTCATTGAGCCCGCTAGCCGTTTGCACGACCAGCGCCCGCGCCGCCCGTAGCCCGATTTCCATCTCTGCGGCCAGAAATTGGTTGCCCGGATAGTGGCTCTGTGGACGATCAAACGGCGCTTGGGTCCGGTTACTCACCCAGTTGATGGCATAATCGCGTGCTGCCTGCGCAAGGCCCAGGTAGCAGACGTCTAAGGAGGGCACTCCCCAGGCGAGCAGGAGATTCGTGAACGCATCCATGGTACGGGCTGGGCGGTCTAAAATATTCTGCTCAGGAACAAACACGTTCTCCCACACCGTATCATTGCTGGACGAGGCGCGGATGCTCATCGTGTCCCAGTTGTTCTGGATGGTAATGCCGGGGGTTTTCGTGGGGATGACAAAGGCCAAACAACGGGGACCTTTCTGTGGATCGTCGTAATGTGCGGTCTCGAGCAGGAAATCGGCGCAGGCGCTCATGGTGCCAAAGCCAGCACGCCCATTGACGCGATACCCGCCGGGCACTTTTTCCGCACGCCGGGTGGTATCATTGAGTCCGCCTAAACCAATAGCGCTGCTCATGCGGGAATCATTGGCACCTGCAGCCAGGATCAGGTGATCGCGGGCAAGTGTTTCGAGAAAGGAACGCTGGCTCTCTTCGCCCAAACGCCAGAAGTCGGCAAAGATTCCCACTGCCAGTAGGTGCATATTGACGGCAATCGCGGTCGGTCCATCCCCATAAGCCAACCGTTCCTGTGCCAGGGTGAAGTCTAAGACGTTGACGCCACCGCCCCCGAGTTCTTCCGGTACGGTCATGTTCGTATAGCCGGAGTCCTTCATAGCTTGCACATTCTCAAAGGGAAAGGTGTTCTCGCGGTCGTGTTGCGTCACACGGGTTTTGAAGTCCTCGGCGTGGGTGGCAGCTACCGTGAGAAAATGTTGCTGCCGCTCGGTTCCTTTCATCCCCATAGGAATCTCCTCCTTTCTGTTCAGTGCGGGCTAACGCCCGCCGTCAGCGGCCGAAGCGCGAGCAGCGCGAGCGTCCGGTCCGTTGCACCGGGAGGTTGGGCGGCACCGGCACGGCACTCGTTGTTCCCCGTGGGCCCGTCACACAGGTGAAAGCCCCATGGCCACACGCCCCGTGAACAGGAGCTGCTTCTTCTCGGGTAGCGGGTGAAACTGGGCTGCCTGGACATCGCGCCACAACCGCTCAAGTGGACTACGCCGGAAGTAGGCGCCACCACCAACGATCTCCACTGCTTTGGAGACCACGGTCTGCACGGCATTTGTCGCGAGAGTCTTCGCGACCAGGGCTGCGCTGGCGCGCTCGACCTGTGGCGCGAAGCCGTAGCCAGCAGCGTTGTCGATCATCTCGCGGAGGGCCATGCGGGCAACGGTCAGTGAGTTCTCCATTTCGCCGACTAGGTAGGGGAGGTGTTGGGAAGCTGGGTGTTCCCGCGCGTGTGTGCGGCCGACCTCCGCCGCCGCCTCGGCGGCGCCGACATAGGGCGCGGTATAAATCGGAGGCGCCACCGTGACGATCACGCTGAAGGCTGGGTGCCAACCCGCCCGGGGCCGCTTCAAAGCGATCGCGGCTTCGGGTATGAATACGTCTCTGAAAACCAACGTGTGCGAGCCCGTGGCCCGCATGCCAAGCGTGTCCCAATCCTCCCGGATCGATACTCCGGAGGCATCAAGCGGTACCGGGAAGTGCAGCACGCTAGGTCCGGCCCCCGGATCGTCATACGGGGCGCTCGTGACTGCGATATCGCCGGCCGGACAGCCGCTACCGAACCGCTTCTCGGCTGTCACGCGGTAGCCGCCGTCGGTGCGCTCGGCCTTTCCCGTTGATTCCAGCCAGTCCCCAGCACCTGTGCTAACCAACACGCGCTCGGCCTCAGCCACCCGCCGCAGGAGCGCCTCCGCCGGCTGGCCGTGGAGATGTCGCCAGACCGCAGCGGCCACGAGGTGCTGGTGCATCGAGAGCGCGAGTGCGGTCGACGGACAAAAGTGCGCCATCTCACGCAGCAGCTGACATATCTGCGCGTGGCTGGCGCCGCCGCCGCCGAGCTCAGCTGGCACGGCAGCGGAGAAGATCTTGCATTTCTTCAGCTCGGCGTAGTTCTCGGTGACGAAGTCACCAGCGAGATCCTTGCCCGCGGCACGCTTTGCGAACGCGGGACCCAGTTCGCCAACGATTTGGATCCACTGATCAACGATTCTCTCTGCCATGTGTTCCTCCCGCGCGGCAATGCCTGGTACTGGCGCCAGCAGCCGCCCTAGTGCCATTCGCCCCTCTGCCATTGATAAGCCGCCCAACGCCCGCCGTCTCGGGCCGCCGCGAGCACGCTGCCTTTCAGTTCATACAGAGTCCGAACTGAGCGGCGGTCACGTGCACGGCGCTGGTTAGGCGTCCCGTAACAGGGAACTACTGCTTCTTTTGCGGCCGTGGAGCCACAGGCACCATGACGTGCGCGTAGGGGGTGCCCTTCCACATCACGTA
>CAZCWX010000277.1:0-3664 GCA_964502465.1 uncultured Enterobacteriaceae bacterium | reverse complement strand
ACGGACATTCGGATGGAATCTCCGCTAGCCGGTCACGGTAGGCTTCCGCCGCCCGCCGCGTCATGGGCATCTCCGCGACCCCTGATTCGGTTTTCGAGTCCGGAATGTAAACCAGCTGGTTCTCCAAATCCACATGCTCACGCCGTGTGGGGAGGAGTTCCTCGTAAGGACGTAATCCCATCTCGGTCATGATGATGATTACATGCCGCAGGTGCGATGAGGCAACGAACTCGATGCGCCGTTGCTCTTCCCGCGGGAGGATGTACGGCCTCCCCACGCCGACCGTCAGAGAAGCAGGAAACTCGACACCATCACAGGGATTCGCGGCAAGCTTCTTTTTCTTAACCGCGACGTTGAGCAGCCGTCTGAGAACAGCGAACTCGTGGTGAACCGTCTTCGGTTTGAGCTTGTCCCCGAGCCTAAAGCCGAACCCAGTCGGAATCCGGCGCCGCGCCCCCAGCCGGGCTTCAAGGTACTCCTCGATCAGCTTGGCCGTGATGTCCGCTAGGAGCATCTCGCCGAAAACCGGCCCGAGTTGTTTCAGGCAGCGCGTGTTCATCTCGTGGGTCTTCGCGGAGCGAAATGGCGGTTTTGACCGATGCTTCAGAAACCAATCCGCCCACTCGTTGAGTGTGAGGTTCTTGCCCTCCAGCAAAAGGCTTAGCGAACCGTCATCCCGAGCATCGAGACGATCTCGGAGAAACCGATCGGCCTGGTCGGGATCTTCAGTCCCTGTTGACTCTCGAACGATCTTGCCGTTGGCCTCTCGGTAGCGAACCCACAACACTGCGGTTCCTTTGCGTGCATAGACCTGTCCTCCTCTCTTTCGTGGTCTACCCCGTCTACGGGGCCTTGCGTTGTTGATTGACATGTTTCGATTCCTCCATTGAATTTGATTGGTTCGCGCCACTCGGCCAGTTCCGACAAGCGGAACCGATCGAACGGCGGTAATGGGGAATCTGCTTTCGCTCGACATAAGCATACATCAGCGAGGCGCTTACGCCGAAGAAGCAGGCAGCGGTTGCACCGTGACCGGTTGGTCCTCTATCAACGAACCTTGTGAACAGGCATACTCGGACCCCTTCACTTCAGAGGACTTTCTATGCCGCACGCTCAAACGCGCGCACAGAGGTGGCCCTTACTTGGCTTCCACTTCTAGCGGCTCCGAATCTTACACGTCCTCCTGACGAATGCCCACTGCCGTGTTTCTCCCAACTTGCTTTGGCAAAGTGTACGTTCATCCGACCTGTGGATTCTCAACCTGTCGTCGCCTCTCTCCCACTGTGGTTCAAGCCGCTTTGATCCTCCCACGGCGCCACGCTCTTACACAGCACTCAAAAAATGACCTTTTGCGGGCCGGTGCGTGCTCGGATTCAGTTGGGCGCTCGTAATCCTGACATCGTCCTTTTCAATGTTGCTGGCGGAAAGGAAGCGAAGCAGTTCAATCGCCTGAACGCGGCAAGAGCGACGGTGCTGACGAGGCTTCGGTTCTTGAAGACAAGCGCAGCGTACGCCATGTCCGTTTAAGAGGTGCCTTGCGAGTCGCCCCTCTCCCTGGTGGCACCGTTCTTTTCGAGCCAGGATTGGAAATCTCTGTCCTTGCCGAAGGTGAATTTGAGCGCCTCTTCAATCACGTGATGTGCGCGGCTGTCAATGAACTCGCAGTAGCACTCCAGAAGTCGCATGACTTGAGGGGCCAAGCGGACGCTTAACGACTCCTTCCTGGTGAGTTTGGGTTGTCGCTCAATGACGGACATGTTTCGAGTTCTCCCTCTTGAAGTTTGGATAAAGGCGCGCGTGTGTATGCAACGCGTCTGCGCTATGAATGCGGCGAGCACATGCGGGCGCATACCACGTGTATGTGGCACAGTGCGCACTGTGCGTGCGCCGATCGGACACTTGCGTCGTTGTCGGAGACGCAAGCAGCCTTGTTGAACGGACGAGGCAGAGGCTGACTTCCGATGCAGGCTGGGCGGGAGCGACCCTCGGAGCAGCAATAGCTGCGGGGAGAGGTTTCTGGGCGGAGCAGCCGCCCAAGAACCGGGGTCGCTCCCGCCCAGCCTGCACGCCTTTTACCGCCCTGCCCGCTTGCCGACGAGCATTCAACTGTTGAAATCGAAGAGGCTTAGCCTCAACCCTGAAATCGGTGGCCGCCGCATTAGGAGGAGCACCGCCTGCAATCCGGTGTTCCTGGTTTGAAGGTTTGGTGGGTGTCCCAGTGGTTCCGAAGATGTCGTAGTGATAGGGCAGCCGGACGGTCTCAAAGCCAGCATCCACAGCACCTGACCCCTGGGCCGCCGCCAGTTCCTCTTTCCAATCCTCAAACCTTTGATCGATGGGCGACCTGCGAAAACGTCTGGTCAAGTCGCCTTCTGCTTATCCGGTTGACTCAGCAAGCCCCAATAGGTAGTGTGGAGGGTTGCCAAGACCGGCATTTCCCAAAACGCTGCGGCAGTTTCAAAGCGACTTCGCCCGTGAGGAAGCCTGCCAACAGTACCTCGCTGCCTGCCGATGGCCGGATGGCTTCATCTGTCCCCGATGCGGAAATCGGCGAGCGTACGAACTGGTGAATCAACGATTGCGGCAGTGTGCCAATTGCCGGCACCAACTCTCACTGACCGCCGGGACGGTTCTTCACAGAACCAAGATCCCGCTGACTCATTGGTTCTGGGCCGCCTATCTGATGACCACCGACAAGCGCGGCGTGTCTGCCTTGCTCCTACAGCGGCAACTCGGTCTATCCCGTTATGAGACCGCTTGGATGATGCTTCACAAACTCCGCCGGGCCATGGTGAATGTAGCTCGAGAGCCGTTGCACAGCGAAGTAGAAGTTGATGAAACGTGGGTTGGGGGCGAGCAGGCCGGTCTCCGCGGGAGCCGACAGCTCAAGGGGCGACGAGCCGCGCTGGTTCTGGTCGCGGTGGAAAAGCGTGGCAGGCGCTCGGGGCGCGTCCGAATGAAAGTGATCCCAGATTTCAAGGCCAAGACCATCATCCCCTTCCTCCGCCAGAACGTCTCTCCCGGTGCGACCATCTACACGGACGGCCTCAAGAGCTTTGAGGGTCTCACGGAAGCTGGCTTCAAACATATCGTCCGCACTCAACCGCTGCGATCCGAACTCCGTAAAGGCGCAAAGTCGGCTGTCCCACTTGCCGATCGCGCTATTGGAAACCTCCAGCAATGGCTGATCGGCACGTACCACGGAGTGAGTAAGCCTCAACTCCAGGTCTACCTCGACGAATTTGTCTTTCGGCACAACCGCCGCAAAACCCCCGCAGCCGCGTTTCAGACTCTCCTTGGCCTCGGAGCCAGCCGAAAATCAACCGAGTACGAGCAGATCCGCGGAGCCAGCGATCTCAACCACAACGTATTGGGGCTTGCTGAGTCAACCGGATAAGCAGAAGCTAGCTAGTCCCTCTAGCCCGCACGACCCGCCGACCCCCTAAACCTGCGGAGCCACATCTCCAGCGAGAGGGGCCACCAGAAGTCATATCGCGCAGGCTTGTCGGCGCAGAACGACTCGTAGCAATCGAGCAGCGCGCGGGAATCGATGTAACCCAGAGAAGCGGCGTGTGAATCCCGGATCAGGCTGAGCACCGTCTCTCTTGCGAGCCAGCGAAAGCCGAGGTTAAAGAGATTGTGAGGCTCGGTCTTGCGGGTTTCC
>CAZCWX010000276.1:0-16592 GCA_964502465.1 uncultured Enterobacteriaceae bacterium | reverse complement strand
CACACCGGTCGGCCACCGGATGCCCCGGAGCTGACGGCGGCGCAGATTGTACGAGAACTGCGGCGGTCTCCCTTAAGGCTTGGTTCCCGCACCAACGTCTGGACCGTGAAAACCTTAGCCGGACATCTGAGTCCCTGCTCTCAGTACACCCTTGCGCCGTGGACGCTACGCCGGCGGATGACGCACTGGGGCTTAGTGGGTAAAAGACCGCGCTACTTTTCTTCCGAGCAGCATCCCCACCGGGCCCCAAAAAAGGGGCCTTGTGCGGCACCTGAGCAATGCTCAGAACTCAACGCAACGGATCATCTCTGGCGAGCGCTGAAAGACAACATCTCCGCCAATTTCTAGTTCAAGAGCATTGAGGAGCATGCGGACTTCACGGAAAATTGGCTCCTCTCGCTCAGCAACCGCCAGGCGTTGCTCAAGGCTGGGGTGTTGTCAAAGAACTTTTGGTTACCATCTTTTTTACAATACATTTTGTATACTCACTGAGATGGTCGTACGCTGGTGATCATGACGACAATTGCTCGGCGAGAGCTCAACTCTCCTCAATTTTCTTTCTTAACACATGGCGCGTGCTCCGTATTGGCGAGTCACGGAAAACGGCAGTGCTCTGGCAGGAGGGGGCGTAGGAAAAGGAGCGCCTCCGTCTTGATCACAACTCCGCGTGATGTCTAAATACCGCCAGCGAGGAGATCGCTTATGCATGTGACGCATCTCTCCTGTTCACAGTGTGAGTCGCGATACGAACCAAACCACGCGTACAACCTGTGTCAGTCCTGTGGTAAACCGCTCCTTGTCACTTACAATCTGAAGCGGATCGCCACCATTCTCTCACGCACGGCACTCACTACTCGTCCAGCCAACCTCTGGCGCTGTCGGGAACTCCTGCCGGTGGTGCAAGACTCGTCTATTGTGACGCTTGGGGAAGGCTGGACGCCGCTCATCCATGCACGACGGCTTGGTGCTCAGCTCGGCATGCCGCATCTCTATATCAAAGACGAATCATCCAATCCGACGGCGTCGTTCAAAGCCCGCGGCATGGCCGTTGCCGTCTCGATGGCCAAGGAACTTGGTGTGCAGAAACTCGCAGTTCCATCCGCAGGGAATGCTGCCAGTGCGCTGGCGGCCTACGCGGCCACAGCCGGCCTCGAAGCCCACATCTTCATGCCAAAAGACGTCCCGCTGGCCAATCTCATTGAGTGTCGTCAGCTTGGGGCTCAGGTGACCTTAGTCGATGGGCTCATCACTGATTGTGGTCGAATCGTCGCTGAATGCAAAGACCAGGAAGGCTGGTTCGATGTCTCCACATTGAAAGAGCCGTACCGCGTCGAAGGCAAAAAAACGATGGGTTACGAGCTGGCGGAGCAACTGCACTGGGAGTTACCCGATGTTGTGTTCTTTCCGACCGGTGGCGGCACTGGATTGATTGGCATGTGGAAAGCTTTTGCGGAAATGGAACAGTTAGGATGGATTGGCGCAAAGCGGCCTCGCATGGTGACCGTGCAGGCCGACGGTTGTGCCCCGATCGTGCAAGCTTTTACTTCTGGTGCGACGGTAGGCGCAGAGATCGACAATCCTCATACGGTCGCTGCGGGGCTGCGGGTGCCAAAGGCGATTGGTGACTTTCTCATGCTCGATATTTTGCGTCGCAGTGGTGGCACAGCCGTCAGTGTCAGTGACGCTGCATTACTGGCAGCAGTGCGTGAGCTGGGCCAAACCGAGGGGATTTTCGCAGCACCTGAGGGAGCCGCGTGCGTACCCGCCCTCAAGCAACTTCTCGCGCAAGGCACGATCCGTGCCGACGAACGGGTCGTGCTGTTTAATACCGGATCAGGATTAAAGTACCTGGAGCTGTTTCAGCCCTAGTCCCCTCTGGAATGTGTCATTGGCATTTGCTCTCTGTACAGGTTCATGATAGAGCGAGCGCAAAAAGGAGGAGGATCGATTTATGCCGCAGATACAAGAAATCGCCTCGGGCCTCCAATTCCCGGAAGGCCCAGTGGCTCTGAATGATGGCAGTGTGTTGGTTGTTGAGATCGCCCGCGGGACGCTGACGCGGGTCCTCCAGAATGGCAAGAAAGAAGTGGTGGCCGAAACCGGCGGTGGTCCGAACGGTGCCGCCGTTGGCCCAGATGGCAAGGTCTATATCTGTAATAATGGGGGGCTGAAAATGACCGCCGATGGGCATCCGACGGAGGGGCTGCCAGACGGCTATACCGGTGGGTGTATTCAACGGGTCGACCTCGACAGTGGCAAAGTCGAAGTGCTCTACACGGAATGTAATGGCCATCGTTTACGTGGTCCCAATGACCTGGTGTTTGACGCCACGGGGGGATTTTGGTTCTCGGATTTCGGCAAGGTGCAAGAGCGACAGAAGGATCGCACGGCGCTGTATTATGCCAAAACCGATGGCTCGCTGATCAAGGAAGTGGTGGCTCCCATTGATGGCCCCAATGGCATTGGCCTGGCACCGGGGGATACGCACCTGTATGCCGCCCAGACCTTCGAGGGGCGGGTATGGCAGTGGGAGATTGCTGCGCCTGGCACACTGAAAGCGGGAGGCGGTGGCGAGATTCCCCTCTTGGCTGGTCCTGGTGGTGGCAAACTCCTCGCTGGGCTGCCAGGATATCAACTGCTGGATTCGATGGCGGTCGATAGCGCCGGGAATGTCTGTGTGGCGACATTGATCAACGGTGGGATTACCGTCATATCCCCTGATGGCGCCTCGGTCGAGTTCATGCCGACGGGCGACCCGTTGACGACGAACATCTGTTTTGGCGGGCCGGATCTCAGGACCGCCTATGTGACGCTCACCGCCAGTGGCAAGTTAGCGGCGATGGACTGGCCTCGCCCTGGGCTCAAATTGCATTTCACACGCTAAAGAAGGGATCCCGATGATCTATGAATGGCGGACGTACGAAGCGATGCCGGGCAAGCTCCCGGCACTGCATACGCATCTCGCAGTCGCCGCGGGCTTATTTCAGAAGCATGGCCTCGGCGTGCTCGGCTTCTGGACCGAGGAGATTGGCACAGGCGGCCAAGTCACGTACATGTGGAACTACGCGGACTTGGAGGACCGACAGAAGAAGGTAGCCGCGTTCGCGGCGGACGCGGCGTGGAAGCAACAGGTGGCGGCAGAGACGGAGAGGGAAGGGGCCATTGTCGCCAGAATCCACAATACGATGTTGCAACGGACTCCGTACTCGCCCGAACCCCAGCCCAAGACGAACGTCCAGGAGTGGCGCATATACGATGCGATGCCGGGGAGACTCCCCGACCTCCACACTCGGTTTGCCACTCATACCCTGCGGCTCTTTGAGAAGCATGGGATAACCAGTATTGGCTACTGGACCGAAGTGTTCGGCACCAGCAACCGACTGGTATACATGCTGGGCTACCCCAGCCTGGGAGAGCGGGAAAAGAGTTGGGCAGCGTTCCAGGCAGACCCGGACTGGCAGCAGGCGCGGGCGGCGTCAGAGCAGAACGGTCCCCTGGTGGCGAAGGTCAACAGCTGCATTCTGCGGCCCACGACCTACTCGCCCAGGGGGTGAGGGCTTTCTCTGAATATAGAGAATACACTGTGAATAGGTTGTCGAAAAAATCTGAACTGTTCAGACGGTGCACTTCTTATTTCTTTAGACAACGCTTCGGAATTTAACACAGAAGTGTAGCTGACAACTCTGGAGGTAACCCCTTTGGCGACAGACGACCCCTCAGATACACGCGGGTTACCGCTGTTTGGCATGCGTAAGACGTTTATCTCTGAGGTCGCTCCTTCCCGGGAACAGGCGGGACCAGCCTGGTGGTTCGCCTTTCATCGAAATCGTCTGTTGGTTGAGGTGGGGGAGGATGCGCTGCGTGTCCCCTGTCGCGAGCGTTTTGAAGAGTTGGGGGTGACGGTCGTCCAACGGCACTATTTGGGCCGGTACGATGGGCTGCCCTGCCATGCGGTGGATCTGGCGGATGAGTCCCGGCCCGAGGGGACGGATTTCAAGGACCTGCGGCAGGTCTACGGGCTGCTCGAGGAAGATTTGTTTGTCCTCGGTGGCCGCGCCGTGCAGATTGTCGAATGGGAGCGGACCCACCAATATTGTGGCCGGTGTGGCAGCCGGACCCAGACCAAGGAGAAGGAGCGGGCCAAAGTCTGCCCCCAGTGTGGACTGCACAACTTTCCACGGCTCTCGCCGGCGATCATTGTAGCGGTCGAACGCGGCGCGGAGATTTTATTGGCCCGCTCCGCCCATTTTCCCCAGGGGATGTTCAGCGTCTTAGCGGGATTTGTGGAACCTGGGGAGACCATCGAAGAATGTGTGGTGCGCGAGGTCAAGGAAGAGGTCGGCATTACCGTTAGCAATATCCGCTATTTTGGCAGTCAGCCCTGGCCCTTTCCGAATTCGCTCATGTTAGGGTTTACGGCGGAGTACGTGGAGGGAGAGCTTGCGCTCGATCCGACCGAAATCGCCGAAGCCGGGTGGTTTCACGCCGACGCACTGCCGTCTATCCCTGGACGGATCAGCATCGCCGGCCGCATGATCAAGTGGTTCCAGGAGAAGTCTCGTTCACCCCGATAGGAAGGCATCCGCATCTGTCGCCAAGGGGATAGGAACAGTCTGTACTGAACAATGAGTAGTATTGTCGCGCTCAAGCATGTCACGCGATGGGATAGCCCATAGACTTTGCGACAGAGCCAGAACGAACGCGTCGCGCTCACCCAACAATAGATCCTCTACAGCGAATCATGGAACACTCCTTTCGTGCAGACACCTGAAATCCAGTCGTGCTGAGCGGTCGCTGTTGTATGGAGGTTCCTCCATTTGGCATCGTATTCTTGCGACGATCAACGGACCTACGCTATCCCAAGGGTTGCCATTGCAGCAAGAGCTGCTGCTCGGTGGCGAAATGGGTTTTGTCTTTCGCTCGCTACGTGATAGTGCTACAACGGACGTGAGAAAATGGGATGCAAGAGTGAGCGCTGTTTTCAGGGTTGCTTCTCGGGTTGCCTTTCTGATGATCGGTTGTGTGATTCGAGCTCATTCTTTGCAATGTCTCACATACTGTATACTCCCCTCGTGAACCAGCTCATCTGAGCCAAAGGAGGGTTCTTATGGCGGACTACGATGTACTCATTAAGAATGGCTTGGTCGTTGATGGAACCGGCGCCCCACGTCGGCATGCTGAGGTGGCGATTGCTGGAGGAAAGATCGCCGCGATTGGGAAGGTCACAGGCAGTGCAACCCAGGTCATCGACGCGACGGACTTGGTGGTGGCTCCTGGATTCGTCGATCCCCACACGCATTATGACGCGCAGATTTGCTGGGATCGTCCGCTAACGACCGCATCCTGGCATGGCGTGACCACTGTGGTGATAGGCAACTGTGGGGTGGGGATTGCGCCTTGCAAACCTGAGGTGCGCGATATTGCCGCCTGGGATCTGGTCAACGTCGAAGGGATTCCCTTTGATGCGTTAGCGCAAGGGATCACCTGGGATTGGGTGAGCTTCCCCGAGTATATGGATGCGGCCCAGCGGCGAGGACTCGGCATCAATCTCGCATTTCTGGCTCCCCTCACACCGTTTCGCCACTTTGTGATGGGAGAAGAGTCGATGGACCGCGCCGCGACGGCTGCCGAGACCTCGCAGATTCAGACGTTGCTGCGTGAGGCGATGCTGGCCGGAGCGTATGGTTGGACGACGACGACCATCCTGCAGCATGTCGGCTACAAAGGACGACCGTTGGCGTGTCGCCAAGCCAGCCGCGAGGAACTCACCGCCTACGCGCACGTGCTCAGAGACATAGGGAAGGGCGTGATTGAAACCACGCTGACCAAGTCCGCGGGGATTCTAGCTGATGACGAATATGAGCTGCTTGATTTATTACTCACTGAGAGCGGGCGACCGGTCACCTGGCTGGCGATCGTGGACAGCGAACATCGGCCTGAGGGCGCGCAAGAGTCGCTGCGCAAGGCCGAGCCGTTGATCAAACGCGGCGGTATTCCGCAAGTGAACTGCTTGCCGATGAGCAACGAGTTTAATCTCCACAATCCCTTCCTGTTTGGCAGCCATCCGTCATGGAAACCCGCGTTTAACCAACCTGCTGAAGAGCAGATGCGCGTCTATCGCGATCCAAGTTTTCGTCAGGCGTTTCGTAAGGAGCTAGAAAACCCGCGCATCTTTTCTGGCAACTGGAATTTGGTGGAAGTGCGCGACGTGCATAATCCCGCGCTCAAGTCATTAGAGGGCAAGACCGTAGTTGAGATTGCGCGCGAGCGCGGCGCAGATCCATTAGACACCTTCTTTAATGTTGCATTGGAGGATCAACTTCACACGGAATATGTCATTGCCTTGTTCAACGTCCATGAGGAGCGCGTAGCCAAATTGATTACTGATCCGCGTGGAATGATCGGCCTTTCGGATGGTGGCGCGCACGTGGACATGCACGATAACGCTGGCTATTGCACGTATCTGCTCGGCACCTGGGTGCGTGATAAACAGATCATGAGTCTGGAGCGAGCGATTCAGCGCGTGACCTCAGAACCCGCTACCTTCTTTGGCATTCAAGACCGCGGCGTACTCGCGGTAGGCAAAGCCGCCGATGTAGTCATCTTCGACTTCAACACAATCGGCCCGAAGGTGAGTCCGATTCGTCACCAGGAGTGGCGGCGTGATCTGCCCGCAGGTGGCCGTCGCCTCGTGTGGCCAGCTGACCAGGGAGTCCAGTACACCATCGTCAATGGCACTGTTTTGTACGCGCAACAGCGCCATACAGGCGCCTTCCCCGGACAGGTCTTGCGGTCGTAAAGAGAGAGATATGGGGAGAGATGTAGGGGAACAACCTTACGCAATATCCAGGGAAACAAGAACAGTTCAACGTCGCGCTTCTTTTCAGCAGAAGGCGACACCCAACAAAGGAGGAATCACTATGGCGCAGGCCCCCATTTTTTCGGCTGACTCGCACACTATGGAACCAGCGGATCTGTGGACACAACGCATAGATCACCAGTGGCGCGACCGAGCGCCGCGGGTGATTAATAATTATGAGGGGAAAAAAGGCAGTGTGTTTGTTGCTGAAGAGATAACGCCATTTCCAGTTGGTGGCGGGTTTGCTGCGGGCAAAGACCCGAAAGATCTCGCAGCCAACCAAAGCGTCGGCTACGAAGAGGCACGGCCCAGTGGCTGGGACCCAGCCGAACGTGTTAAAGATCAGGAGATCGACAACGTCGAAGGTGAAATCCTCTACGCCACGTTGGGGATGTTTCTCTTTCACCTCAAAGATGTGGAGTTACTGCGGGCCAGCTTCCGTGCATACAACGACTGGGTGGCTGAGTTCTGTAGCTATGCGCCGAAGCGACTTATTGGTCTCGGGCTCATTGCGTTGCAAGATGTGGATGAGGCAGTGCGCGAATTACAACGAATCGCGAAGAAGGGCCTGCGCGGTGCGATGATTAATGCGGCTCCGCTGGGAGATGTCCCTTATAGCGATTCACACTTTGATTCGTTCTGGGCGGCAGCTCAGGATCTCAATTTGCCGCTCAGTCTCCATATCTTGACGGGCAAGAAGGGGGTGCAACTTGGCAAGGGGAGAGTGGCTTCTACGGTCACAATCATCCATGAAATTCAAACCTCGCTGCTCGATTTTCTTTACAACGGCGTGCTAGAACGGTTTCCACGGTTGAAGCTGGTCTCGGCTGAGAACGACATTGGTTGGATTGCACACTACCTGTATCGATTGGATGTCTGTTACGAGACCTTACGCTACGTCGATCCCACGCCAAATACGATGAAGCCGAGTGAGTACTTCAAGCGTCAGGTGTATGCGACCTTCCAAGATGATCGACCAGGAGTAATGACATACGAGTTCGCCGGTGCAAACAACTTGATGTGGGCATCGGATTTTCCGCATCGTGCCTCGACGTGGCCACGTTCACGAGAAGTGATCACGCAAAACTTCGCGGGTATTCCTGCCGAGGTGACCCGCAAGATCACCTATGAGAATGTGCATCGTTTGTATGGGATCTGAGCAGGAAAGAAAGTGCGACCATGAAAAGCACGTCGAAACTCCGATTCTTGATCCCTGCGGTGTCGCGAGTGAGAGACTGGATGGTTTCTATGAATGGGGGCTCGGGCGATGGCATATTGTGGCGGGCGAGATGATAGCACAAGCCACAGGAGCCCGCGTGACGGTCCTACCGCAGCATGGCCATCAAGTCCACTCTTGGGGGTCTCCACGCCAGCAATTCATGATGAGCTACTGATGCTCGTGTCATCGGCCTGGTCAACGGCTGCGAACAAGACCGACCCACGCACTGGCGGAAGAGTGGAGGACTGACGATGAACAAAGAACCATTTGTAATCTCCGTGCCTGACGCGACCCTGGCGGACCTGCGCGAGCGTCTGATGTGTACCCGTTGGCCTGAGGAACTGGCTAACCAGAACTGGGAGTACGGAACGAACCTCACCTACCTCAAAGAACTCGTGACCTATTGGCAAACACAGTATGATTGGCATGTCCATGAGCGGGAGATAAACGCCTTTCATCACTATCGAGTGACCATCGACGGGCAACCCATCCATTTCATCCACGAACCAGGACACGGTCCCAATCCCATGCCGCTGATCCTGACGCATGGCTGGCCGTGGACGTTCTGGGATTTTCACAAAGTAATTCGACCATTAAGTGATCCAGGGGCGTTTGGTGGTGACCCACACGATGCATTTGACGTGATTGTCCCCTCTCTTCCAGGCTTTGGCTTTTCCATCCCATTATCCAAGACGGGCATCGCGATCCGCGAAGTGTCTGACCGCTGGGTGGTCCTGATGCGCGAGGTCTTGGGGTATAAGCGCTTTGCTGCTCAAGGCGGAGACATTGGAGCGTTGGTCAGCACTGATCTTGGGCATGCATACGCTCACTATCTGATAGGCGTGCATTTGAACCTGGCCATTCCGCTGACAATGGAGTTGCCGCCCGAGTCGGACTATGCTGCCGCTGAGAAACACAAGTTTCTCAGCACGCAGCGCTTTTTTGCTGAAGGACGTGGCTATGCCGCTATGCAGGGAACCAGACCACAAACAGCAGCGTATGGGCTGACCGACTCCCCAGCGGGATTGTGCGCGTGGATTCTCGAGAAACGCCGCTCGTGGAGCGACTGTGGCGGCGACGTTGGGCGCCGCTTTAGCAAAGACGAACTGCTGACCACGATGACGCTCTATTGGGTGACAGGGACAATCGGCACTTCGTTCCGTTCATACTATGAACGTCGAGTGCATCCGTGGCCGTCGGTGCATCAACGACAGCCGGTAGTGGAAGCACCAACCGCGGTAGCGGTGTTTCCTGGTGATGTGGTCTTGATGCCGCGACGCTGGGCCGAGCGCTACTACAATCTGCAACGCTGGACGCTGATGCCACAGGGTGGTCATTTCGCACCGATGGAGGAACCCGAACGATTGGTGGACGACGTCCGAGCCTTCTTCCGCGCATTGCGCTGAAGAGGATGTTTCCAGACTCTCGCTCGGTAAGCGGCGTCCCGCGTACTCGCTGAGAGCCAAATTCTTTAACCAGGGGACCTGGCGCATCTGTGGCGAGATAGATCGTTTTTGGGTCGCGACGCATTTCTTCCAGCATCGCTTCATTGGCTGCGGTGGCGTACGAGATTTGGCGCATCGAAAGCTCCTTCAATGTATGTCTCAGCCGGCGTACACATGAGCGTGGTGGCTGACTGACGAAGGAAGGCGAGAGCAAAGCGTACTCCACGACGAAACGTTTGACACGCAAAGTAGCGATTATTACTCCGGGTCACTCCTTAAGCGGCTGTGAAACTTTTCGTACGCTGGTTCGCTTACTCCCATTGATCTGAGCCTGCCCGTACCCGACGCTGAATGGTCAACGTTGGGGTGCCGCACCTGTCCGTGAAGTCCATCCCTGCGTCTCCGACGCCGATCGGCCTTTATTCTCCCACCCTGGCGTCGCTATTTTCTGCGTGCACGGATTTCTGCAAGTTCAGAATCCTCAATCAGGATGCCATCTGCCTGGAGGTCGTCGAGTTTCTGCTCGCTATAGCCGAGGTAGTGACTCAGGATATCCCGATTATCTTCGCCGACCATCGATAGAATAGGCTGAAACTCAACCGTGGTTTCGGAGAACACGTAGGGAACCTTCGGCATCGGAATGTCTCCGTACCCAGGAACATTGAGAGGCTGCAGCGCGCCGCGTCCCTCGCGTTTGATCAGTTCGACCGTCTGGCGCAGATCCAACACCGGCGCGGTCAGATAATGCCGGTCGAGCAAAAACTTCAGCACCTCTTCCCGGCTGCCAAGCGACCGGCACCATTCTTCGATGATCGGCTCGAGCTCGTGGCGATTCTCCCAGCGGGCGGAGGAGGGATTAAAGCGCGCGTCGGTCAACAGGTCGGGTTTGCCGATATCCTTGGCGAAGCGCTCCCACTGGTGGTTCAGCACCGTCAATACAATCCAGCCATCACACGTCTGAAACAGCCCGCACGGCGTAGCACCCGGCCGATGGCGCCCGGTCGGGCCGGGATTGTAGTCACCATACGTGAACAGATGCTGCATCAAGAAGACGTCATGTATATGGAAGACGCATTCGTACAGCGCCACGTCGATATACTGTCCGATCCCCATGCGTTCGCGGTAGTACAGCGCGGCGAGCACCGCGGCGACGCCGTTGACGCCGCCGCCGCCATCGGCCAAGTACATACCGGGATAGACCGGCGTGCCGTCCTCGGTTCCGGTGAGATGCAGCAGACCCGACAACGCTTGCGCGGTCATATCATTGCCCGGGAGGTTGACGCGGGAACCTGTCTGGCCGAAGCCGGAAATCGAGCACATGAGGATCCGCGGATTACGTGCCTTGAAGGCGTCATAGGTGAGGCCATATTTACGTAAGACCCCGGGCGTATAGTTTTCGATCACCACATCGAAATGGGGCGCCAGTTCGAGCACAATCGCTGCACCTTCAGGGCGTTTGAAATCGATACAGAGACTGTGCTTGCCGCGGTTGTAGTAGACATAGGTGGGGGCCTGCCCCTCCACTCTGGGCGGAAACCCACCGCGGCGCGAGTATTCCCCATCCGGCGGCATTTCCAGCTTCACGACCTCGGCGCCGAGATCGGCGAGCATCCGGCCTAACGTGGGACCGGCGATATATTGCGTAATGTCCAACACGCGTAAGCCGGTAAGGTTTTGGTGCACAGGTTCAGCCATCTGGACCTCCATCTCTCCACCACTACGTACAGGAGAACAACGCGTCGATTGAATCTATATAGTCACGACCGGCGGTGAGCGTCAACTCGCCGGCTGGGCAGGGCGGAACCTGGGCAGTGTCACCTCGTCGCTGAGCCGATCGAAGACCACCTCAACTGGCATTCCGCACCCCTTCTCGGCAGGACGGCTGGTTGATGCCGCGGCGCCGATGGGCCGGGTGCATTGTCCGCTACCGTCCCTTGAATTCAGGCGGCCGCTTTTCGATAAAGGCCTGGGCGGACTCCCGAAAATCCTCCGTCAGGTGCAACCCCAAGCCGCCGGTGTAATAGGCACACTCATCTTCCATGCGGCGGGCGAACCAGCGTGACACGCGCACATTAGCCCGTACGGAAAGGGGCGGGTTGGCCATGATTTCCTCCGCCAATTGCTCTGCCCCCGCGATCACCTCGCCCGGGGGTGTGACGCGGTTGACAATGCCGAACTGCGCCGCTTCCTCAGCAGAAAAATACCGGCCAGTCAGAGCGATCTCGGTGGCGAAGCGGCCGCCGCCCCAGAACCAGGTGGTGGCCCAGTGCTGTGCCCCGGCGAGGCCGCGTTGCACTTCGCGAATTTGAAATTGCGTCCCCGCGGCCGCGACGATGAGATCGGCCGCCATGGCCAGGCCAAAGCCGGCTCCTAACACATAGCCGTGCACGGCGGCAATCACCGGCTTCCAGTTGACCGTCTGGCCCAGGCCGAGCAATCCCCCCGCCGGTTTGATGCCTCCTGCCGGCCCGCCGAGGCGTTTCATTTCGTCGAGCGGACGGAGTTGGCGCTGTTTAACGTCGGCCCCGGAGCAAAACGCGCGCCCCGCACCTGAGAGAATGAGTACATGGAGATCGTCGTCCTGATCAAACTCGCGGTGTGCATGGAGCAGTTCATCGCCCATGGTGTCGTTGTAGGCGTTGAGAATCTGGGGCCGGTTCAGCGTGATATGGGCGACCTTGCCTTTTTTCTCATACAAAATGGTGTCGTAGGCCATGGTGCCGTCTCCAGTTGTGACGTTCCTAACCGAAGCTATCCTGGACCCATCGGCATCATAGTGAGGCCCCTGGAGGGTGTCAACTCAGCCGGTTATGGTGTAGTTCTCAGACAGAGGACGATTGAGTACCTACAAGAGAAAGTCGATAGTCTGCCCTACGTCGTCGACCGCACGATACAGAGAGACCCACATTCCTCTCATTCATCCTACGGCCCACTGCTTACTCGGGGTGTGAATTCAGCCTGATGTAGCGGGGAAGAGCGCAGAGCCAATAAAATCGACCCTCTGCAACGCAATTTTCCGGGGGTTGTGGTAGCAGCCACGCACTGCTCAGAGGGCCGACGATGTACGTGACTATTACGGCAGCGCAAGACGCAAAGCCACTGACCATTACCGGGATGGAGGTGGACTGGGAGGATCTCCAAGGCGGTCGTTTCTATCAGGGCGAGCAACAGGTGCAGCAGCTCCTTAACCGTGTCGGGCACGCCCTCACGCGCCAGCTCCTGGCCGGCAAAGTCACGCGACCGCCCAGGCTGCGGCACGCCGGGCAGCGCTGGTATCGCAGGCCGACAGTCCAGGTCATTACCTCACGCTCTCTGGGCCGGTCAGTGTGTCCCGTCCCACCTACCAGAGCAGCAGCGGGGGTGAGACCTTCTGCCCGCTGGAGGGGGACTGTCGACTCGCCTTTGACGCAGCCACCCCGTTACTGGCCGGCATTGTCAGCTACAAACTGAGCGCGCTCACGGCGCGCGAGGTGCAGCAGGATCTGGCCAAGACCCACGGGCTAGCCCTATCCGCCAGCTTCCTGCAGCAGACCGCGCAACGCGTCGGGTAAATGGCCGTGGACAAAGCAACCGCCTGGCAGTTGAGTGGACCGGAACCTGCGCAAGACGTAGCGATCGTAGCGACGGGGCTCGACGGCACGACCATGCCGCTGGTCGGCGAAGCGTATCAAGAAGCGAGGTGTGGCACGGTGGCCCTCGATGACCAGGAGGGCGAGCGACTGACGACCGCGTATCTGGGGGCCCTGCCGGAAGCTTTCTTGTGGCTAGACCAGTGTCTCCAGAATAGAGAGCCAGGAAAAATGCTGGTCGATAAGGAGACGGTCTTCTGCTTGGAAAACATCCTACGGAGAGCTATCTACGGAACGCCAGCCCAATTGCGCGAGATAGACCAGCTCAGAGAGCAGGTATCCGGACTCTCGATAAGCCCAGGGAGGCTCACTCGCTTGCTGCCGCCCCACCAACACCAGAGGAAAGACCTGTCATGTTGTAGCGCCAGGTGGGATCAGTCATGAAAACTCTCTCCCCCAAAACCCGCAGCTCGTTCGCGCCTGATTATAAGCAATTTCGGTCCCTCAGACTCCGCGCTTCCCGGGACCTGTGCTCGGGCGGCGCCCCTCGGCGCTATCCGCCCTCGGTGGATTAAGGGTCATCCGCAGCATTCAGAATGCGGGAGTATTTCATCACTCCTTTTGCTCCGAGAATCGGAGGAGCTACGACTGTTTGTGACTGATCTGTTGACGACAGCCGTTGACCGCCAGATATTATTTTCCATAAATTTAATTATCAGATATAATACACATAGTGAGAGATTTCCCACTCCTTCCCCCGGGACACCTGTCTTTTCCCTCCCGCGTTAGCGCGCGAGGGCCCGTTTCCCATCCCGGGCTTGGGACGTCAGCTGTCGCACCTCGATGATGACGCCCCAGCGCGAGCGGGACGCCGCCGAAGCATTCTTACACAAGGCCATCCGTCAACAAGGACTCCCCGAAAAGATCACGATTGACCAGAGTGGTCGCAACACCGCCACAATTAAGCGCTACAACCGAATTTACAAGACGGCTATGGTCATTCGGCACTAAAAATATCTTACTAATGTCGTTGAGCAGGATCAGAGAGCCGTGAAGCGAGTAGTGAATCCGCTGCTCGGCTTGAAGTCCGTTTGGGCGGCGCATGCTGCACGATTGCCGGTATTGAAGTCATGCCCGCAATCCGTAAGGGGCAGCTGACACAGGCCTCTGACAGCTCTACGACAGTGCCCGCATGACCTTCCGTGCGTGGGAACAACGCCGCGCCCTGGTGATAACATTTCGCCGTCTGGAACCAAACTGAGGTAGCAGCCTCTTCGCTGATCGCCGCTTCGTCTTGGCCTTTAGTGCCCTCGCCCTTCGACGAATACCAGGCGGCAACAAAGCGTAAAGGAAATTCCGCTTCGTGACCTCTTTTCTAGACACGTCGGCGATGTTCTTGTAGGGTGCGCCCATGACTGTGAATATCGACTTCCCCTTTCTCCTGGCGAGTGCCGACTGGCGCACACTCGCCGCAGTCGTAACCCATCTTTCGGGTAACCCGAAAGCGGTGCCGGACCTTCGCGACCGAGCGCAAAACCTTGCCGGTGAGAAAGATGGACCTAGCCCCGGGCGAGTAAGTCCCGTCCGAGTACGACCTGATGGTGCGCGAACAGGTTACGTTTTACGAATTTAGACTCAGCAAAAGGAGGATTATGTATGAACCGCTATCCTGAAGGTATAGGGCCGCAAGCAGCGGCAGGCTGGCAAATCTCTCATTTATCTCCACCCAGCGGGTTGTATGGCGCGAATGGCATGCAGTTCGGGCCGGACGGGAAGCTCTATGTCGTGCAAGCGTTCGGCAGCCAGGTGAGCGCTATCGACACCACTACCGGCGCATGCCAGACCGTTTCGCCTGTTGGCGGGCCGATTGTGGCGCCGGACGACCTCGCCTTCGACTCACGGGGCGTGATGTATGTCACGGAAGTTATGAGTGCACGCGTCAGCGCCAGAACCCCGGATGGACAAACCCGTGTCATTGCAAACAACGTCCCTGGCGCCAATGGCATTACCTGCTATCAAGACCGCCTATTCATGGATGAGTGTCGGCCCGGCGGACGTTTGTTTGAACTGTATCCAGATGGCCGTGCGCCGCGGTTGATCGCGGATAATCTCGCACTCCCCAACGCCTTGTCTGTTGGTCCTGACGAGCAAATCTACTTCCCGCAGATCGCTGCCGGAGAAATCTGGCGCGTACCGCTTGCCGGAGGAACGCCGCAATGCTTCGTCACCGGACTGGCGGTTCCTACTGCGGTCAAATTTGATCGCAACGGATTGCTCACCACCACCCAGGCGGGCACTGGCGAGGTGGTCAAGATTAACTTGCAAAACAAGACAAAAACCGTCGTCGGCAGATCGCGACCTGGCATCGATAACTTCGCGATAGACACGAATAACCGCCTGTTTATTTCTCACTTTGTCGATGGCGGCGTTGCCGAGATCTTCAGTGACGGCCAAGAACGGGTGCTGGTGGCGTCGGGTTTCCTTGGTCCGTGGGGGATAGCGCTCGCCAGTGACGGAACACTGTACGCCGGAGACGGCGGCAGCCTGGCTGCGGCTGCCGCAGACGGCAAGTGGCACCGGCCAAGTATGTTGCTTGAGGAAGGCTTTCCCGGCTTCGTTCGTGGTCTCGCCTCCGGACCAGGAAGCAACCTGTATCTGACAACTTCCGCCGGCTCGGTTGCGTCGTATCACCCCGGCACGCGCGCAACACACACCTTCGCCACCGGGCTCAACGAGTTGCTCGGTATCGCCTGCATGCCAGACGGTTCGTGCATCGTGGCTGAAGCTGGCGCAGGGCGACTCTTGCGGATTAATGCCAAGGGAGAAATCTCTGTGCTGGCAAGCGGCCTCAGACGTCCGGCGGGCGTAGTCGTCGCTGACAATGGCGCATGCTGTGTGAGCGACGAAAGCACAGGTCGGATCGTCCAGGTTAACGGCGGAGCGACGACAGTCCTCGACGGCCTACAGAAACCTCAAGGGCTCGCGCTTTCTGGCGGCCAGTTATTCGTCCTCGACGTTGGCAGCAAAGAGTTGATCGCATTCTCTCTCTCGACAAAACAACGGCAAACGCTGGCGACTAACCTGCCGGTCGGCGCGCCTCCAGGCATCACTCCCAAGCCGCTCATGGGGGTACCAGATCTGATTCCTGGTCCCCTCAGTTCCTTTGCGGGACTCACGGCTGGCGGCAATGGAGCCATTTACATTGCCGGAGATGGAGAGGGAAGTGTACTGATGTTGAGAAAAGTCTAACGGTCTGGCGGTCTAACAGTCTTAGGACCTGGGCAAGAATAACTGGGTCAATTCTTGTGGTGCAGGCGGGACGCCTGCACCACAATATGAGAACGATCAACTTAGGCGATTTCCGGGAAAGGTTATACCCATACGCAATGCAAAGCATAACAACCCTGAACAGCCTGAACTGGGCTAATACATTCGGTTCTAATTGCTCGAACAAGGGATATTCTTTTCAAGAAATCGCCTTATTTCTGCTCGGCTCCTTA
>CAZCWX010000275.1:0-5523 GCA_964502465.1 uncultured Enterobacteriaceae bacterium | reverse complement strand
GGCATGAGGACGAAAGGAGACAACTATGCATATCGGTATTTTGGTTCCCGCTACCGCGGAGACAAGCAACATTGCAGCAATCGCCCAGCGTCTGGAAACGCGAGGCTTCGAGTCCTTATGGATTCCTGAACATCCCGTGATTCCAGTCGGTTTTCAGACACCAGTGCCGGGCGGCGGAAGGCTGCCGACGCATTATAACCGTTGGGCTGATCCCTTTCTCGCACTCACCGTGGCGGCGACCGCAACAAAAAGCCTGAAGCTGGCAACGGGAATTTGTCTGCTCCCCGAACGCCATGCCCTGATGACGGCGAAGGTCATTGCTACCCTCGATCTGTACTCAGGCGGGCGCGTGATCCTGGGCGTCGGCGCGGGCTGGTTACGAGAAGAAACCGAGGCGATGGGGGCGAATTTCCGTCTCCGCTGGAAACTGCTGCGAGAAACCACCGAGGCTATGCGCATCTGTTGGACGCAGCCGGAACCCAGCTATCAAGGCGAAATGGTGCAGTTTCCACCGGTCTACTGCGATCCCAAGCCTGTGCAGAAATCTGGCCCCCCGATCTTTCTTGGCGGCCATGTGCCGAAAGCGCTGGAGCGGGTGGCGCGTACTTATGACGGCTGGTGTCCTCTGGCGAATGATCCGGCAGACTACAAAACCAAGGTGAACACCATACGGCAACTGGCGCGCGAGTTCGGGCGCAATCCAGACTCGCTGACGATGTCGGCGTTCGTTGACCCCCAGAACGGCGCACTGTCGGCAGATACGCTGAAAGCCTTCCGTGACGCAGGGGCAAGCCGCATTGTTCTCTTCTCGCAGCCATTCGCCAAGGAAATTGCCGAAGGCAACGCGCTGGAGTGTATCGACCGGGTGGCGCAGGTCGTGGAGCGGGCGCAGACGGTGTGAGGCACGGTCCTAGAATCGGGACAAGCATAACTTGAGCAATTCTTGTGGTGCAGGCGTCCTCGCCTGCATGGCTCGGTGCAGGCCAGAGGCCCGCACCACAACACAAGAACGGTCAACTTCTTTATTATGCTCGGTTCCCTACCGCACCCGTCTCGGTTTCTTCACGCGCCCACGACCCCTACCTGGGGATAACCGGCAGGAGGAGGTACGAGGCCAGGTCGTCCTGGTGGAACACCGTCTGACGCGCGGGCACGCCCTTCGTCCCCTCGCCGAACGGCTCGCCAGTATTGAGGTTGCGGTCGAAGCGCGGGAAGTTGCTTGAGCTGATCTCAAGCCGGATACGATGACCCGGTAGGAAGACGTTACTCGTAGCCCACAGATCGATGGTGAACAGATACGGCTTGCCCGCCTCCATCAGCTGTGGCGCGCTCGCGGACTCCCGATAGCGCGCGCGGATGATGCCATCGAGGAGATTCTGGGCGTAACCATTCGGATGCACGTCCACGAGTTTGGCGGTGAAGTCGGTATCGACGGTCGAAGACGACGCCCACAGGGCAACGGCCACGGGTCCCGTCACCTCCAGCGGCTGCTCTAGCGGGTCCGACGTGTAGACCAGCACGTCATGGCGCTCTTCGACCGGCCGCTGATCCTGCACGCCTATATCAATGGTGAGGTTGTTGCCGCCCAGCGATGGGACGGGATCGTTGGGATCGTAGACGTAGGTATCCGCTCGTTCCCGGTCCGGGGGCACGGTGGACAGCGTACCGTCGCCGCGCAAGGAATTGGCCCCCTGCTGGCTGTGCAGGAAATAGCGCACCTGCCGCATGGTGGGCGGTGGCCAGTCGGAAAGTTGCTGCCAGCGGTTCTCGCCGAGGGTAAAGATGGTGACCGGCGGCTCGTTGATGATGCCGTTGTCGATATCCTTGAGCCAGTAATCGAACCACCGTAGCAGCGTTTCGGTCAGGTCAATCAGCGCAGTCGGTCCGAAATCGATATCACCCGTGCCGCGCGAGCTCGGCACGGTATAGGGGAGCAGATGGCCCCAGGGTCCAATGATCAGTCGCTGCCCGTTGCGCGCTTTGGCGAAGCGGCTGTGCGCCTTGATGCTCTGATACGCACTCGGCCCGCCTTCGGCGAAGATGTCATACCACGAGGTGACGTGCAGCATCGGCACGCTGACACTGGCGGCATGGCGGTTGACGTTGGCGCGATACCAGTACTCGCCGTCGTCGGCATGCGTGATGTGATCGGCAAAATACGGTGCAGTCTCCTGCAGGAGCTTGCCCCAATCCTTGATCGGCAGGTGGCGATACCATTTGTCGGTGAGCGGAGTGAAAGCGTTCAGGCCGAACCGGGTTTCGCGGGGAATGGGAAACTCGCCTCCTTCGACATAGTCTTTAGCCTTTTCAAAAAGATCGTCCCGCTTGCGTCGTTTGAGCGTGTTGAGCCCCTTGAAGAGAGCATAGGGCACCATCCATCCCCATAGCGACGCGCCCCCGGTGTGATAGATCCAGCTCGCGTGATAGTCCGACGAGGCCGAGACGGGCGCCATCACCTGCAGTGACGGCGGCATGGGATCGTTACAGGCGATCATATACTGCGTCAGGCCGAGATAGGACTGACCCGTGGTGCCGACGCGCCCATTGGACCACGGCAGCCGTGCGGCCCATTCGACCGCATCGTAGCCATCCGCGATCTCCTGAAAGATCGTATCGTATTCGCCCTCAGACTCGAAGCGGCCGCGACAGTCCTGCATGACCGCGATGTAGCCATAACGGGCGAAAAGGTAATGGGGCCCATTGGGATCGTCCATCCCCTTCTTGTTATACGGCGTTCGGCTCAGCAGGACCGGAAAACGGCCCGGTGCATCCGGCCGGATCACATCCGCAAAGAGCGTGATGCCGTCCCGCGTCTGCATCGGCACACTCTTTTCGGTCACGACTTTGTATTTTTTACGCACCTGCACAATCATGTTTGCCTCCTTACCCCAGTGAGCGCAAGAATTTCAGTAACGTGTGAAGACATTCTCCAGGGTCATCTCCGTAGATCTCGTGCTCGGGGCCTGTGACCATCCCTCAGTTGCAAAAGCCCGAAGCATTTCTCGCGTGAAGAACTGAGCAGGAAAGAGCCGGATGTTCACTCTGTTGACCTCCGCTTTTTTGCATACGTCTGTCCTGCAGGATTTGCAAGGTCGGCGACTCCCACGACTGTTCCGGCGAAGCAATGTCGAGGTCTATCCTGAGTTAGGAAAAAGTAACACTGCTGTTCTCCTATTCGCTCGCAAGGCGGGCTGTGTTTTGTTACGATACTCCTATCATGAGTCGTGACGCTGAAATCCGCGCCCAACTTGAACGTCAGTGGGCAGAACTGAAACTGGGGACGAAGATCCAATGGGAGGACGACCTCATCTGGTGCCCTAGTCAATGCTATGCGTCGGTGGCGTATGGCAGTGTGCACTACGTCCTTTACTTGCGCTGGCGATGGGATGACCCATGGCAAGGGCACCTCATTACGCACGACACGCCGACTGAACGCGGACACGGCCATAGCGCACTCACGCGGTTCGTGCCCCACGAGCGAGGCGATTGAGCCAGCTCAGCGCCGTATCCAGGTCGCACATCGCTTGGTACTCACGGGTCTCCTCGACCGACAAGGCCCCGGCTTTCCGCTTCGCCAGCAAGGTTTCAAACCGCTCTTGCAACGCAGTGCTGGCTTTCAGCACTAGGGTTGCACCCTCTACCGCAACCGACACCGCCCCATCGGGAACGTATTGCACCCAGTGCGAATTTGGGGCAGTGATTTGCTCTCCTGGAGAGGGTGTTTGGGACATGGCATCCTCCGCTGCTACGAATCAAGCAATCGTGTATATCTCGCGCACGACCAACACCTCAAATCCGCGGCGCGTTTGAGTTTGAGGAAGAGAGACTCAGGAATGTGGACAACGATCGTCGTGGCTGCCATTCGTTCATCTCCTCGTGATACGCGTCAACATACGTAGCACATACGTCCCCGCATGGGAGATAAACAGGCAAGGAGTTGTATATCCAAAGTCCTCCTGAACGTCTGTTCTGCCTCAATCAACAGTAAGGAACGCGGCGAGATCCGCTCCCCGAAGGCAGGAGACTGGACGCTCTCAAGAATGATTTTTGTGATCATGGCTTCAGCCTGTTTTCCCGACACTGTAGAGACCACGAAGGCGATGAGCACGCCACACACCAGAAGAGGGTGGTATCGCGAACGCCTTGCCCGATTCCACCAGCTGGTCATGGTTTTGCGCCACCCGCAGCCACAGTCGTACTCTGAGGAAATTCACTTGATTTCACCCGGTCAATAATCCACCAGTCTTCACCTACAGACACCAGGTTGGCCCAGTCAAGAATTCCTCGTTGCGGGAATATCGGCAGGCTATCCAGCTCGCACGACAGGCATGCTCTCTGGTTCGGTCACCTCAAGCAGTTCCACCACGTTGCCGTCGGGGTCCCGTCCATACGTCACACGGATGCCGCTCCTTGCCTGCGGCGGACAGTGAAAACGCATTCCGGCCGCTTGCAAGCGCGCGTACTCAGCATCAATGTCCGTTACTTGCAGGCAAATATGGGTGATCCCATGGTCGCACACGGGTCTATCGACTTCGCTCGGTTTGGGATGCGGCGTTGCATACTGAAACAGTTCAATGCAGGCGTTTCCGGCTCTCAACATCACTACCTGCGCCGACGACCCCTTTAACCCCACAATGCGGTCGACCTCCTCGGTCCCGACCTCCCACGCGGAGGAAAACACTTCCTCGAATCCGAGCAGGTCTCGATAGAATCGCAGGGCGCGTTCCAGATCGCCCGTCGAAATCGCTGTATGATGAATCCCTTGAATCATACTCCCTCCCTGTTTTTCACGTTCCAGGTTTTATTCTGCATTCGCCGTCTTTGCCGTTCCCTTTTCAAAACAATACCTGCTCTTCTTTATGCCCCAGTTTGAGCACCTTCACGCCTTCGAGTCCCTGCATACAGCCCCCTCCTTTGCTATTCTCCACGGACAATAGCAAAAAAGCCCTCATTTGCCAAAAACCGCAAATGAGCTAGGCGAGAGATGTACGTTTCGCCTTGTTGGCGGCGGCTTCACCTGTAATACTGGTATCCCGTCGCATGGAGAGGTGTATGAACTCGGATTTGGTTTTTATTTCCCACGCCAGTGCGGATGACGGCTTTGTCAAAGACCTCCGTGTAGCCCTGGAAAGTCAAGGGATAACGGTATGGGTCGATTCCCGCAATCTGCACGGCGGGCACAAGCTGGCCCCGGAAATTGAACAGGCAATCGAACAGGCGCGACAGGTTCTTGTTGTCCTCAGTCCGCAGACAGTCAATTCGCCTTGGGTGCGCAAGGAGGTCCGCAAAGCGCTGGAGGTTGAGAAGCGACGGGCCAGCGATGGCTACCGGGTCATTCCGCTGCTCCTGCCCGGTATTACCGTCGGTGCGCTGGGCACCTGGTTCGATGAAGAACCGGTCGCGGTACCGATTCAGCTTACTCCCGGTGGCTTGAGTGAAGCGATGCCGCAAATCCTCACAGCGTTGGGAGAGCGTCTTCCGATTGATGTCCAACTACAGAAACGAGTCGAAGCAAAGTCAGTT
>CAZCWX010000274.1:0-3164 GCA_964502465.1 uncultured Enterobacteriaceae bacterium | reverse complement strand
AAATTGCGGCAATAATCCTCACGTCACGAGTATGGACTCCAGAATACAGATTCCGATACCTTTATTTTCTCCTTAGTGGTATGAACCGCGATGAAATCGTGGATGAGATCTGTCAGAAGATAGGGGAGGTAGATTTTAGCTTCGATCTTCTTCACGACTACCACGGTCGTTCCTGACATACATGGATAAATAGGGTTAGGTCTACACTGTTGACTTTTCGGACAGCAACTGCATTGCGCACTCCGCTTTCATGCGAGACGCTGTTGTCTTCTTCATATACTCTTCGCCTCCGCTATCGGCACTCTCATCCGCCTCACGTGGTAAACCCCACTTCCTGATACGGCTCTCCTGGTTTGTGCGGGCTGATGTGGATAGTGACTTTGCGGTCAAGCCGTTTGAGAAACTCGAGCAATTTGTCCGTGGTAAAGCGGCTAAAATGGCCGTTCATCAGGTGGGAGACATCCGGCTGGGCAATACCGAGCAGAGAGGAAATCTCACGTTGCTTGAGCTTCTTGTCTTTGAGGATGGTATAAACATGGAAACCGATCTGCGCCCGCGTGAAAAGCTCGTCGGCATCTTCCAGGCCTAAATCGGCAAAAACATTGCCGGAGCCTTCTTCACATTCAATGGGTCTCTGATTTTTCTTGCTCATGCTTTGCCAGCTCCTTTGCTGCCGCGTAACGCTGCTTAATCAAGTTCACGTCCTGCTCTGAGGTTTTAATGCCCGTCTTGGATTTCTTCTGAAACGCGTGCAGAACATAGAGTTTCTTCCCAAGTTGTACGGCCACTACCGCGCGGTACGCATCGGTCTCATACCGGAGGGCAATCTCTACAACGCCACTGCCAACGCCCTTGAACGGCTTGGCGTCCTTTGGCATCCCGCCGAACTGGAGAAGCTGCAGTTCGTCTCCGATCAGCTTCTGCGCTCCCTCTGGGAATGCCTGAAGGTTCCTTTTCGCGTTCCCCATCCAGATGACAGGGCGTAACACCGGCGTTTCAAAACTAGCCAAGGGCTTACCTACGGTAATATAGCAAATTTACTATACGTCAATTTCTGAGCGGTCAATCACTATTACTACTGGGGAGACCCACGAAACCCTTATCTGTCTGCTGGCTCAATTGAGCGGGTGCATAACCTCCAACTGGGAGAGCGACTCTTCTTGATGGTGGACTGGCAAAATTCGTATGATCCCTGGGCTGTTGCACTGCGAACGGGTGATCCGATCGCTCTGGTTGGCTTTTGCCCGCGGTACTTCGCTCAGACTTTTCGTTCCCTGCTGGAGCGACGTGATCTGAAGGTCGAGGTCGTGGTAGAACGTGTGAACCTTGATGCGCCTACTCAGCTTCGGCTTTTGTGCCGACTCATCGCTCCGTGGCCGGAGGACTTTTATCCGTTTTCTGAGGAGCAGTACGAGCCGTTAGTTCAGTTGGAACCTCCTCATTCACTTTCTCTTGACCGTTTGGAACACCGCATGTAGAGGAATAGGGTCGGGGCACTGATATTCGCATGAGACTCACCCAGCAACAACTCGAAGCTCACCTATGGGGCGCGGCAAACATTCTCCGGGGCAAGACCGCAGGGCAGGATTACAAGAACTACATTCTGTCCCTCATGTTCTACAAACGCCTCTGTGACCAGTGGGAAAACGAGGCCGACGAGGCCATCGCGGAGTTGGAGCGCCAGCAGGGACGCGCATTCACAGAAGTGCAAAAGGCAATTTTCCGCGCCCGGGGCGAGCATCGCTTTTCCATTCCCGAGGGGGCGCGCTTATGAGTACCTCGTCAAGCAGTTCGCTGACGACGCTGGAGTTAAGGCGGGCGAGTTCTTCACTGAAGACTTCTCTCATGCATGACCTGCTCACGGGCAAGGTGCGGGTAAACAATCTCAATCTTGACAAGGTTGCTGCACTGTAGATGAAGCGGCTCCAACGCCTCACGAGGCAGGCCCGCAAACGCGACCGGCGGAAAGAGGGCAGCGCCGGCCCATTCTCCCGCCAGGAGCTGTATGCCGCACGCCTCGCCCAGAACTTTGTCATGCACTCCATCCTCATGAAAAATTGACCTCTCACAATTTCACAATTATTGTGAGACAATGAAAAACATTACTGTGAGCCTCGATGACGCAACCTACCGGCAGGCGCGCGTCGTAGCGGCGGAGCAAAACACGTCTGTCAGCGCCTTGGTGCGTCGATTTTTGAGCAGGTTGGCGATCCCCACCATGACTCCCGAAGAACGCCAGGCAGAATTAGAGCGGTTTTTTGCCGCATTGGACGCCAAGAGAACCCCAACCTCTGGGCCGCCTCGGGCCACTTTTACGCCTCCTCCCGTACGCAAGCCGGATGCCCGCGCCGCGCGGCTTCTCAAGGCGCTGGCGAAGGGTCGCAACGTGAAACCAGTGGGCCGCCTGCGTCGCGAGGAGCTGTATGACCGCTCGATACTTCGCTGACACAAACGTGCTGTTGTATGCGGGCTCGAACGCACGGGAAGACCGACAAAAACGCGAGATGGCGCGGCGACTGCTGCAACACCCGGAAATCGGTTTCTCCGCCCAGGTGGCGCAAGAGTTCTATGACGCGGCAGTGCGTAAGCAGAGACTTGATATGACGCACGAGGATGCCCTGACCATCCTTCAGGCGCTGCGGGTGTACCCGGTGGTTCCAGTTACCTTTGATCTGGTGCTGCGAGGTATCGAATTGAAGGAGCGGTTCCGTGTTTCGTACTGGGATGCGGCCATTCTGGCGGCGGCGCAGGAACTTGGCTGCAAGACGGTTTTTTCCGAAGACCTGAGCGATGGACAGAGTTATGATGGCGTACGTGTGGAGAATCCTTTTCGCGGCCTGTAACAGGTCCGCATCTAAAAGCCATGAGTGAAGCAGGCTACGTCGAACTCCCCATCATCCAGTGGCTCTCTGGCCAGGGAGGCGACACGTCCGACGACAAGGGCCTTGGCTGGGTCTATCGCGACGAGGAAGCGATGGCGGCGTTTGACCGTCCGCTTGAAGATCCGCTCGTCGAAAAGCTGCTGGTCGAGGCTATTATCAGAATCAACCCGGAGGTCACCACCGAAGCCCAGGCGCGGGTGGCTATAAGCGCCCTGCGCAAGGCGATGGCGCACCCGGACAAATTAACGGCGAACCGGGAGACGCTCGACCTGTTGCGCGATG
>CAZCWX010000273.1:0-2717 GCA_964502465.1 uncultured Enterobacteriaceae bacterium | reverse complement strand
CCTGCTGTGGTCACGGCGGATGGATAGGAGGCGGAGGTGACAGCTGTGGAGGTGGGGGCGGGGGCGGTATTGTCATTGGCGGTTGCGCACAACTGAAGTTCTTCAACGGCAGCACCTCTTGCTCGGCGGATGTCCTCGCCTTTGATCCTGACAACGGCAGCCCCATAGTTGATGAAAAACTGTTTGCCGGGCCACAATTAGACGCTCTCGAACAGCAGGCCATCAACGAGGTGTTGACGCTCCACGGCTTGCCAACGACCGAGAAAGATCGCCTCCTCCAGTGGGGGCGTGACCGCGTGCGCGCCCAGCTCTTTGCCAGGCTGGTCAACATTATCCAAAAACCCGCAGCACAACGGACGGGTGACGAACCAGGACTCTACAACTGGCTGACCAATATCGTGTGGCAGAAGCGCATCGACGCCGCCCAGTTCGCGTGGGACCAGTACTTAGGCTGGCAGAATGCAGTCGATTACGCCACCTGTAGCTGGCAGCCGCCCAATTCGGTCTACTGGCAGCCCAAATGGCTTACCGACCTGGATGATCCCCAGTTGATCAGTTGTCAGCCTGACATCACGCTCGGGGGACAAACGGTGCAGCGCCTCTGTCAATTCAATGGCTGCTCGCCTGGGCTCGATGGCACTCCTCGTACCGATCCGACCCCGAACCAAGGGGAGATCGACGACATCTTGGCTGGCCGCGATGACGGCGAGGTGTGTTTCGCTTCTGGAGGGTTTTCGTATGATACCTGTACGGCAGCACGATGCGCTGGCCTCCCAACTCTTCCATCGTGTACGGTCAATCTCCCAGCTCACCCCACCTACGAGCAATTCAAGGGCTACGGCGTTGCCCTGGCGAATAAAGCATTTGTGCACGAGCCGAGCTTCGTGTCGATTGTGGGGAACACTGGCAAAGCGGCCGCGTTTGGCATCGCGCTCTTTGTTGCTGGGGCTGCTGCATTGGGTGGCGTTGCAGCGGCGTCTTCGCTCGGCCTGACCGCCACTTTTACCTCTACTATTTTCACTTTCGCCGGTACCGGCGCGGTGTTTGCGGGAGCGCTATTCTCCCTGATTTTCATCGTTGTGCTCGCCGTTCTCGTCGCTATCATCGGTGCCATCACGCTGGCGGAATTCGAGCAATTGGACGACAATCTGATAGCCGATGTCCGCACGGCGGCGTCAACGACGAATACCGCTCAGGGCAAACCCAATCTCACCACGCTCATCACCACCGACGTCGGCAAGCAGGAAATCTTCCTGGCGTTCATTGAGACGGTGGGGCCCGAGATCGACCTGTCTGGCCGGACGGCGCCCGCCCCCGGGACCGAACCGCTGTGGGCGGTGATGGCTCAGAATCGCACCCCGCTTCCCACGGAGAGTGGTCAACTCCTGACCTTCACCTCCTGGGACGATATTATCGGAAAGGCTGGGCTCTTCGGCGGCTGGTTTGTGCCACAAATTCCCCAGATCGGTGGAACTACGCAAGATGCGCTGGCGCTCGGTATCGAGTATGTCACCCCGAATGGAGAGCAATGGACCGCCTGGCGCACGACGTGCCAGGATCAGACCAACGCCGCCTGTACGTTGGGGCAAGCGCTCTTCGTCCACACCCGTAATGGTGACGAACCGCCAACAGGCCTGAGCGATGCAGAGTTTGCCGCGTGGTTTGCCAACGTGAGTACGGAGATTATGTACAAAAATGGCGCCGGTGCCTCCCGCATCGCCCGCCTCAATCGCCGGCCAACCGCAACCGGCTTCATGGTGAGCGGCACGGCCGAAGAGGGCCAACAGTTTACCCTGAACGGGAGCGGCTCGGATCCGGACGGTGATACTGTGAGCCTGGTGTGGAATTTCAACGACGGAACGAACACCACCACGGGCGCAGCAGTCCAACACACCTTTGCCGACAGCGGGACGTTCGATGTGACGATGACACCCACCGATGTGTTCGGTGCCACCGGGCCCGCGCAGAACTTCCCGGTGACGATCGCCAACCTGCCACCGACAGCAACCTTCGCGCCACCGGCCCCGGTCAACGAAGGGTCGCCTATTATGCTCAGCCTGACGAATCCGTCTGATCCCTCCCCAGTCGATACCGCTGCGGGGTTCCAGTACGCCTTCGACTGTGGCAGCGGCAGTGGCTTGGGCAGCTTCAGCACTAGCAACACCGCGTCCTGTCCGACCGACGATAACGGGGAACGCAGCGTGCGCGCCCAAATCAGAGACAAAGACGGGGGGGTCAGTGAATACAGCGCCACCGCCACGATCAACAACGTCCCACCTCAAGGATCTCTCCTTGCTCTCGATGAGGTACCCGAAGGCAGTTCGTTCTCTTTCAGCTTTTTCACTCTCTTCAACTTCGACCCGTCTCCAGTCGATGAGGCCAGTCTCCAGTTTGCCTTTAGCTGTGGCGACGGGTTCGGCGCCTTCAGCAGCACGAACAAGGGTGAGTGTCCCACGACTGATAGTGGGGTCTTCGCCTTCGCCGGACGGATCAGAGATAAGGACGGGGGAGTAGGTGAGAGCACCAGCACAATAACCGTGACCAACGTGGCGCCCACGGCGGCGTTTACCGCCACGCCGCAGATCTTCCTGGGCGAGTCGTCTATGCTGGCCTTCAGCGAGCAATCTGACCCCAGCCCGGTTGATGTCCAGGCGGGGTTTACCTATGCCTACGACTGCACCACGAATGGGACCTTGAGTGTTACCAATAACCGCGCC
>CAZCWX010000272.1:0-4862 GCA_964502465.1 uncultured Enterobacteriaceae bacterium | reverse complement strand
ATTCTCAAACAAATTCCTTAGTGCAACAGAATTTTACGATTGTCGCTGCTAATCGACGTCTTTGCGAAGAAACCTTCTCCCGTGCACTGGCCTTGTTAATGGCCTCAAGCGGGAAGGCGACTGCGATGAGTTTTTTGCGGTGATTTATGGAGCCGTTCCTCGCATATCTGCCCCCAAACCGAGGTCGCGAAAAGCCATGTCAGATAGCCGCTTGGCAGCAGAATTAGGTTTTGATTGGGTTTTGATTGGGTCGAATTGGGTTTTAGCCCAATCAAGAAAAGCCTTGTGCGGCAAGCACTTGGCGATACAGCGATTGCGCGGATTTTGTTGCCGGAGGATGTTTGCGGGAGTAATGCCGGGCGGAAAGCCGCCAGGGCTGACCATCTCAATCCGCCGGGGGTACTGGCGCACGAACACCGACCCACCGTGGCGGTAGTCACGGTGACTCACCGCGTTCAGAACGGCCTCGCGAACCACGCGTTCGTTGAAGGTGGGCACGTCCCAGACAAAGAACCCTTGCTGAAAGTGCTGCAGATCATTACGCAGGTTGATGAAGCGCCAGATCTCGTCAAGCACCGGAAGGAACCCCTGTCGGAACTCGCGCCGGTCCGCTGCCGGTCCCGGCGCTTCGTTGGAGCGGTACTCGAATACAACTTCCGCCTGGGCAAGGTGTCTGCCCAGGGCTTCGCGCTTCCCTAAGGAGCCGAGCAGAAATAAGTTGATCGTTCTCATATTGTGGTGCAGGCGTCCCGCCTGCATTGTGAAGGGCAGGCCAGAGGCCCGCACCACAAGAATTGACCCAGTTATTCTTGCCCAGGTCCTAACAGGATCAGCGCCGCGTACGTCACCTGGCCATCGACGACTAGCTCCGCATCCGCCAGGAGCTGCTCCACGGGACGGGCTGCAATGTCCTGGTCTGGTGACTTGCGCTGCCAGAGTCGGCGCAGAACCTCTACGGCAGTGGGATCAAGATCATCCAATCGGGCAAGTGTACCAATCTTAGCCGAGAAATCGGAGCCGGCCTCCGCGAAGATTCGTTGGAGCACATCCGGCGTCATCGGAATGAGGTCCTGACCGCCGCGCATCCAATAGGCGCCTTCATATTGAATAGGCATACCGATCGGGCGAGAGGGAACCTGAAAGACCAGCACCCGACCATCTGGATGCCGAATCTCCTCAACCTCAACGCGAAGCCGCAGTCGCTGAATCAGACCAGCCTTTGTTCGTTCGAGATCGGGAAAAGCCTGGCTGCCAACCACTGTGTGCGGCGGCTTATCCGTCACGCCCAGGACCATCTTTCCACCGCCTTCATTCGCCAGGGCGACACAATACTTCACCAAGGTCTCAAAGTGGAAATTATTCTTCGCCTCCTTGAACTCCAGATGTTCATCTTCTTTAGCGTTCATCCAGGTTTGGAGTTGCTCTATGGAAACAGTCATGTTGTCCCTCGCAAGCAACGGAACAAAGACTGAGGTTTGAACCGTTCCCCCTCTCTCTAACTCTCTCCCACCAGGGGAGAGAGGACCTGAAAGTGGAGCATAAGGAAAAACAAAGAGTCGAGCAAGAAAAATTCCCTCTCCCTCGATGGGAGAGAGGACCTAAAAAATTCTCCTTTCTTGGTTATTCGCTCATGCTGGCTCCTCCGCACGGGCGAGGAGTTCACCAAAGTCGTAGTTCACGCTCGTCACACCGAAGTCTGGCTCGCGCCGAAAAGGCCGACGTACGTAGTGCACACGGTGCGCATCCCCTGGCAGGAACTCAACGATAGCGAGGATAAAGTCCTCAGGTTTATTGAAAGAGTAGAGGATTTCGTTTTTGGTGACCGTGACCGTCGCCGCACCCGAGGCATGACCTTTCACTTCAAGGAAGCGTAAGCGGCCAGTCTTCCGGTCCCGGCTTTCCACGTCATAGCCAAGTTTCTCATGTTCGCGGTCAACCGGCTCGAAGCCAAGCTGGCGCTCCACGTCCATCACGATAGCACGGGCGCGGGCGGCCCAGGCCTGCGTCTCTGTAGGTTGTGACGGTTCCAGTAGCGTGTGACACCGGTCATCTGCACGATGAGGCCGGCAGGCACGACCACCAGCCCACCCAGCACCACCGGAGGGAGAGCCGAAATCTGCGCTTCCAGGTCTAACTGTTCCATGCGCTTCTGCAGACGCGCTTGCAGTTCGTCGGCGCGGCGGCTCGCTTCCTGTGAGTTCAGGCGGGCATTTGCCTTGCCAGCTTGCTCCTGCAGTTTGAGGTCCGCAGCGCGGTGATCCCAGTAGCCAATCTCCTTGGTGAGCCGATCTTTGACTGCCGCCCGGGTTTTGTCGATCCACGTCAAACGCCGCCCTCGTACCTCCTGCAGGTGCTCCGGCACCACCTGAGCGACGGCGTGCAGGGTGGCAAGGAAGAGCTGAAAGTCTTCCTCCTTGCCGTTGTGGGGCGTTGCCGTCATCAGCAAGAAGTTGCGCGTCAGGGTGGCGAGCAGTTGGCCGAGCTTGTAGCGCTTGGTGTATTTGATCTCGCCGCCAAAGAACGTTGCCGAGAGTTTATGCGCCTCGTCACACATCACCAGATCCCAGCGACAGTCAGGAGCTTGGAGCTTTTGCTGTACGTCCTCGTTGCGGTAGAGTTTTTCACCCATCCCAGCCAGGGCCTCAGTCGGGCGAAGATAAAGGAAGGGGGCAGTAAGCCCGCCTGCAGGTTCCGAGGCATCTCTCCGGAGTCCCCGATTGACGGGGGTTGGAAAGACCCCGAATTCGGGGGTTCCGCAAGTTATTGATTTTATTAGCTCCTTATCCGTGGATTTGGGTTCTTCTGCTTACAGCAGGATTTTGAAACAGTTTGAGGCATTGTGTTTCACAAGAGGTACGTATGAGGAACAGCTTGGCTACACTTGCATAACCACAGATTCCTGATTTACTTTTCTTAGCGTCTAAGGAAAGCAACTGATCTCTACCAGCTATGCATATTCTGCATGTCGAAGATAATCTTGCCGATATTGTCTTATTCCGCGAAACGCTCAGGAGCCTCTCTCTCTCGGTCGAGCTCAGTGTTGCCACCAATGGGGAGGAAGCCCTCCAGATTCTTCACCGAGAATCCCCCGCTGCCAGCGACTCCCCCGTTGATCTCATCCTCTTAGATCTCAAGCTGCCTCGCAAAAGTGGATTTGAGGTCTTAGCTGCGCTGCAACACGATCCTGAGCGCCAATTCATTCCGGTGGTAGTGTTCAGCAGCACTGCGAACCCGCAAGAGGTGAACCGTTGTTATGAATTGGGAGCCAACGCGTATATGGTGAAGCCGCTCACGCTAGATGCCTATATGCGGAAAATTCAGGCCACCGTCCTCTTCTGGCAGGCGTGTCAGTTTCGCACGCTACCGGAGTAGGCCACCAGCAGTGAGGGAGGAGAAGGACTCCAAGCTCTGCATCTCCCCACTGAGTCTGTCCCTGCTCTTGCGAGCTGGAGTACATTCAGATACTACACGCAAGGCGCACCAACGGGTGCGTACGCCATGACAAGAAAAGAAACAGTTCTCCTATGCGGGTACTACTCATTGAGGACAATGATGGGGATATAGCGCTCATTCGCCAAGGCTTCGCTGCGAGTTCTTGGCCGGTGGACTTGCATGTCATTCAAGACGGCGCTGAGGCCCTCGACTTTCTCTTTCGTCGCGCCCCTCATACCCAAGCGCCGACGCCGGACCTCATCCTCCTGGATCTGCAGCTTCCCAAGAAAACTGGATTTGAGATTTTAGAAGTATTAGAACAAGATGCGGATCTCAAATTCCTCCCGGTCGTAGTGTTTACGGGGGCGAATAATAAAGCTAGCGTCAATCGGTGCTACGAACTCGGCGCGAATGCGTATGTTGTGAAACCTTCTGATCCAGTGCAGTATCTCGCCTTCGTGCATGCCATCATCGAATTCTGGAACGGGTGTCAATTCCGCGAGCTCAGTGACAAGAAGTAAGGGGGCGCTCAGGGAGGCTCCCCGGGCTTTATTTGCTCACGAACTTTCTTCCTACTCGCCGGTGAAACACAATTGCCACTTGTGTTTCACCACCCTACAGCTCCATGAGGTGCGAGTGGAATACGTCCTTATACGCTTTCGCTTGCCGTCTCGCTCTTCGTACTTCACCGCACCGGGCAGCCGGTCCAAATAGCTGTAGAGTTTGCCTTCCGCAGTTCGTCAGCCAGCTGTTGCCAGGCCACTTTCCACGGCCGCCCGCTACTGCTATTACTCCCTTCCTCATCCGCTGTGATTAGCAGCAAAAGCGATAGGGGCGATGCATGTTTCACACCTGAAGAACCGACAAAGGAGAAGACCAATGGCAGGGAGACTGACTGATAAGGTTGCGCTCATTACTGGCGCTGGTGGAGGGCAAGGGAGAGCCGCCACCGTGTTGTTTGCCCAAGAGGGGGCAAAGGTGGTAGTGGCTGATGTGCAAGTCGAGGGCGGGGAAGAAACTGTCCAACTTGTGCGTGCGGCCGGTGGAGAAGCGGTATGCCGGGCCGCAGATGTGTCTTCGGCGGCACAGGTCGAGGCATTGGTCCGTTTTACCGTTGAGACTTACGGCAGCCTGCACATTTTGTACAACAATGCGGCAGTGTTGCATCGCAAAGACGCGCTGGTGACGAATCTGGACGAAGAAGTCTGGGATCAAATCATCGCGGTGAACCTGAAAGGGGTATACTTAGGCTGTAAGTACGCCATCCCCGAGATGATCAAGGCTGGAGAGGGGTCCATTATTAATACCTCTTCTTTGGCAGGACTGCTCGGCGTTGGCAATGTCCATGCCTACACGGCAGCCAAAGGTGGAGTCATTGCGCTCACGCGGACAGTTGCCATCGCCTATGCGAAACAGCAGGTGCGCTGCAA
>CAZCWX010000271.1:0-4965 GCA_964502465.1 uncultured Enterobacteriaceae bacterium | reverse complement strand
CGGAAGTCCTACGGATCAATCCCCAGTTCTCGCTGGAGGTTCACAAGCAGAGAGTACCCATCAAAGATCCAGCGACCTTGGAGCGCCAGCTTGCCGCCCTGCGTAAAGCGGGATTGAAATAAATGATGAACGATGAGTGATGAATGCATGAGTGGTCAGTAGTCAGCCTGAAGAAGGCTTCAGGCTGAAGGCCTGAGGCTGAAGGGTGTCCCTATCTTTGCCTGCAGCCTATAGCCTACAGCCTTGTGTTACTGGCTACTGTGTGCTCGTTGCGTTTTACGTCCTCGCAATAGTGTCTCACGGAATAGTCAAAGTGCATATAGTGTTACCCACGGACAGAACGACCCCAGGGCCAGCGTGCTCGACTTGTGTGGAGCCAGCAGGTAAGCTACTGCCAACATTTTACGCAGGAGAGGCAAATCGGTTCTGGATTTTCCATTGCAGTCTGATCCCCACTCTGAGTACACACAGCGCCTGCAGAGTCGCCGCGCAGACGCAGCACGATATACACGGTTGAGTCAGGCAATTGGGAATGCCCGACTCCTCTTATTTCTTGGCACTGTTGCGCTCGTCTGGTTTACCATGAGACCCGGGCTCCTGGCGACATGGTGGCTCGCACTGCCAGTGATTGCCTTTGTGGTCCTGGTTATTCTCCACGAGCGTGTCCGTCGCCAGTTCCGGTCAGCGGAGCGGAGTGTGGCGTTCTACGAGCGTGGCCTTGCCCGTTTAGAAGATCGCTGGAGCGGACAGGGAGTGCCGGGAACCGACTTCCTTGATCACAATCATCCCTATGCCCAAGACCTCGACCTTTTTGGTCGCGGCTCATTGTTCGAGTTGCTCTGCACGGCACGGACCAGAGGAGGTGAGCAGACCCTGGCTGCTTGGTTACGGGCTCCAGCAACGCCAGCGGAAATCGCTGCTCGGCAGGCTGCGGTCAAGGAGCTGCGCCCTCAACTCGATTTGCGAGAAAAGCTGGCGCTCTTAGGAGAAAATGTACGCGCCGGTCTCGATCCCGAGGTGCTGGCGTCATGGGGCAGTGCGCCGCTCCTACTCCACTCGCCAGCCCTTCGTACTGTCGCATTTGGCTCGGCGACACTGGCAGTTGTGACGCTGGTCGGATGGGCTGCCTTTGGATTTGGACTGCTGCCGTTGCTTGTGACGCTTGGGATAGAGGGAGCGCTCGCTTTTCGCCTGCGTGCCCGGGTGCTGCAGGTCATTACCAATGTTGCCCGGGCAGGACGTGACCTGACTCTGCTTGCGGACATCCTCGCGTGCCTTGAGCAGGAGCGTTTCACTAGCCCGCGTCTTGTTGCCCTGCGTGCTGCATTGGACACCGATGGCATTCCTCCATCCCGCCAGATTGCGCGACTCGGTCGGCTCATCAATCTGCTTGAGTCAAGGCAAAACCAAATTTTTGTTCCTTTTGCTGCCCTCTTGCTGTGGACAACACAGATTGCTCTTGCCATTGAAGCGTGGCGGGCTGTTTCGGGACCGGCAATCGCCCGCTGGCTTACTGCGGTGGCGGAATTCGAAGCGCTGAGCGCTCTGGCAGGGTATTCCTACGAACATCCAACTGACCCGTTCCCAGAGATCACACAAGAAGGGCCCTGTTTTGCCGGGGAAGGGCTCGGCCACCCTCTCATTCCCGATACCCGTTGTGTGCGCAATGACGTGTGTCTCGGGAACCCACTCCGAGTGCTGATTGTGAGCGGTTCGAATATGTCGGGCAAGAGCACCTTACTCCGCACCGTAGGAACAAATGCCGTCCTTGCCCTCGCTGGGGCTCCAGTGCGGGCCCAACGGCTACGGCTCTCGCCGCTCGCTATCGGTGCGACCTTGCGCATTCAAGATTCGCTGCAGGCTGGCAGCTCTCGCTTTTACGCGGAGATTACCCGTATCCGTCAGCTCATGGATATCGCCAGCGGACCGCTGCCGTTGCTTTTTCTGCTCGATGAAATTTTTCATGGGACAAACTCACATGACCGCCAGATTGGTGCGGAAGCGGTTGTGCGAGGACTGGTGGACCGTAGCGCGATCGGGCTGGTAACAACCCACGATCTAGCGCTCGCACACATCGCCGAAGCGTTAGCGCCCAGAGCTGCGAACGTTTGCTTTGAGGACCATTTCGTTGATGGCACCCTCAGGTTCGACTACCGCATGCGTCCTGGTATCGTAAAGAAAAGCAATGCGCTTGCACTGATGCGCTCTGTAGGGCTAGAGGTCTGAATCGGGCCACAGGACATTAGGACAGTACCTTACTTGTTGAGCTTTCCTCTGTCCGTTCGCTCTGAGCCCTTCGGCTTCGCTCAGGACAGGCTACGCCGCACCAGCGGTGAAGTCGAAGAGTGTGATGCTGGCGAGTTTACCGGCCTTCGACTTCCCCTTCGGCAAGCTCAGGGTACGCTCAGGCCGAACGGGGATGGAATCCGCTGCCGGTGAGGGACAGTACCAATCTTCTGTGGTCCGATTTCGTAGCAGTCTAGGGCAGTGTTTGACTTCATAGCTAATATTTCCTAAAACCTGACCATTCGCGATAACCGTAAGAAAGACTAGAGAAAGAGGAGCCACACGATGGAATTTGAGTTTTCCCCCAAGGTTAAAGAGTTACAGAAACGCCTCCAGGCCTTCATGGATGCACATATTTATCCGAACGAAGAGACCTACACTGCCCAGCTTGCCGGGGATCGCTGGCAGATCCCGTCAATTATGGAGGAATTGAAGGCGAAAGCCAAAGCCGCGGGTCTGTGGAACCTCTTTCTTCCCGAGAGCGAACATGGGGCCGGTCTCACTAACTTAGAGTACGCCCCATTGTGCGAGATCATGGGCCGCTCGTTTATCGCGCCAGAGGTGTTCAATTGTTCTGCACCCGACACTGGCAACATGGAGGTATTGGCACGATATGGAACACCAGAGCAGAAAAAACAATGGTTAGAGCCACTGCTCGAAGGCAAGATCCGCTCCTGCTTCGCGATGACCGAGCCTGCGGTCGCGTCGTCTGACGCGACCAATATCGAATCCCGCATCGTGCGTGACGGTGATACCTACGTGATCAACGGCCGCAAATGGTGGTCGTCCGGGATGGGGGATCCGCGCTGTAAAATTCTTATTTTCATGGGGAAGACTGATCCAAATACCCCAGATCGCTATCGTCAGCAGTCCATGATTTTGGTGCCACGCGACACCCCAGGGCTCAAAGTTCTCCGTATGCTTTCGGTGTTTGGCTATGATGACGCGCCACACGGTCACGCGGAGGTGTTGTTTGAGGAAGTGCGCGTGCCGGCGTCGAACTTGCTGCTGGGTGAGGGACGGGGCTTTGAGATTGCCCAAGGCCGCCTTGGGCCTGGTCGTATTCATCACTGCATGCGGTTGATTGGTCAGGCTGAGCGCGCTCTGGAGAAGATGTGTAAGCGGGCCAAGTCGCGGGTTGCTTTCGGCAAACCTGTCTCTGAGCGAACGGTAACGCTCGAGCGCATTGCTGAGGCACGAATCGCGATCGAGCAGGCTCGATTATTGACGCTCAAGGCCGCCTACATGATGGACACGGTTGGAAATAAGGCTGCCCGCATGGAAATCGCCATGATCAAAGTGGCCGCACCGAATATGGCGTTGAAAGTGATTGACTGGGCCATGCAGGTGCATGGTGGTGGTGGCGTAGCAGAGGATTTTGGTCTGGCACATGCGTACGCGCAGGCACGAGCGCTGCGGTTCGCCGATGGCCCTGACGAAGTACATCGTAATCAGATCGGCCGTCTTGAACTGCGCAAGCACGACTAATGACGTGCCGAGGGGGGAAGGCACAAAAAAGGTGCCACCTCCCCGGTGGTTTTCATCGGATCTTTCCTCAGGACAAAGGAGGTTGTTGTGTCTACATCTGAGGCTGTTACCCAGGGAATCCGGGTCCATGTTGAGGCGCAGTACGACCCTACCCGTTCAATGCCGCAGCTCAGTCGCTGGTTCTTCTTGTATACGGTTCGTATTACCAATGAAGGCGAGGTGACCGCACAACTGATCAGTCGGCATTGGGTCATTACCGACGCGACTGGCCACGTGGAAGAAGTCCGCGGACCAGGGGTGGTAGGAGAACAACCTGTGCTGGCACCGGGACAGTCGTTTGAGTATACCTCTGGCTGCCCGCTCTCTACGCCTTTTGGTTCTATGCATGGGACTTATCAGATGGTGGCGGCGAATGATGAACGGTTTGATGCGGAAATCGCCCCCTTTACTTTGAGTGAACCCCACGCGCTCAATTAGCCTCTCTCAGCACAGTGACTTGCCTCATGCTTTTCCTCTCTGCTACTTTTTCTTGACGTATTTGGCCCGTTGTTGCTTTCCCTGCTATTATGTTACACAGCCCGTGCAGAACCGATGCCGCTTCTGTGCGGAAGCAGGTGCCATGAGTGAGCAGCCAGCGAAATTCATGAGGAGAGGAAAGAGGGCATGCCACAATGTCCCTATTGCGCAGCGGAGGTGAGCGAGAAGTGGGGAGAGCGACACCAGCGGATGTGTCCAAAGCGCCCCGGTAGTCTCACCTGCCCTTATTGCGATATTCAGATCAGTAAACGGCGGTATGACCTGCATCTTGGTCGCTGCCCGCAGCGACCAAGAAAATAGGAAATGGACTACAAATAGAGGAGCCTGCCGAGAGAGAAGGCCCACCAAGATCTAGATGACGGAGCGTCCTCTTTCTTGATGGGAAAGGACACAGGAGAGGGTGAGGTATGCTGAGGCCCCCTCTCTCTGTCTCTCTCCCGCGACGGGGAGAGAGGACCCCAAACCGCACGCGGTGGCATGATTCCTCCACATCTTGGCGTGCCGTCCATACAATGGGGCACAGGATCTGGCAGTTCGACGGCAGTCAGGGTCAGCACCCGTTCGGTCATGTACAGGCGGCCCTCAATCGTCAACGGCTGTCCTCTGGTTTCTTCGGACGTGAGGTGGGTCACCAATTCGACTGGGCCGGTGATA
>CAZCWX010000270.1:0-7999 GCA_964502465.1 uncultured Enterobacteriaceae bacterium | reverse complement strand
TGGTGGACCGCAAGAGTTTTCTTTATTTACGAGGGACAGAGCTGGATTATTCTGACTCCCTCATGGACTCGGGCTTTAAGTTGCAAAACCCCAATGTGAAGCGGACGTGTGGCTGCGGGAATTCTTTTTCCGTGTAACCGTCCTGTCGTCTCTTTCGACAAGCTGATGTCGTTCAGGGAGGGTGAACAAAAAGAGAGGGAGAATGTAGTAATCGGTGAGTCAGTAGAGCAGCAGCGCCGGTGGTGCTGTGATGAGGTGGAGGCGGGGAAAGAAGAGATTCTCCCCCGCAGAAGGGAGCGAGGCTTCTCTATGAAGGAACGAATCGTTTATGTTGAGGGACGGACAACCTTATTTCAACCTGAGACGCTCTTGCCGACACAGTTTTTCGCTGCGCTTCGGCAAAAGGAAAGCGCCCAAGGAGAGCGCCGCTTAATGGTAGCTATTCTCGAAGACGCGGTGGAATGCTTTCAGAAGTACCTCTGGGCGACAGACAGCCGTAGCTGTCAGCTACAAGCCGATGCCGAACAGTGGCTGCTCTCTGATGACACGAGTTGGCTTTTCTCGTTCGTCAATATCTGTGACACGCTGGGCATCCATCCGTTGTTCCTGCGTCGCGGACTCACCCAATGGCAAGCGCAGCAACTTGCTCCCGATGGGTCTCGGGTGAACCGTCCACGGATTAAACCAACCCTCAGGTCAGAGTCAAAACGGAGCGTGTCCCCGGCTCGCCTGTTGCGTGCGGTCAGCAAGACGTAGGTATACTCTTTCCCGTGCTTCGGTACTTCGTTCGTTACATCCTACGTGTAGTCTACTGGGGGATCGACCTCCTTACCCGTATTGTTGGACGCCAGCCTGCCTACAACACCTTGCGCATCGACCTGAGCGGCACGTTGCCTGACGAAGGCACCCATTCCCTTACTGCGCTGTGGCGATCACCTGGGATCGATTTTTTTGCCCTCATGACAACCTTGCGCTGGGCACGAGAAGACGAACGCATTCGTGCCGTTTTCATCTCCCTCGCAGACCTTGAGGCTGGCTGGGCTCGGCTTCAGGGGCTCCGTCGTTCACTGCTGGCGCTACGCCAGGCGGGCAAACAGGTGTGGGTCTATCTCACCGAAGGGGCTACGCGCGAGTATTACCTTGCGAGCGTAGCCGATACGATCGTGCTGGCTCCGACCGGTCATCTGGCTGTCACCGGTCTTGCGGCTGAGACGGTCTTTTTCAAGGGAGCCCTCGATAAACTCGGTATCGAGGCCCAAGTCCATCAGGCCGGCCTCTACAAGGCGGCAGGCGAGCCATTTACCCGCGAGTCGCTATCAGGGCCGCATCGCGAAATGCTCAACAGCCTGCTTGATGATCTCTACAGCCAGATCGTCGAAGGGATCGCCTCCGCGCGCAACAAGAGCAAAACCTCAGTGCGAGAGTTAATCGACCAAGGGCTCTTTTTAGCCCAAGAGGCAGTGACCGCTGGACTTGTTGATCACATCAGCTACGAAGATGAAGTGGAGACTTTGCTCGAAACCGCGATCGGTCCGGTCCACATGATTGAGATGCGCCCGTATCGCCGTCGCCACCTGCGCACCCTTCGCCGCCAATTGCTCCGCACCGCACCACCAAAAATTGCTGTGGTCTCAGTCAATGGAACGATTAAACGCGGAGCAACCCTCGACGGCCCCCAAGGAAGCGGGACAGCCGGATCGACCAGTTTTGTGCGAGACTTACAGCACATACGCGACGATCACGACGTCGCCGCCGTGGTGGTGCGCGTGTCGAGTCCGGGAGGGTCTGGGGTTGCCTCAGATCTGATGTGGCATGCGTTGCAAAAGACCCGCGACCACAAGCCCGTCATTATCTCGATGGGCGATGTGGCCGCTTCGGGGGGCTATTACCTGGCTCTGGCTGGCGACACGGTTTTTGCCGAAGAAGGGACGATTACCGGCTCGATAGGCGTAATCGCTGGCAAAGCGGTGCTGCATGACCTGTACACTCGTTTGGGTGTGAGCAAGGAAATCCTTACCCGAGGCCGCCGAGCTGCGCTGTTTTCTGACTATCAGACCTTTGCCCCCCCTGAACGTGAACGGTTAGACTTCGAGGTCCAGGCATTCTACCAGGAGTTTGTCGAGAAAGTCGCGCACTGTCGAGGATTAAGTCTTCACGCGGTCGAACCCAACGCCCAAGGTCGGGTGTGGAGTGGACGGCAAGCCTGGACCCGTGGGCTGGTCGATGCCATAGGAGGGATCGAAGACGCGCTGAATGAAGCCAAGCGACGGGTCGGTCTCTCGGCAAAAGCACCAGTGTTGCTTGAACACTTCCCTAAGCCACCGTCTCTCTGGCGATTGTCTTCATTGATCCGTCCGATTCCGCGAGGCAGTCAGGCCGATTGGTGGCTGCGAGAGCGGATCTGGGCGATTATGCCGATTGCGGTGCGATTTTTATAAATCCTTGTGATTATAAATAGTTAGAGATCAAAAAAGGGAGAAGGAACTTGTAATACACGAAGGGCTACGGTATGGTACACCTGTTGATATGTCCGTTTCACGCCTATTTACCACTCTCATTCATGTAAAGGGGATAGCTCTCATTCATGTAAAGGGGATAGCTAAGGAGGAGAACCTATGGCAACCAACCCAATAGGGGCCCCCCTGCAAAAATCCGTGCAGGAGCGGGAAAATGTGGTCATCCGTTTCGCTGGCGACTCAGGCGATGGGATGCAATTAACCGGGATGCAGTTTACCACCGAGTCGGTGATGGCCGGCAATGACATTGGAACGCTGCCTGATTTCCCGGCGGAGATTCGCGCTCCTACGGGGACACTGTACGGAGTGAGCGCATTTCAGGTGAACTTCAGCAGCAAACACGTGTACACCCCGGGTGACGATTTAGATGCGCTGGTGGTGATGAATCCGGCCGCGCTCAAGACCAACCTGGCGGATCTCAAACAAAACGGTATTCTCATCTTGGACAAAGCCGAGTTCACCGACGCCAACCTGAAGAAAGCCGAATACCAAAAAAGCCCTCTCGATGATGGTTCGCTCGACAAGTATCAGGTCTATCCGGTTGAAATCACCAAGATGACGACCCTGGCGCTAAAAGATCTGAACCTGCCGAACCGGTCAGTCATGCGGTGCCGAAACTTTTTTGCGCTCGGCGTGGTGTCATGGCTCTATCATCGTCCGATCGAGCCGACGCTCAACTGGATCAAAGAACGCTTCAAAAGAAATCCAGAGGTGTTGGAAGCCAACACTCGTGCCCTCAAGGCTGGGTACAACGTTGGTGAAAATACGGAAATTTTTGCTTCTTCCTTCGAGATTAAGCCCGCCCAGATTGCCCCTGGCACCTATCGCAATATCGTCGGGAATACGGCTACAGCCCTGGGATTTCTCGCTGCTGCGCAAAAAGCCGGGCTGCCGCTTTTCCTCGGTAGTTATCCCATCACCCCTGCCAGCGATGTGCTGCACGAGTTAGCTGCTTTTAAGAATTTCAACGTGTACACCTTTCAAGCTGAGGACGAAATCGCTGGCGTGGGCGCTGCTCTTGGTGCCGCATTTGGCGGTGCGATCGCTCTCACCACGACTGCCGGTCCCGGCATGAACTTAAAAGCGGAAACCATTGGTTTGGCCGTGGCTGTGGAACTTCCGCTGATTATCACCAACATTCAGCGGGCTGGACCGAGTACCGGCATGCCGACCAAACCCGAACAAGCAGACCTGTTACAAGCCCTCTACGGCCGCCATGGAGAGGCCCCGCTGCCGGTGATCGCCGCCTCGACTCCGGCTGACTGTTTCCATGCCGCATTCGAGGCGGTGCGGATTGCAGTCAAGTATATGACCCCGGTCATTCTGATGACTGATGGCTATCTGGCGAATGCCTCTGAGCCATGGTTATTACCGTCGGTTGCTGATCTTCCCGCCATCACCGTCGAGTTCCGTACGAACCCGCAAGGTTTCTTCCCCTACCTGCGAGACGAGGGCACGCTCGCTCGTCCCTGGGTCCGGCCAGGCACCCCGGGCCTCGAACACCGTATCGGTGGGCTGGAAAAGGATTACTTAACTGGCAACATCAGCTATGCACCGAACAACCACGAACAGATGGTGCGCGTGCGTTATCGCAAAATGGCAAAAATCACTCAGGAGATTCCGCCTACCCCGATCGACGGCCCGGAAAGTGGCAAGCTGCTGGTTATTGGTTGGGGCAGCACCTATGGCTCGATCACTGCGGCAGTCAAGGAATTCCAGGAACAAGGCAAGGCAGTCTCTCACGTGCACCTGCGGTACCTGAATCCTTTACCGTCTGACTTGGGAGCGATCATTGCTCGCTTCGACAAGGTCCTCGTACCAGAGATGAACATGGGTCAGCTGCTACGGGTGTTGCGCGCCGAGTACCTGGTTGATGCCGTTGGTCTCAATAAGATCCAGGGCAGGCCGTTTAAGATTTCTGAGATTACTGCAAGAATCGCTCGGATGCTGGAGGAATAATATTATGAGCACAGCAAGTGCGACGAAGTTGACACGCAAGGACTTTGTTTCCGATCAGGATGTACGCTGGTGCCCAGGCTGCGGGGACTATTCCATTCTTGCCCAAGTGCAGAAGGTGTTCCCTGAACTGGGCATTGCCAGGGAAAATACGGTATTCATCTCTGGGATCGGCTGCTCTAGCCGCTTCCCATACTACATGAATACGTACGGTTTCCATTCGATTCATGGTCGTGCACCAGCCATTGCTACCGGGTTGAAAGTATCGCGGCCAGACCTGATGGTCTGGGTCGTCACCGGTGATGGTGACGGGTTAAGTATTGGTGGAAACCATCTCCTCCATGCCTTGCGACGCAACGTGGACCTGAAAATCCTGTTGTTCAACAACCAGATCTATGGTCTCACCAAGGGGCAATACTCTCCTACCTCAGAGCTGGGAAAGGTGACCAAGTCCACCCCGGTCGGTTCTGCTGACCACCCCCTCAATCCGTTATTGTTAGCGTTAGGGGCAGATGCCACTTTCATTGCCCGCACGATCGACGTCGAGGCAAAACACCAGCAAGAGATCATCAAACGTGCGGCCGAACATAAAGGTGCAGTATTTGTTGAGATTCTACAGAACTGTAACGTGTACAATGACGGAGCTTTCGCCTCCTTGACTGATAAAGAAACGAAAGCTGACACGCAGTTGGTCTTAGAACACGGCAAGCCGATGATTTTCGGCAAGAACAAAGACCGCGGGATTCGCCTCAGCGGGCTTACTCCAGAGGTGGTGACACTGGGAAACGGCATCGGTAGTGCTGACTTACTGGTGCACGACGAAAACGACACGGTTCTCGCTTTCCTGTTGAGCCGCATGGCCCCGCCAGCCTTCCCTACACCGATAGGTGTGTTTCGTGTCACTGAAAAACCGACCTTTGACACGTTGATCAATCAGCAGATACAGGACGCGCAAGCGAAATCTGGCTCAGGCGACCTGGAAGCGCTGCTCCATCGTGGCGATGTGTGGACGGTACAGTAATCATGGCTTATGGCTTATGGCGGATGGTAGTCAGCTTTCTATTATCAACTATAAGCCATAAAGCAAGCGTAGTGAACGAGCTATCTGCTATCAGTGACAAGCCATAAAGTGAGCGTAGCGAACGAGCTATCTGCCATAGGCCATCTGCCATGCCCCTTGCCCTTCGCATCCCCTGTCCACAGTGCGGAAAGATTCTGTACCGCAAGCCGGCCGGTCGCTGTCCAGCATGCGGCAGCCCAGTGTCCGATCATGTCACCGCCGTACGTGACCGGGAAGAACGCATGGAAAAGATTGTGGCGGTCATCGGCACCGCACTGGTGGTGTTCGTTGCTCTTTTTACCAGTGGTCTTGGACTCATAGAGGGAATTCTTATGTACGCTGCGGCAGGAGCGCTGATGTTTTATCTGGCAAAGAAAACCTTCAAACCGAATCGTGCACCTAAGGAATAATCCATGAATGCAAAAGAACTGTTGCGTATGAATACGCCGAAATTGCGCGAGGAAGCGCTGAAAGTTCCTGGCGTGGTTGGCGTCACCGCGATGAAAAAAGAAGAGTTGGTAAAACTGCTCGCCACCGCGCACGGCATCGTCCTCGAACAGAAAACCGCGAGCGCTGAGAAGAGCACCGTCAAAACGAATATTCGCGCACTCAAAGCGAAGCGGGACGAAGCCTTGACACGCCACGCCTCCCAGGAAGTCAAACAGCTCCGTCGCGGTATTCGTACGCTCAAGCGCCGTACTCGCGCCCTGGCCCATACCGTGAAAGGACAAGCAGCAGCGTCATAAAGCGAAACAAGGATATCACTCCATGAACGTTCGCGTACAGACCCAGCAGCTTGCAGCACTGAAAAGCGACCTCCTTGTTGTTCCCGTTATGCAAGGGGAGCACGACGGTGAGCATCTCCAGGCGCTGGATACGGCCTTAAACGGCGCCCTGAAAGAACAAATGACACGCAGCGGTTTTACAGGCAAAGAAGGCGAGTCGCTCCGTATGCAGACCCAAGGACGATTGCCTAGCCCTGAGGTGCTGCTGGTTGGACTGGGCAAAGCCGCGCACCTGGAGACCGAAACCTGGCGTCGGGTGGCAGGAAAAGCGCATAAAGAAGCCAGGGGACCAGGAATACGCCGGTTGGCCTGGTTCTTTGCTACTGAGCATGGACAATATGAGACTCTCGCTGCTGTGGTTGAAGGGACCCTTCTGTCCGGGTACACGTTTGATAAATACAAAACCGACAAGAACGGCAAGCCTCCAGTCGATGTGCTCATTTTGGCTGGTGCAACCTTGCAGCAGACTCCTACCCTGACACGTGCCCTCGAGATTGCGCAAAAGACCGCTCCTGGTGTGTTCCTCGCGCGAGACTTAATCAATGAACCCGCGTCGGTGTCCACCCCGTCTTATCTGGCCGAGCAGGCAGCACGGGTATCACGCAGCAACGGTCTCAAGAGCGAGATCCTCGGGGTCAAAAAGATCAAGTCAGCACAGATGACCGGGCTCCTCGCGGTTGCCCGCGGCAGCGTGGAAGAACCGCGCTTCATCAAATTGATTTATAAACCAACCACTAAAGCGAAAAAGAAAGTCGCATTGGTGGGGAAAGGGCTCACATTCGACTCGGGCGGCCTGTCGCTGAAACCGGCGAAATCGATGGAAACCATGAAGCTGGATATGTCTGGAGGAGCAACGGTCCTCGGGGTGATGCAGGTGATCGGGCAACTCAAACCACAGGTGCAAGTGACTGGCTACATTCCCTCAACGGAGAATATGCCGAGCGGCACCGCCCAAAAACCAGGCGACATCATCCGTTATCGTAATGGCAAGACCGTCGAGGTGCTCAACACCGATGCCGAAGGGCGCCTGATCTTAGCCGATGCGTTGCTCAATGCCGTACGACAAACCAGACGTGATTATCGATCTGGCGACGTTGACCGGTGCGTGTGTTATCGCACTGGGGGCACACATCGCTGGTTTGTTCAGCAATAATCAAGAACTGGCAGAGGCATTGCTACAGTGTAGCAAAGAGACGGGTGAGCCAGTATGGCAATTGCCGCTCGTCAAAGAGTACAAAGACGACATAAAAAGCTCAGTCGCCGACATCAAAAACACTGGCAGTGGCAACGCCGGGGCAATTGCCGGAGCCTTATTCCTGGAAGAGTTTGTCGGGAACCTGCCCTGGGCACACCTCGATATCGCTGGTCCTGCTTTTGCCGAGAAGGACAGTTCGTACATCCCCAAAGGTGGCACCGGCTTTGGTGTCCGCACGCTCGTGCGTTATCTGTTGAGTTTGTAGACAGAGCAGTTCAGGCTCAGGGATTCACAATTATTGTCCTTGATACACTCGCTGGTACACTGCCAATGTCTCCCGGGCGCAGCGCTCCCAGGAAAACAGGCGGACACGGGCATACCCGCGCTCTCGCAACTCAGCACGTAAATCCGTCTCTTCCAGGAGACGGGTGAGTCCGTCTGTGATTGCGTCAACATCCGTGGGTGAAACGAGCAACGCGGCCTCTCC
>CAZCWX010000269.1:0-5369 GCA_964502465.1 uncultured Enterobacteriaceae bacterium | reverse complement strand
CACGAGGGGCTCAAAAAGTCTCAACTAAGGCCACGTGGAGTATAGATTCCAGGCTGAAGCAAGATTTCCACAGATCGGTACTACACTCACAGTTTAACTCATTGGCAGACATCCCTGCAAAGAAACCTACCGCATTTGTGCTGTCGCCTTTTCGGCTGTGTGGCAAGCTGTATGAGATATGCTCAAGACCTCAATTTGACTGCGACGTGCTGACGGCTAAGCACTCTTTACCCCATCCGCCGGCGCTGTGCTGCTTGCATGCGCGCGGCGAACTCTGCGGGCTTCATAATCAGCGAGCCGCGTGCCTCTTCCTGTTCTTGCTGCTGCTCTACCTGGTAGTGTATAGCAATGCTCTGACGGACGAGTTCCTCACAGAAGGGGATGCCTTTTCCCCCCTGCTCTCGGCGTTTCAGCGCCAGTGCTACTGCCAGGGCACGTTTCGCCGCTTCAGGTCGCTCTGTAGCGGCGAAGTAGAATGCGGTTTCTTCCAAGCGGCGGGCATACACCTGCCCGTACTCCCCAGAAAACAGCTCAGCGATTGCCTGATCGATGACCATCTGCACCCGGTCTTGCTGTTGATAGCGGTTGAGGATCAAGCGACTTTCCTGTGCTTGGGAGATTCGATCGATATAAGGTTGGATCTGCGTATGATCGAGGAGCCAGCGTTGCAGTTCCAGTTCTTCAAAGAGCTGGCCTGAGGTTGCCAACAGAGTCTCATCGGTGGCAATGGTGTCGGGAGTCATATGCGGAGGGCAAGGGACTTCCACGAACTGAGCTGGGGCTGAGAGCAGGTGCGAACGCAAGGCAGGGTACGACTCGATTTCCTGCACGCCCCGAGCTTTGGCGCGTTCGTAGCCTTCGTGCATGAGAAAATCGCAGTAGCGCCAGGGTGCGTCAATCACCGTAATTTGGTGGTTCGCACTCAGGTCCTGACGCATCAAGCGGATCGCCTTGCGTGTGACTTCGGTGCCTTCGACGTACCGCATACCCTCAGGTTCATTCACTAAGGCGGAAAGGTAGTGCAGCCCACCGCCCACACGTGGTTTCACTAACCACACCAGGCGATCACCCCGACCATCCATAGAAGAGAGATACCCTTCTGGTTCAACTGGGGCCAGGATTGATTGGGTTGGCTCTTGAGTTGGTCTGGCGACTGGAACCCCTTTTTGCGCGAGTTTGTACAACGACCGATGAATTTCTCGGCGTACACTCTTGTCGCTTACGGTGTTTTCCCAGTTCACCAACACCTGTGCCGCTTCAGGCTGAGGGTGATTCCCTAGCAAAGCGGCTAATGCCAGGTCCGCTGCCGGGTCCTGACCTATCCGCTGGGCTACTGCGTCCATTGACACGCTGTGGTTCTGTAGTCCAGCAGGAGTGATTCCCCACTGGTCGAGGAGTTTTTTTCCTGCGGCGAGCCGAGGGTCACGGGTGATGGGTTTTTTTGCCATAGAGCCCCTCCAAAGTCACGCAAACGCAAGCACCTTAACCGTCCGGCTTCGGTACTGTCAACGGCAAGAGACCGAAGCAGACCAATCTAGACTCTATCAGCCTGATTTTACTGAGATGCTTCACTGCGTTCCGCATGACAATGCCGCTGCTTATCACCCTGAGCGTCATCAAGGGTCTCTCCCTCACAACCAACTGGGTGGACTACTAGCCCATGTAGAAGATTGCTGCTACGTATTTTTGTTATGCCAAGAGCGATGTGGATTCTTCATCAGAGCCGACGAGGGATGAACGGGCAGTGGCCTGCGCGGCGTAGCTGGAGCGAGAGATGGTGACCGCTCGTTTCTGTCCGCAGTGTGGAACGAAGACCGTTCCCCAAGCAAATTTTTGTGCAACGTGCGGTGAAACGCTGCCTGGGGCTGAGAAAAGCGTTGGCAAGCGAGCTGCTCCCTTTTCTGCAACTTCCTGGCAGCCCCTGACCCCAGGGCTAATCGTCCTCTCGCTCTATTTAATCGTTGGCACCAGTTTATGGTTTTTGGTCTTGCGCTCGCAACCGTTCCCTTCATCCGCGCCCTCTCCTGCTACAGCAGGGGGACTGGCGAGCACCGGCGGTTCTCAAACACTGCCAGAGAATCATCCGCCAGTGACGTTACCGGAGGAAGTAAAGACACGGATTGCTGAGTTAGTGAATCAGGCGAACGCCGCGCCGCAGGATGTGAAAGCGTGGAAGACCCTTGCCGAAGTCCAGTCCCGTGCGGCGCGGATCGACGCCAGTTACCGCAGCGCAGCGCTCGAGTCCTATCGTCATATCCTCGAATTGGCGCCAGACGACCCTGAAGCCCTCCGTGGCGTCGGGAACGTGTATTACGACTTCGAAGAGTACAATAAAGCGATCGAGTACTATCAAAAATATCTTGCTCAGCATCCTGACGACCCCAACGTGCGGACGGATCTTGGCACTATGTACCTCTACAGTAATGAGGCGGACCGCGCGATCACTGAGTACCAAGCGGTTGTTGCTCAGAATCCGGATTTCTTCCAGGCGTACTTCAACCTGGGGATTGCGTATCAGGAAAAAGGGGAGCGGGCGAAAGCGCAGGAATCGCTGACCCGTGCTAAGGCCCTGACCACCGACCCCAATATCCAGGCCCGCATCGATCAAGTGATGGCTCAATTCAGCGATGGCGCTGCTCCGACAACGACCGCTGCGGCGACTGATACGACCCGGTCGCCTTTTCAGCAGGCAGTCGAGAAGTTGCTTCGCAATCTGGATATTATGGGACCGCGGATCAGCCGGATTGAATGGCCAGCTCCGTCCGAAGTGCGAGTCTTTCTGCAAAATTTTCCGATGGAGGGCATGCCCCCTGAGATCCGTGAACGGTTCCGGGACAGGATTCGCACCCAGGTGGCCGAGGCCAAAAGCGCAAATGGCATCACCAACACCGCAAAGATCGACTTGATCGATGCGGATACCCAGCAGACCATGGAAACCATCAACTCATGAACGTACATCAGTCTGACACCCCAGTACCGTATTATCTGCCGATCGGCGACGAGGTAGAAATCTTTCAAGCGGCCTATGACTGCCGGTTGCCGGTATTACTCAAAGGGCCAACCGGCTGTGGCAAAACCCGCTTCGTTGAATACATGGCACACTCGCTGATGAGAGAAGAGAAAGAGAGTGTGCCAGGCAATCTGATCACGGTCGCCTGCCACGAAGACTTAACGGGAAGCGACCTGGTTGGTCGGTACCTGATCAAAGGAGACGAAACGATCTGGATCGACGGCCCGCTCACGCAAGCCGTGCGGCTGGGCACGATCTGCTATCTGGACGAAATTGTCGAAGCACGCAAAGACACGATCGTGCTCATTCACCCCCTGACCGACCATCGTCGTATCCTGCCGGTCGACAAGAAGGGAGAGATTTTAGCAGCGAACCCGGACTTTCTCCTGGTCATTTCCTATAACCCGGGCTACCAGAGTATCCTCAAAGACCTGAAACACTCCACCCGGCAACGGTTTGTGACCATCGAGTTCACCTATCCTCCTCGCGATAAAGAGGCCGAGGTGATTGCCCATGAAAGCGGCCTGGACTTTGAGATTGCACTTGATCTGGCTCGGCTCGGAGAAAAGGTGCGGCACCTGAAGGCTAGTGGTCTCGAAGAAGGGGTCAGTACACGATTGCTGATCTACGCTGGTCAGCTCATGCGCCGTGGTGTCCCGGCTCGGCGAGCCTGTGCCGTGGCGGTCTCGCGGTCTTTGACGGACGATATCGAGTCGCAACGGGCGATAGAAGAGGTCATCAACGCGATTTTTCCGTAGCGCTACGCTGGATGCCTTTTCCTTTCAGCGTAGATTTTTTGCCGGGTGTTGCAGGGATTCGTCATTCCCCCGAAAAAAAGACAGCAGGTCGGATAATGTCATTGCGAGGAGCCCTTCGACTATACTCAGGGTAAACTCCGCGACGAAGCAATCTCTCTTGACAGACGCAGTTCTTGCGGTGTCCGGATTATGCGCAGTCTTCACGTGATCTGATCCATAACGACTCTGGCCCGTTGAAAAATCGTAGCAAACATTTCCCGCGTCAATCTTCCGGTAAAGGTGTTTTGCTGGCTGGGATGATAGGAACCGAGCAGGGTCACGTCATCCAGTGCATAGGCGAAGCCGTGTCCGAAACGAGGCGTTGGAGAGGGGACGGAATACCCAAGCTCGCGCCGGGCGGTCAGGTAGGCACCGAAGGCAATCTGCCCTAACGCCATGACCACACGGACCTGCGCAAGCAGAGCGAGTTCTTGCAAGAGATAGGGCCGGCAGGCGGCAAATTCTTCTGGCAGCGGTTTGTTGTCCGGTGGAGCGCAATGCACTGCGGCGGTGATGTAACAATCGTGGAGTTCCAGGCCATCGTCCAGATGAACTGAGGTCGGTTGGCTGGCAAACCCAGCCTCGTAGAGGGCGCCGTACAGCCAATCGCCGCTACGATCCCCGGTGAAAACTCGCCCGGTCCGGTTGCCGCCATGGGCAGCCGGTGCGAGGCCAATAATCAACAGTCGGGCCTGGGGATCGCCAAAGCCTGGAACCGGCTTGCCCCAGTAATCCCACTCGCGGTAGCGCTTGACCTTCTCGCGTGCGATGCGCTCGCGGTGGGCAACTAACCGTGGGCAATGGGAGCAGCGAATGACGTGATCTTGGAGTTGGGAGAGCGTACGCATCAGGCTGCCTCGTGTAGAAAGGCTGTCCTCTTACCATTTTCCTTCGAGGAAATCACTTGCGGTGAAGGCGGCGAAAGGTGTCACAGATGAACGGGGGGCGTCGCTGCATCGTCAGGTTTACTGAGCGTATACAAGCCTGAGCAAATACCATATGCTATGGCATAACGAAATTCTAGAGATGCCGAGTGGTGATTCTCACTGTCTATGACGAGATGAACGATATTTGCCGTCTGCAGCCTGTGTCCATTGGTACGGCACAGCCTGCAGACGTACCCTGATCCTTATTATATGAGTGAGCGACTTCGGGTGGGGATTGACGCGCGGGTATTGGCAGAGTCGGCACCGATGGGAGTTGCCCGGTACCTCACCGGCTTGCTCCGAGCCGTTGCCGAGGTGGCACCTCAATATGAATATCTCTTGTATCTGTGTGGAAGACCTCTCTCCCATGGGCCGCTGACAATCAAACCTTTTCAGCAACGAGTATTAACCGGCAATGCGGTGTTGAACAGTCCATGGGTCTGGCAACAGTGTTATCTCCCCTGGCATGTTTGGTGGGACCGTGTCGATGTCCTGTTCGCGCCGTATTACTGTGGTCCACTCTTCACCTCTGTGCCCCAGGTCGTTTGTCTCCATGACATCTCTTTTGCCCTGTTTCCGCAGGATTTTCCTTCATGGATTCATTTTAAACCGAAGCTGTTAGCCCGTCCGACAAGC
>CAZCWX010000268.1:0-17026 GCA_964502465.1 uncultured Enterobacteriaceae bacterium | reverse complement strand
AAGAGCAGCTCGAGCAGGGTGAACCCCTCGCAATTGCGGATTGCAGATTGTGGATTGCGGATTAGGGCGGTGTTTTCCTCCACAATGCCCAATCCGCACCTACAGGCCTTCTGCTTCACGTTTTACGCCTCACGCCTCTTTACTGTTCTAACTCGACCTGCAAAGCGTTCAGGTTCCGCGCCATCATGTTCCAAAAAGAAATAGCAGCAGTGAGATCAAGAATGTGTTGCTGTCCGAGTAGGTTTTGTACTTGACGAAAGAGGTCATCATCAACCTGAGCGTGTAGCGTGAGTTCTTCGGCATAACGGAGAATAAGCTTGTCATCATCACTAAAGAGCGCACTGGCTTGATAAGAGCCAATACTCTCGATCTGCGCACGTGTCAGTCCCGCTCGTTCGGCAATCTCGATATGCCGTCCGAACCCATACCCACAGTCGAGCCGCTTCATGAGCATCAGCACGGCAAGTTCTCGCACCCGTGGCGACAGGGATGACTCATTCATAAAATAATTTGCTAAAGGAAAGACCCGTTTCGCCAAGCCGGGGTTGTTGGACAACGCCTTGACGACATTGGGAATGCCACGGGTACCGAACTGTTTTTCAAACGTATCATACAGTTCTTTGATTTCCCCTTTCGCGGTTTCCTTTTGCACATATGGAATTCTTGCCATTTTTTCCTCCTTTTTACTTGGGCTGATGAAAATGTTTCTTCTCTCTACTCTTTTTTCCCCCTCTTTGGCAAGGAAGCTCCTGTCAGGTGCCCAGTTGCTCAGTCCACGATACCGTGCGCATCAGCACAGTCAGGGCTCGGGTCATGGCCTCGCAACTGTAGTTCACGGCAAAAGGGGGACAACTGCCGTCAGCCAGGACTCGGTCCAGGTCGAACTTGCGGTCGAGTGCGGCATTATCCCGCATGATGACGGCACCAAGGATGTGTCCACACGCAGAAGGGGCCTCGACCCGTAGATCTCCATCGTCGAGGATGAGGACAATCCCCTGCCAATTCAGCGTGGCGTTCAGAAGGCGCATCACACGTGGGATGATGAGGATGCCGACGCCGTTGACCACTGCACCGCCGCTGAGGTCGAGTTCGCTCCCTCCGTCCTCAATGTGCGTGACCTTTGGCTCGGTCAAAACACCATAGGTATAGGTACCAGAGGTGAGACTCGTCGTGATTTGCAAGACTTTTTCCTCGGGGAGTTCTGCTGCACGCTGGATGATGTCATTGATTGCTGTGTGTAACCGTCCCTGTTCCGTTGCGTTAAGCAGACGGACAAAGGGCAAAGTGCCATCACCAGGAGTGAATGGCCCACGGTTCTCTGGGGGGTCAGGAAGATGAAGATCTGGTGGATAAGCGATAGCGCGGAGCGCTGCGGCAGAGAGGTCGAGGTTGAGAAAACAGGCTGGGTCCGTAGCCACACACGGTCCGCTGGTAAAACGTGGGAGCGCTCCAGCTCCACGTATCCAGGAGAGCCCGGGCGTACAGGTGCCTGCTCCGTCATTGCCATCGGCGAGGCAAAAGTTATTCGCGCGCGTTACCACCTCACGTTTGAGTGTTTCCATAGTAGTGATTAAGTCATTCTGCGCAACGACCTGGGTGACGGCGAAGGGCGATACTGCAGGACATACAGCAGAAAGGGTCCCGTCGGGGGCGTGATTTCTGCCGTCTATGGTAAAGTCAGGAATCCGCCGCCCAATCCCACCGCTCTGATCGTCGAAGTCCGGATGGAGCCCATCCCCCTCGCTGGTGATGACTCCGGCGGGGGTGAAGTCTGGCACGCGGACAATTTCTTCCACTACCCGTCGAGATTCCTCAGGCCCGAGACCAACTGCAATGATGCGATACCCCCCGTTTCCCAAAGCAGCGATATTCACCGTGTATGTTCCATCGGCGAGCGCTGTTGGGCCGAGCGTCACTGGCAATGGGGTCGCTGGCAGGTTCGTTTCTAGCCAATTCTTGCCGATTTCTACCCCAGAGCGTGCGATCCAGAATGCTTGGATACCGGTGAGTAGATTGCGGGAAATCATCAGATCTGTGCGGCTGAGGACCAGACCACCGGTGCCGATGATCGTCAGCAGCGTTAGGAGAAGGAGCGTAGTAATCAGGACAATGCCAGCCTCTTGAGAATTGGAGATTGCGGATTGAGGATTGCGGATTGAAAAAGTCGAAACGCGCGAGCGACTCGTGTGTCCCCGACTTGGCAGTATCCTTCTCTCAGGCTGATTGCTCTGGTTCTGTCGCATCGGAATTACCTCGGTGGATTCGGGAGAAAGACCAGAGAGCTGAGTTCTGAGGTAATCGGTTCTGTAACACGTGGATGAGGGTGCGGCCGATTCGTCTGCACGGTGACGACGATACTGTGTACCGCAGCTCGCTCCAGACCATCCAGAGGTGGAGAGATTTCGTTGCCATCACGGTCGAAATACTGCAGCAGGAATCCCTCTGGCGGGACATCGCTGATAAAAGGCTGCGGCGCACCCCCACCGGTCGCACGTTTGATGACCTGACCGGCGCTTTCATAAGTATAAGTGATGAGTTCGCTCGGATCGTCCGGGCAGCCGTCTGGCGGCGCACCTGAGGTGTTGCCACGAAAATCATACTGCATGGTCACTGTTTGTTCTTCGGCGACAAGGAGACGCTCGAACCCGTCACAGGGACCATCACGCACCGGTCGTGCGCCAGCGAAGCGCAGTTCCCGCACGATGAAATCGAGGGCGAGCCGGCTACTTTCTTGGATATTGATTCTGACTTCTTGTGCTTTCAGCACACCGGTGTGCAGAGAGTAAAAGCCGTATAAGGCCATGCAGAAAATTCCGGCGACGCTCATCGCTACCAGGATCTCGACCAATGTCAGGCCAGATGGGCCCAAAGCGAATAGCTGAGGGCTGATGACTGAGTGCTTGCTAGTCATTGACCACCGCCGTGAGTGAGACTGTGTGAGGAGTCGTGTCAGTCCACGAGACCGTCACGTCGATCTGCGTTACGCCGGCTTCTGGAGCGTCAGCAGTGACTGACCAATCTCTGGTAAATCCAGGCGCTGGGGCATCGCTGCCATCACTCAGGAACACGGTCTGAGCACTCAGTTCTTCAAGCTTGTCTTGGGCGAGAATCGTGGCGAGGGTGAAATCTGCGCTCAGTTTGCTTGCTCGGACTGCTATGCCCACTCCCACGGACAGTCCGAGAGCAACCAAAGAAAAGAGCGTGAGCGCAACCAGAATTTCAATGAGGGAATACCCCGCTTTCCCCGCAGCGGGCATGGGACGTCCCTCCTTTGTTAAGTTGTGTCAGACAGGGGCGCAGCCTGCTGCGCCCCACTACTCTATTATCGTTTTGCCTTTGCCTCCTGGAGCGCTGCGGTCAGCAGCGGGACAACCTCAGCGTAATCCCCGACGATGCCAATATCGGCATTCTGAAAAATCGGTGCCTTTGGGTTTTTGTTGATCGCCACGACAATCCCAGCGCGTCGGATACCGACGGTGTGTTCAAATGCGCCACGAATGCCAATAGCGAAATAGAGCTTTGGCGCAATTGCTCGACCAGTCAGTCCAACCTGGTGTTGTCGCGGGAGCCAACCCAGATCCGCGATATCACGCGTGGCTGCAAGCGGCGCTCCTCCTAAAGCAGTAGCAAGTTGTTCAATCACGGGTAAATTCGCTGGGCCACCAATCCCTTTCCCTATGCCAATGGCGATCTCGGCCGAGTCTAACGCGGCGGCTTTGCCTGCCTCCGCACCGGTTTGCGAGAGGACGGTTACGCGGCTCATTACGGTATTATCCGGCCAAAGCATCTCGATCCGTGCCTGGCGGGCTGGGTTGGGACGCGCTTTCTTCAACATCCCCGGTCGCACTGTTGCCATCTCTGGCGTGGTACGGGAAAGGATGGGGGCCACTACGTTCCCGCCGAACGCCGGCTTATACTGCAGCAGTTGGCCTTGCTCGTTCACATCCAGGTCAACACAGTCACCAGTCAGTCCTAAGCTAAGGCGTGCTGCCACACGCGGGGCCAAGTCTCGGCCAATGGCACTGGCGGCTAACAGGACTGCTCCGGGTTGATGGTCTTGGATCGCTCGGGCCAGGAGGGCTGTGTAAATGTCCGTACTGTATGGCGTTAAACGACGGTCCTGTGCCAGGTATACCACGTCTGCTCCATAGATCGCTACGCTCGCGACATGGTGATCGACTGCGCTGCCTATGAGTAGGGCTCCGACTTCTCCAGCATACTTGGTTGCCAGTTCGGTGGCCTTGCCGAGCAGTTCAAACGTAACCGGTCGCAGGGTGTCATCGAGCGTTTCGGTGACGACCCAAACGGCTTTACCCCTAGCAGGCTTTCCTGTCCTTTGGAGGCCCACGTCGTTTTCGTCTTCGTCAGCCCATTTCCCGAACAATCCACGCTCCAGAAGGAATTGCACCAGTGTGTTCACTTGAGCGGGAAGATCGCCCTCCAAAACTTTTTTCTCGCGTGCGACCTCGACCGTTTGTACTGACGCGACCCAGGTGGGCGAGCCAGCGGTGCCGAATACTGACAGGTCGGCAGACAAATCTTTTGCTGTTACTTCCTGCACCGGCTTCTCTTTGGCTTTTTCCTTATCGGCCTTTTTGGGGAACCGCTCTGGCGCCAAGTCCTCAGTAGCCGACACCAGGGCCGGCAGAGAACACTCAACGGTCTCGAACCCGCTATCCATCTCACGTTCGACCGTGAGGAGTTGATTGGTGACCGTGAGGGTGCGCGCGCCAGTGATTTGCGGAATATCAAGCAACTCTGCCACCTCGGGGCCGACTTGGCCGGTCTCGGCATCAGTACTATGGCGACCGCAGAGGATAAGCTCATATCCTTCGCGTTTTAGCGCGAGCGACAGGGCTCGGGCAGTGGCGAGGGTGTCTGAACCGGCAAACGCACGATCAACCAGGTGGATGGCCCGGTCTGCGCCAAGGGCGAGGCAATGGTGTAATGCGTCTCTTGCTTGCGGTGGTCCCATAGTTAATACGATGACCTCACCGCCATGAGTGTCTCGCAATGCAACGGCCTTAATCAACGCCCGAATATCAAAGGAACTCACTTCTGCGGGCACGCCTTCACGGATGAGGGTCTTGGTCTCGGGGTCGAGTTTCATTGCCGACACCACCGGGACCTGTTTGATCAACACAATTGTCTTCATGGGGACAGAAACTCCTTCAGCAATTAGGGGTGCAAGGAGCCTACCTTGCTTCCCAGGGCGGCGTCAACAGATCACTCCGAGGCTGCAGAGATGCATGGCAACGTCCCTACTCTCTGTTCCCTTTTCCTTGCACCTGAAAAACGTCTATCAGCTTCCCGTCTGGGTCAAACAGCGCCGCCGTATCTCCGTCATTATTCCAAATTGGCCTCGCTGAACCCCAGTGAAAAACACCTTGCCCTCGGCGCGTTGTGTCTCGACCTTTGCCACTCAGCAGAAGAGCGGTGTATCCAGGGTCGAGTTGGCCCTCAGGAAAAACGTAACGCTGGCCACTCGCATCTTGGACGGAGAAGCCCTGTAATTCGACGAGGTGATCGCTCACGTTACAGATGCGGACGTACTCACCGTTGAGATTGCGTCGGTCATCGCCCTCAGCATCTGCTCGTACTGTGGTAATCTTGAGGGGACCAGGTACTCCGCCTGCACGCCACATGCCTTTGCGCTGCGCTTGGGCATGCTTTTGTAGTTGCAACCAGTCGTGGTAGCGATCGAAAGAGTCAATAACGAAAAGATGGCCCCACCCCTCGGCGATCAGTTGCGCGTTGACTAGGGTATTCCCCACGTAGACATACGCAAGCGTGCGACGATAAGTGTCCCGTTGCTGTCTAGTGGTTTCCAGACGAACGGTTTTACCAAGCACGAGACGTTCGTTATACCGTTTCGCTTCCTCATAGAAGGGCTGACCTCGCTCTGGTGCGTTCACAGCAAGGTAGCGAACCATCGTGCCATCGGTCAGCTTGATCGTATCACCATCGAGCACTGCAGCGACGGTAGCGGCACCGGCAAAAGCAGGAACAAGAGTAAAAAAGAAAAGGAATGGAAGGAGGAGAGAGAAGGAGAAAAGGCCAGCCATAAAGACAAGGAGTTGCCTAGCCGAACCGACTGGGTTTGTTCTCAGGATGTGAAGAATCGGTAACACCATGAGGAGTAAGTTACGGAGGTGGATTTCCTGGATGCTTGTTTGTGTAGGCGTGACAGGGACTACGTTATTTCCCTGAAAAAGGGACAGCAGGTCGGAGAATGTCATTGCGAGGGGCCCTTCGACTATGCTCAGGGTAAACTCCGCGACGAAGCACTCTCTGTCCGACAACGAGATTGCTTCGCTCCGCTCGCAATGATAAATTGTGGCGCTTTCTCTCTTTTCATGCTCAAGGGTGCGCCGCCGGCGAATGAACGTTCCCGCGAAAGCCTGTCCTGAGCGCTGTCGAAGGGCGGGAATCTAGAGTCATTTTATTAGCAGTTCTTAGCCTTTGGTGGTACAGACCGCTGGCCTGTACGTATGCAGTTCACGCTTCGCGTCCTTTGCGATAGGTCCCGACTGGAAAGGAGTAGTGTACAATAATCGTCCGTTCTTTGAACCACCAGCGGCTTTCGTCCTTAATAAATTTATCTTCGTAGCGGCCGAAGGCGACTGACGGCACATTCGTCGAGATCGCAATCGAGTCTGCATCAAGATAGCAAACGGACGTAGCCTCATTGCCTGCAACTTCAATCACCGAGGACACGATCTTGTGACGCAGATAGCGTACCTTCGCTCGAAAGTCTTCCATGTAGCGAGCGTACCAGCCGCGCACAGCCTCACGACCTTCGTAGCGTTCGTCGCTTTCGTAGCGGGGGAGCAGCACCCCATCGCGGTGAAACAGAGCGGCAACGTCGTCCGCCGTACCGCGATCGACGGCATGGCAATATTTGTGGAGCAGTTGCTGAATTGCTATATAATCCTCGACCACTGGCGAGGCGGCAAACATGACCGGAGCGGCTGCGACCTTGCGCGCCATGACTTTTTTGGCGGGCTTCCGTACCGCTTTAGCTATGGCTCGTTGTGTCCCAGCCATCTTTTTCGCATGAGTGGCATTTTTCTTCTCACCCTTTGCTGCTTTTGCTGCTTTCTTGGCCATTGGTCCCTGCTCCTTTCATGATCTATTTGCACCCACGAATACGCTGTAACTCATTGATTGTCAGGTCGATATCCTCGTCTCGCAGCAATGGCGAAATAACACGCTTGCGCCGCGCCGTGTCGAGAGAAAGTTCAGCAGTAATAAAATCTTCTTTATAGTACCGGCCCTTAGCCACACGTCGGCCAAATGGGTCGAGGATCTCCGAACCTCCCCAAAAACCGACCCCGTCTTCAAACCCAACCCGATTCGCATAGACCACAAACAGGCTGAACGTCTCTGCATACGCCCGGTTGATCAACTCCCAATAGCGCGCATTATCATCCTGCTCCTCACCGTCGGAAATGCCGCGCAGGGGGCTAGATGACGGACAGATAATCATCAGTGCTCGGTCGAGTGCTGCCAGGTACGCAGTCGAAGGGTGCCACAGGTCTTCGCAGATCAAGATGGAGGCTCGCCCGAACGGCAGCTCACATGCACGGATCTGGTTTCCCCGCGCAAAGTACCGTTGCTCATCAAACATGCCGTAGGTCGGCAGATAGACTTTCCGGTGCAAGTGGTGAATCTCTCCCCCGGCCAGGTAAACCGCAGTGTTGTAGAATCGATAATCTAGGCTTTCTTCTACTAAGCCAATAACGAAAGGCACCTCCTGGCTCAGCGCTTTGAGCCGCGCCATTTCTGGCGAGTCAGCTCGGAGGGCGACTGTCGCCACCATGTCCCGTAGATGGTAGCCGGTCAGGCTCAGTTCGGGAAAGACCAGAAGATCGAGTCCTTGTTCCCGTGCCCGATGAACATACCGTTCGCATAGGGAAAAATTTGCCTCTACGTCACCAAGGCGGGGATTGAGCTGCGCAATACCAATAGTGATGTGAGTCTTCACTGACGAACAACACCTCTAGGGTACAATTTTCACACAGAGGAGGAAAAGACAATATTCCCTGTGGTCAGTCTGGAATAATGTGAACGGCTGTCGCCTTAAACGTGGCGATGACCGTGCTCCCTTCTCGTAGTGTCAGTACATCGATTGAAGGTCGAGTCACGAACGCAACAAGGGGGAAGCCACAGTCCAGATGGACCTTGAATACAGCACCCCACGGCAAGAGTTTTGTGACCCGAGCAGAAAAATGATTCCTGGCACTAGAGGGTGGCAAGGGGAATGCGCGAGTTGCCCGTGCAGTAGGGGCAAGAAGGGTAACCTCTTCTGGCCGAATACACAGCGTCACTTGTGTTCCTTGGGGAAAAGCGGAAGCAACGGCGATACGCAGACCTGAGTCGATCTGGACCTCGGCAACCCCGGCGGACTGGAACTCCACCTGACCACGCACGACCGTTTCCATACCAACGAAGCTCGCCACCATTTCGTTGACCGGTTGACCAAAAACCTCTTCTGGAGTGCCAATCTGCAGGATCTCCCCCTGGTGCAGAACCGCTACCCGGTCTCCCAAGCGCAACGCTTCGAGACGGTCGTGCGTGACGAAAAGAGTCGTGACCCGGGTCTGGCGTTGCAAGCGATGGAAGGTCTCGGTTAAGGTCTCATGGGTCGGTGGGTCAAGTGCCGAGAACGGTTCGTCGAGCAAGAGCAGATCTGGATCCAGGACAAACGCCCGCGCTAGGCTGGTTCGCTGTGCCTCCCCACCGGAGAGAGTCCGCGCCTGGCGAGCAGCAAGATGACTGATGCCGAGTCGCTCAAGCCACAGAGCAACTCGTTCCTGGGCAATCTTTTTTCCTATGCCACGTAACTTGAGTCCACTTGCAACATTCTCTGCCACCGTGGTGTCGAACAATAGCGGTTCTTGGAAAACAACTGCGAGATGGCGGCGTACCGTGAGTGGTGGGTGCCGCAAGTCTACGGTCTGCCCGTCGAAGCAAAGAACACCAGCGGCAGGTGCGCGCAGACACGCGAGTGTTTGGAGCAGGGTGCTTTTCCCTGCGCCATTCGGACCGATAAGTGCGAGAACCTCGCCCCGTGCGATCTCCAGGGCAGGAACGGCAAGAAGCGTCTGACCGTTGGCCTCGACGCGCAGGCCTTGGACCCTTAGGAAAGGCGAAGCATCCACACCTGTTTCCTTCGTGTTCCTTTTGCCATCTTATAGGTGCGTGCTACCTGCGCCGCTTCTGGAGAAGGCCCTCATCCCGATCCTCTCCCGCTGACGCAGGAGAGGGAGAAGAGAGAACAGCGGGGGAGGGTTCTAACACCACCCGCCGCCATACCCGTGCCGGCTCGGCAATGTTCTTGAGGTGCTGTTCTCCGAGGTCTGCGTACTGCAAGGGGAGCTTGTTCTTGACCTGCTCGTCCACGCTGCCCGCAGTGAGAATACCACCTGGCTCGGCTAATGCTTCGATTCGCACCGCAATGTTTATCCCATCCCCATGGGGCTGATCGCCGTCGATAACAATGTCTCCTAACCTCATCCCCATGCGAAAGGCGATCCGTTTCGGCTCAGGGAAGTCTGCATTCCTGGCGCTCATCTCCCGCTGCCTCTCCACCGCACCTTGCATCGCCTCGACCACGCCGGGAAACTCAGCCAGCAGGCTATCGCCGTGCGAACCAATCGCACGGCCCCCGTGCTGCTGCACCACATCACGCATCAGTTCCAGATACGGAGTCAAGATCTGGAGGGTACCGATCTCGTCTTCGTGAATGAGGCGACTGTAGCTGTGCACCTCGGCGCGCAAAATCGCCGCCAGTCTGCGCTCGATGCCTGCTGGAGTTAGATGTAGGAAGTGGGTCTCGTTACCCATCGGGAGGATTATCCCGCTGATGCTCTGCGACTGTCAACAGACACACCAACGGTTGTCTGTTGACCCGCCTGTTGACCTTCCTCCCATTTCGTCATTCCCACTTCGCAATTACAGTGGCCGCTGACGTTGTTGCGTGTAGGTCAGGATGGCGTTCACGCCGAAGATCAGCAGGAGGAGGATGACACTCAAAGCGATAGCAATATCGAAGTTCCCTTTTGCCGTTTCCATCACTGTTGCCGTAGTCAGAACGCGCGTATGTCCTAAGATATTTCCTCCCACCATCATCGATGCCCCAATTTCAGAGATGACGCCGCCAAACCCGGCCATGATCGCGGCCAGGAGTGGTAAGCGCGCTTCACGCAAGAGCAGCCATACCAGTTGCACACGCGAGGCACCCAGGGCTAGGATCTGCAGTCTGAGTTTGGGGTTGAGTTGTTGGATCGCGGCAAGAGTCAGTCCTGTCACAATCGGTGCAGCGATAATGACTTGGGCGATCACCATGGCGCCTGGTGTATACAACAGCCGTAGAAATCCCAGCGGTCCGCTGCGCCACAGGAAGATCGTGACGAAGAGGCCAACAACGACCGGTGGTAGACTCATACCCGTGTTGACCAGGCTAATGACGAAACGCCGGCCGAGAAACTGGTTCAACGCGAGAATGGTTCCCAGAGGAATACCGAGGAGTAAACTCATCAGCGTTGCTGAAGCTGAGATCTGCAAAGATAGCCAGGTGATCCGCCAGACTTCCGGGTCTCCTGACAGGAGGAGCCAGAAGGCGTGCTTGGTGCCTGTGAAAAGAAGGTCCATGTTGCCAACTGCGTATGCGATCGAGATTGTCTCACGCCCGTTTGAACTATGCCCATTGATCCTGGTGCGTTTCCACCTGTTTCAGGAAATCCTCGAAAGGACTGGTTCTTCCAGAACCAAGGACTCAATTCCTGTCACAATACCTGATTGGACACACGTATCGATAACGTGTCGATAGAGCTCCTGCAGTGTCACCGAGGCCAGTCCTTCACCTCTTTTAACCGCCGCAACCTACAGATCAGGCCTCTCCATTCCAGATAATCTTGCTCGATCTCGTAGCTATGCTGGTTTGTGATCTCTCCAGCTTGGAAACGTGTATCAAATTGCTCGAAAGACAGCTCATATTTCTGTTCGAAGGCGCGCATCTGTTTGGCAAGCTGCTCCAGCTGGTGGTCAATGGCATCTCGGGTGACAATCCGCACGGCACTATCGAGTGAGATTTCTCCAGTGACGTCGGTAAGGGCTTTCAGGGGCTGAGGCGAAATCGCTTCTGCCATACAAACGAATCCCTACTGCTATTATGTCGCGTGCTTTTTCCTTCCGGACAATCCAGCGAACAACCCTCGCAACCACTTTAGAAACGAGCGCCAGAGGTTGATAGCAACCCCCTGGCGCACCTCCTCTCCTGGCATCGCGGCGAGTTCTGCTTCCATGGCGGTGAAAAACTGACCAATCATCATCTTCGCTGCGCCGTCGACCATGCGTTGACCGACACTCGCGAGCGGGCCACCAATCTGGACGTCACCAGTATATCTAAGTACGGTGTGGCCGTCCTGCTCTTCCAGATCAATCGTTCCTGCTCCCTTGATGAAGCCCTGCTTCCCTTTGCCGTCGAGCAGCATCTTGTAGTGGGTTGGGGATTGGATGTCTTCAAGCTTGACCTTGCCGTTATAGACACCTTTGACCGCAGCGAGACCGACGTTAATCTGTCCGCTATACTCATTTTCTCCCGTAGTTTCGAGTTTCTCGCAGCCTGGCATACATGTGGCCAGCCGTTGGGGGTCGTTCAGAAACTCCCACACCTTTTGGCGTGGAGCAGGAAAAGTATGTGTACCAGTGAGCTTCATGCGGTTCCTTTTGCACGTTCTACCGCTTTTGCCAATGCCCGTTTGGTGTACACACGCACCAGGTGGGCACGGTACTCGTCTGAAGCGAACATATCACCGATGGTCTCGATTCCGTTCGTTGCTTGAGATGCGGCGTGGGTCAGTGTAGTGTCGTCTGGCGTCTTCCCCGTTAACGCCGCCTCTGTTTCACGCGCACGGAACGCTTTCGCTGTAGCTCCGGTTACTCCGACTCGGACCTTTGCGCACTGTCCATTTCCATCGAGGGAAATCATCGCAGCGACACCCACTACGGCGAAACCTGAAGCTGGTTGCGGAACCTTGAGATACGCACCTCCGGTATTGGCGCTCAATGATGCCACGCGTACCTCAGTAATAATCTCGCCGGGTTGCAAAGCGGTCGTGAGCATATCGATAAAGAAGTCTTCTGCTTTGATGCTTCGTTTTGCGTTACTGCTCACGGTCTGTATGTCTGCTTCAAGAGCGAGAACCGCCGCTGGATAGTCCGCGGCTGGATCCGCATGCGCTAAGCTGCCACCAATCGTGCCACGGTTACGGACCTGCACATCACCGATGAGGCCGGCGCATTCAGCTAAGAGCGGGCACTTTTGTCGAAACAGCGGCGAGCTTTCAAGTTCATAATGAGTGGTGCGTGCACCGATGCACAGGTTGCCTTTGTCTTCCTTGATATACGCGAGATCCGCAATCCGACCGAGGTCGATCAAATGACGTACCGAGGAGAGGCGGAGCTTGAGTATAGGTAACAAACTATGACCGCCAGCCAGCAGTTTTGCATCATCGCCATACTGATGCAGCAGAGCAAGGGCTTCATCAAGCGATGTTGGAGTGTAATACTCGAACTCTGCTGGAATCATCCTTGTCCTCCTTTCGCCTCTTGAATGGCGCGCCAGATTTTCTCCGGTCGCAGCGGCATATCAATGTGCTTCACCCCAAACGGTGCCAATGCGTCGAGGACCGCGTTGACCACCGCAGGAGTTGAGCCAATTGTGCCAGCCTCACCCACTCCCTTGACTCCCAGCGGATTGACCGGAGTTGGGGTAACGGTGTTATCGAGTTCCATCCATGGCACCATTGCTGCTTTGGGCACGGCATAATCCATCAATGAGCCGGACAGGAGCTGACCGTTTTCATCGTAAACGACTTCCTCATATAAGGCTTGAGCAACGCCTTGAGCGATGCCACCGTGAATCTGTCCTTCGACCAACATTGGATTGATAATGTTCCCACAATCATCCACGGCGACGTAGCGTCGGAACGAGATCTCGCCAGTCTCTGGATCAACTTCGACCACAGCGACATGGGTACCGAAAGGAAACAAGCAGTTAGAAGGTTCGTAAAAGCTTGTCGCCTCTAACCCAGGTTCAATGTTGGGTACCCCTGCTTTGAATCCGTAGGCGGCTTCCACCACCTGCTGGAAAAGAATGGACTTGCTGGGATCATTTTTCAGGAACACCTTTCCGTCAGCGAAATCCAGGCTGTCCGGCGGTGCTTCCATCATATGGCTGGCAATCGTGCGCGCTTTGGCCTTGATCTTTTCGAGAGACATGAGCAAAGCGGTCCCACCGAGAGCCATGCCGCGACTACCAAACGTGCCTATCCCGTACTGCATGACTGCCGTATCACCATGCACAACCATGATGTTGTCTAGCCCTACGCCCAATTCATCGGCGACCATTTGCGCGAAACTCGTTTCCTGTCCCTGTCCGTGCGGGGAAATACCAGTCAGTACAGTGACGTTGCCTGAGGGATCGACCCGGACGGTACAACTCTCCCAGCCTCCGACCTTGAGTTTGGGGGGAAGCAGTGCCGAGGGACCAATCCCACAGATTTCGATGTATGACGAAAGCCCGATCCCGAGATATCGCCCCTGTTTGCGCAGTTCTCCTTGTTCCTTGCGCAAAGCAGCATAATCCACCATCTGCAGCGCTTTATCGAACGCCGCATGATAATTGCCGCTATCATACACCAAGCCAGCAGGTGTGGGGTAAGGGAACGCGTCTTGGGGGATGAAGTTCTTCCGGCGGACTTCAGCCGGATCGAGTGTGAACTCTGCAGCGACGGCATCTATCACCCGCTCGGCGATAAAGGCCGCCTCTGGCCGACCAGCACCACGGTAGGCATCGGTCGCCATCTTATTGGTAAACACCGCGATTTGCTCGAAGGAGATTGCCGGCACCTTGTAGGCACCGTGCATGAGCATGCCGGTGAAACTTGGGATCATAGGGGTGAAGAACTGAAAATACGCTCCTAAATCTAGGAAGAATTTTGCTTTGATAGCGGTGACTGTCCCGTCTTTTTTAGCCGCCGCCTCGATATATTGAATCTGTCCGCGGCCATGAATCGTCGCCGCAAAGTCCTCTCGCCTTCCCTGGGTCCACTTAATGGGTTTGCCAAGTTTCATTGCCAGGTAGGGGACAAGGAGTTCTTCGCGATAGACATTGAGCTTTGCACCAAACCCACCGCCGACTTCCGGCGCAATCACGCGCACAGTGTTTTCTGGGAGGTGAAGTGCTTCTGCAATCTGGGTGCGTAATAGATGGGGTATCTGAGTGGCAGACCAGACTGTGAGCTGTTTCGCGCCCCGGTCCCACTGGGCAACCGTGACACGAGGCTCCATTGCCATAGGGGCAAGGCGTTGCTGGACAATCCGCAATTTGATGACGGCGTCTGCTTCTTTGAGGGCTTGATCGACCACAGGATTTGGTACTTCCGTGCGGAAAGCAATATTATCGCCGAATTCTTCATATAGGAGTGGCGAATCTGCTTCAGTTGCTCGTTCTGGATCGACCACTGCGTCAAGTGGATCACAATCGACTTCGATGAGATCTAAGGCATCTCGGGCGATATAGCGACTGTTCGCAACGACTACTGCGATAGACTCGCCAACGTAACGGACTTTGCCTTCTGTCAGCAGGGGATGATGGGGTTGTTTCATCCCCGGCGCTTCAGCGACACACGGCACAGGTCCAGTCTGACCGTGCAAATCTGCTCCAGTAAAAACGGCGACCACACCGGGAAGCGTTTGCGCATGACTGACATCAATACTGTTAAGCTTGGCATGGGCGTACATGCTACGCAGCACACTCATGTACAGCATGCCGGGCAGTTGCAAATCATCGACGTACGTTGCCTGACCAGTGATCAGGCGCGGGTCTTCACGTCGTTTGATGCGAGTACCGACCATTTTCGGGGTAATAGACATAACAAGCTCCTCTGGAAGTTTGGTGTTAGGTACTGGGTGTTGGGTGTTAAAGGAATGCTATCTAACCCCTGATCCCTACCCCTCAACACCTAGCCGCTTTGCGGCATACTGCACTGCCTTCACAATATGTTGATATCCAGTGCAACGGCACAGATTGCCTTCCAGGGCATGGCGGATTTGCTCATCTGTAGGCTGAGGGGTGCGTTGCAGGAGTTGGTACGACGCCATAATCATCCCTGGCGTGCAGTAGCCACACTGGAGGCCGTGCTCCTCCCAGAATCCTTCTTGCAAAGGATGGAGTTTGCCGTCTTGCTCCAATCCTTCTACTGTGAGCACTTTTCCGCCGTCTGCCTGAACTGCCAAAACGGTACAGGATTTCACGGCTTGACCATTGAGAATCACTGTACATGCTCCACACAGGCTGGTCTCACAGCCCACATGCGTGCCTGTGAGACTCAACACCTCTCGCAAATAATGGACAAGCAGCAGGCGCGGCTCAACTTCGTGCGTATACTGCTGACTATTGACGGTGACAGTTATCGTTTTTTTCACATTGTTCTCCCTCAGGTGAGCAATTAGCTTGTAGTTGTCAGCTATCAGGAAAAACAAAAGAGTCTAAAGTAAGGTTAAAGATCCAAAAAAGTTTCTTTCCTCTACTGACTACTGGTTCCTCCCTGCTCATAGCTCCACAACATTTGCCAGGTTCCTCCTTTGGGTCAAGAGCCTGAGACAGGCTCTTTCGATCTCCACTCTAAGTATTTAGCGCGCCAATAGAGGATCAATTTGTGGTTGGCCATAAAGTGCGAGGAACTCTTGTCTCGCCTGCTCAAAATCAGGATCAAAAGCCTGGATAAACTTTCTACCGGTAAAGGTGCGGTCAATTTCCTGGATGTGTTGTTGAACGACCCTACGCTGTTCAGCCGGCCAAGGAATCTGAACACTCTCCGCGTCGTTTAAGTCACAGCTCAAGAAGAGGAAGCAGAGGTGCTCTTCGGTTGAAAACTTTTTCATCATCTCATAATCCACAGCCGAACGTGGGTTAAGACAAGGCATCCCTCTCACACTCAATTGCGGATGGACATCAATACGAAATGGGACTGCAACGACCCATGTCCCCTGGAGAGTACACCAGGGCTGGAAGCCAATACTGATGTGATAGTCTTCCTGTTGGAAGAGGGTAAATTCTTCAACCCGCATTACCAATAGCGGTTCTTGCCACTCTTGCACCAGCAGAAACGTCGAAGTGTATGGCGGTGCCTGCAGCAGGAACGAGCGAAAATATTCCAGCAGATTGACCATGATGTTCATTGTTGTGTAAGAAGCGCCTCTTCTGTCTTGCCAGCGTCTGGATAAAAGAGTGGCTCGCCGAACTTGTCTGTCCCAAACGTTTTCAGGGCGTTTTGGACGGTGGGAGACAGCAGAAACTCAGCGAAGGCCTTGCCTCCCGTGGCATTGACCTTGGGAAATTTTTCTGGGTTTACTTCTATGATGGAATAGATATTCAGAAACACTGGATCGCCTTCGAGAACAACAGCAAGGTCAATTGTTTTCTGAAACGCGAGATACGTCGCTCGATCCGTGATCACGTATCCTTGTTTCTCGCCAGCGATTCGAAGGGTATTGCCCATCCCTTGTCCGCTTTGGAGATACCAGGCTCCTTCAGGCTTGATTCCTGCTTGCTGCCACAGCTTCAGTTCGAGCTTGTGAGTGCCTGAGTCGTCGCCACGCGAGACAAAAGTGGCTGTGGCCTCAGCGATCTTCTTCAGCGCCTCGACTGCTTTGGTTGTTCCCTTGACATGAGCTGGGTCAGGGGAAGGGCCAGCGAGGAGGAAAGTATTGTGCATCATTAAACGACGATCGATCAGCAACCCTTCAGCGACGTATTTTTTCTCTGTATCTGGCGCATGAGCGAGGACAACATCGGCTTCTCCGCGCGCAGCCATAGCGAGCGCTTGCCCGGTGCCAACGGCAATCGGTTTAACGCGGTAGCCACTTTCTTTTTCAAAGATGGGAATGATCATGTCGAGCAGGCCAGTGTCTTGGACACTGGTCGTTGTAGCAAAGATGATGTCCTGTTGAGCAA
>CAZCWX010000267.1:0-8309 GCA_964502465.1 uncultured Enterobacteriaceae bacterium | reverse complement strand
ATGAACCTGCAAAAAGCCTATGAGCTTGATGTTGCCCGTCAGAAGATCGGCGGCAAGCTGAAGAAGATCGAACGCTATACCGCCGCGCAGACACAGCCGCATCTCTAGGCCGCATCCCACTTTCGCCCACCTCGCCAGAACAAGGCGATTTGGGAAAACGGCAGCAAAAACGGCGCGGCTGGCTTGCCCGGCCTCTTCTGCTCACGTTTTCCCACGTCTGTAAAATCAAAATGTGATAACAGCCGCTATGGAAACAACCAGAAACACGATTAGGTATTGTGTTTTTGGTAGGGCATTTTTTTCTTTCAATAGGTCCAGTTCCGACATGGCGCGTTCCCGCACGGGATTGTCAAAGCAATCCGGGGTTCCTGTCCGGCATTTCCGGCGGGTCACGCCAGCCTGGAAGTCACCGCTGCGACCCGTTCATGCTTCGACATGCTCAGCATGAACGGGGTTTTCTCCCTCACCCCAGCGGGCATTGCATAGCGCAGCTTCGCTCCCCCTTGGGCGTGGACTCTCACAAGGCCTTGGCCGCGACCAGGCAAGAGCCAATATACGACTCTTCTGCATCGCTACACACCTGCTTCCGCCGCTCTTGCTCTGGGTACAAAATTGCCACGACCTGCCCCACGGCTCCATAACAATCCATCTTCAGTGGGGACGAGAGCCGGCGGCAGAGGGCGAGGCCACGCTGCGGGTCGGCAGAGGACATGATAAAATCCTTGGCGGCCCCGACGAGACAGTGACGGACTGCGTCCTCTGGTCCCTGCTGGCACAGTTCAACCACTTTCTCCGCCTCTCGCAAGCTAAAACCGCTAATGTCGCGCCCCAGGCTTTGGTAACACACCGAGGCAAACTCTACTGGGGCCTTGCTGCACTCGCGGAACGCTTGGGCAAAATCCTGGTTGGTAAACGTGAGGATCGCGGAGGTCTGCATCGAATAACAGGCGTGCTGATAGCGCTTGTCCACGGCTGTGCAGGGATACAGCGGGTCTTGGGGGTTGAGCCAGCGCGTATGGCCATGTCCGTGACCGTGGTCGTGGTGGGGGTTTTGGAAAGCGACGATATTTTCCATGAAAACCCCGCCGTAACAGGCCTGCTGATCCCAGGTGGTGGGTAGGGCATCACACAACGTGAGTGCTGGCGGCACGTCGTGGTGGAGATACATGGTCAGACCATGACCGAGGCCGTGTACGCATTGGTATTGCAAGAACAGGGATTGATCAGTCTTGATCTGCTCACCGCACAGACTGGCCACGTGATGCGGCTCAACGCTCGGCAGGCTACGCAGGTAGGCTTCCAAGACGCCGTGATAACAGCCAGACCAGAAAACATCGCGGCAGTGAGAAAAGGCAACAGCAACGTTTTTATAGTGAGCGAACGACGCCCGGCCCAAATGGTGGGCATAGGGGTGGGTATCGCGTAAGACATCTGGATCTTGCGCGGCGAACCGTTCAAGGGCGGTCAGCGCCTGCTCCGTCCCCTGGGTTTGCAGAATATAGTCCAGGCGCTGCTGATAACAGAGCGTTTTGTCCTGGCCTGTCTGCTGCCAGCAGGCTATCGACGAAGAGGTGGGGTTCTCGCCTCTCGCGACAGGCGGGACAGACAGCGTGACAACCAGGGCGGTACACACTACTATGATGAAAACCCTCACCTTTTGTTCCCCTTGACTAGATCCCAACATGGGCTTCCTCCCCTGTTTTTCGTTGATCGGTATAGCTCTATCGTATGTCTTCAAAGCGTTCTACTCGTGCCATAACTTTGGCCCGGACCTTAGACTTTGGACTCTAGACTTTAGACTTTGGACTCTTGTAGATACTCCCGTAAACATTGCGCCGTATACGAATGCTGACCGTTCTCGATCAATTCGCTCGGTGAGCCACACGCAACAACGTACCCGCCTCCTTTTCCTCCTTCTGGACCAAGATCAATGATGTAATCTGCCTCTTTGATAATGTCGAGGTTGTGTTCGATCATCACCACGGTGTTGCCCTTGTCTACCAGACGATGCAAGGCTTGGATCAGTCTCTCGATGTCAGCAAAGTGGAGGCCGGTGGTGGGTTCATCAAGCACGTACAGGGTTTTGCCACGCGATTCCTTTGCCAGCTCATAGGCGAGCTTGATCCGTTGTGCTTCACCACCAGAGAGGGTGTTACTTGCCTGGCCCAATGTGATGTACCCCATACCAATGTCATTGAGCAGACGGAGCGGACCGGAGATCTTGGGGATGCCATGAAAGAATGTCGCCGCTTCCTCAATGGTCATGCGTAACACATCAGCGATGTTCTTGCCGTTGTAGGCGATAGCGAGTGTCTCCTCATTGTAGCGGTCGCCGCCGCACACTTCGCACGCAACATACACATCCGGCAAGAAACTCATCTCCATCTTGATTTGGCCTTGGCCGGCGCATGTCTCACAGCGACCGCTTTTGACGTTGAACGAAAAGCGGCCAGGCTGATAGCCACGCAATTTTGCTTCAGGCAGGAGGGCAAAGAGCTTGCGTACTTCGTCCCAGAAGCCGACATACGAGGCTGGCACTGAGCGCGGAGTCTTGCCAATCGGTGTCTGATCCACCTCGACGACTCGCTCGATCGCCTCGGCCCCTTCGATGCGATCGAGTGTCCCGACCCGACCGGCAAACAGCCCCAGCCTTTTCTTCAGTTCTTTGAAGAGCACCTCTCGGACCAGCGAACTCTTGCCTGAGCCAGACACCCCAGTGACACAGGTCCAGGCTCCGAGCGGCAGGTGGATATCGATGCCCTGCAGGTTGTGCTCACGTGCCCCAAAGACCGATAGCCGTGGCCGGCCATCTAATGGACGCACTGGCCCAAGCCGAGGGTGAGAAGCATGGAGAAACTGACCGGTGATCGACTCCGGATGATGACGCAAGTCACCCGGTGTGGCGATTGCCACCACCTTGCCGCCGTGCACACCGGCTCCAGGACCGAGGTCAATCACCACGTCGGCACTTTCGATGGTTTGCTGATCATGCTCGACGACCAGAACGGTGTTGCCGCGTCGCTGTAAACTCCGCAGCGTGGTGAGCAGTCGCTGGTTATCACGCGGATGCAGCCCAATGGTCGGTTCGTCGAGGATATAGCAGACGCCGCGGAGGTTAGAGCCCAGCTGTGCGGCCAGACGAATACGTTGGGCTTCGCCGCCGGAAAGAGTGTCGGCACGTCGGTCGAGTGTCAAATAGGATAACCCGACTTCGTTGAGGAAAGATAACCGTGGGACAATCTCCTTGACGATGTTCTCGCCAATCAGGGCGTCACGCGAGGAGAATGGCAAATCTCCCATGTATTGCAGACAGTCACCAGCAGACAGGGCAGTGACCTCCCAGATCGCTTTGCCATACACTTTTACTGCCCGAGCGCGTGGGTTCAGACGAGTCCCTTCACACACCAGACAGGGCGTCTCGCCGAGAAACTGCCAGAGATAGAGGGAGAGGTCGGTTTCTTCGTCACTGAGCGCATGGTTGAGAATAGCCAAGGCCCCGCCCAGACCGTTGCCGTTACCAGTGAGGCTGAGTTGCTGCTGCTCTTGGCTCAGCTCGGCGAACGGTCGGTCGAGCGGCACTCCCTGCTTTTTGAGTTCGCGCAACAGCCGAGCAAGCTCTTGTTTGAACTCTGGTCGAGTGAGCGGGAACAGCGCGTTGTCTTTGAGCGACTTCCTATCGTCCGGAACCAGCAGTGCGGGATCAAACTCCCACCGAAAGCCCATCCCCTGACACTCAGGGCAGGCCCCCTGACGGCTATTGAACGAGAACAAACGGGGATCAAGGATATCGTAGCCGAGTCCACAGGCTGCGCAGAAGAGCTTCTCGCTATAGATACGCTCGCTGTTTTCATCGTTGGTGATGTACGCTACGCCATTCCCCACTCGTAAAGCGGTGTGCAACAACGAGGCGAGATTGTCAGCCGTCTGCAGGTGTGTGTCACCAACCACAACCTCAATGGTATGTTCTTTGTAGCGGACCAGACTCATCCCAGCAGTCAGCGGAGTGATCTTGCCATCGATACGCGCCTGGGCAAAACCCAGCTTGCGTGCACCAGCCAACACGTCTTTATGAAAGCCTTTCCGACCACGCACAACCGGAGCCAAGATGGTCAGATGCTGACCAGCAAAATCTTTGCGAATGCGATCAAGCATCTGGGTGCGGCTCTGGGCTGACAATGGTTGCTCACAGTTGACACAGTGTTGCACACCGATCTTGGCATAGAGCAGGCGCAAATAATGGGAGATCTCCGTGACTGTGGCAACGGTGGAATTGCGACCGCCGCGACTCATGCGCTGCTCGATGGCTACTGTTGGCGGGATGCCGGTGAGCAGGTCAACGTTCGGTCGAGCCATGACCTTGATAAATTGGCGCGAATACGCGGACAGACTATCGATGTAGCGACGCTGGCCTTCAGCATAGACAATATCAAAGACCAGCGTGGATTTGCCTGAGCCAGAAAGACCGGTCACCACCACCATCTCGTCCCGTGGGATTTCCAGGGAGATGTTCTTCAAGTTATGCTCTTTCGCACCGACGACAGCGATCGCCTTGCCATTCTGGTGTGGACGATAGTCCGCGTGCGACTCGGCAACTGTGGGTGTCGATAACAATCGTGCCTTTGCACTTTTGCCTTTTGCCTTTGCACTTTTGCCTTTGCCCTTCGCTCTAAAGATTTGCGCGAGATACTGCCCGGTATACGAATCCCTGACTTGGGCTATTTCCTCAGGTGTTCCCTGGGCGATCACCTGCCCGCCTCCCGCTCCTCCCTCTGGCCCCAGGTCGATTACATAGTCTGCGCATTTGATCACTTCCAAGTTGTGCTCGATAATTACCAGCGAATGCCCACGCTCGACCAGGCGATTGAAGGCAGTCAGCAGTTTCTGGATGTCGGCAAAGTGGAGACCGGTGGTTGGCTCATCGAAGATGAAGAGAGTCCCTAAGGGAGGATTTTGCGTCTGTGCGCGTTCGTGCTGCGACTGGCTCAGCACGAACGGACCATCCTCCGACCGTTCCAGTCCAATATGTGCGGCCAGCTTGAGACGCTGAGCCTCACCACCAGAGAGGGTCGTGAGCGATTGGCCGAGGCGCATGTAATCGAGACCGACTGCTGCGAGTGGGGTGAGGCGCTTTACCACCTCGCGCTGCTCGGCGAAGAATGTCAGGGCTTCGGCGACGGTCAAGTCCATAATCTCGGTCAAGCTCTTGCCGTGGTACGTCACCTCCAGGACCTCGGCCCGGAATCGGCGGCCCTGACATTCAGGGCACGGTACGTATACATCGGAGAGAAACTGCATCTCAATTTTCTCGCATCCCTCACCCTTGCAGGTTTCGCACCGCCCCCCTTCGACGTTGAACGAAAAGGTACTCGGGCTGTACCCGCGCAGCTTGGCCAGCTCGGTCTCAGCCAACAGACGCCGTAACGGATCGAATGCTTTGGTATACGTGAGCAGGTTGGCACGTGGAGTTGCGCCGATCGGCGCTTGATTGACGAAGATCACATCAGCGATCAACTCCTCACCGAGCAGGTCACGGCAAGCGCCAGGAATCCCTACTGGTGCTCCTTTGCGCTTCTTCAGCCCACGGTACACGACCTCCTCGACCAGGGTAGACTTTCCTGAACCAGAGACTCCAGTGATACAGACCATACAGCCGAGTGGGATCTCGACATCGATATCGCGTAAATTGTTGGCCCGAGCCCCGAGAATTTGCAGACTGCTGTCGGGTTTCGGCACGCGCCGAGGTTGGGGAATGGGGATCTCTAGATGCCCGGATAAGTACTTGCCGGTGAGAGAGCGTTTGTCGCGTACGATTTTGCTGTACGGTCCGGCAAAGACAATTTCTCCCCCCTGCTCACCAGCCAGCGGTCCCAGATCAAGAATATGATCGGCTTCCTTGATGATCTCTGGATCGTGTTCGACGACAACGACAGTGTTGCCGTTGTCGCGCAAGCTTTTCAGGATGCGGACTAACCGGTGACTGTCGCGTGGGTGTAAACCAATAGAGGGTTCATCGAGAATATACAAGGTATTGACTAATGAGGAACCGATCGCGGTTGTCAGATCTACGCGTTCCAATTCACCACCAGAAAGGGTGCGGGACTGGCGATCTAAGGTAAGGTATTCAAGCCCGACATCGACGAGATAACGTAAGCGATTGCGAATCTCGTCGAGGATCAGGTGTGCGACCTGATCTTGAAAGGCCGTGAGCCGCAGGTCACGAAAGAAAGCATGGCACTCGCTGACACTGAGCTGGTTAATTTCTGCCAGCGTTTTGCCCCCAACCCGATACAGGAGCGCATCCGGTTTGAGGCGGGCGCCCTGGCAGGTCTCGCAGGGAAAATAGCCACGGTAACGTGCGAGGAAGACGCGCACATGCATCTTATAGGTCTTGGTTTCCAGCCAACGAAACCAACCACGCACGCCATAGTACTCACCGTCACCGTCGATCACCAGATGCCGTTGCTCCTCACTCAGGTCTTGCCAGGGAACCGTGACCGAAATCTTGTGTTTCTGGCAGAACGCAAGGAGTTCCCGCCGTTCCCACTGGGCAGCGTTGATTCGCCAGGGTTTAATCGCGTTCTCTTTGAGAGACAGGGTAGGGTCGGGCACAATCAGGTCGAGATCGATATCAATCGTGCGGCCAAACCCACGACAGCTCTCACAGGCACCGAGCGGACTATTAAAAGAAAACAGGTTCGGAACCGGTTCTTTGTAGGTGAGGCGACACGTGGCACACTCCAGTTGGTTGGAGAACGGCTGCTCGACCTGCTCTGCATCAAGAAAGATCAGGGTCAATCGACCTTTTCCATAGAGGAACGCCTGTTCAAGAGAGTCATGGATGCGCTTCTTCTGTCGGGCGCTGAAAACCAAGCGATCGACCAAGACGGTAAAATGGTTGTGGTCTTGTTGGGCAGGGGGACGTTCGTGCAATTCTTGAATATCAATCACTGTGCCGTTCTCTACCAGTCGGTAGAAACCCGAATGGAGCAACCCTTCACGCACCTCGTTCCATGGCAGTGTTGCTGGGGCAGAGACCGTAAACGTGATAAGAAACCTCGTGCCTTCGGGCCAGACCGCGGACACTTTTCTGAAGACTGACTCTGCGGAGTCCCGTTCGACCGGCTGGCCGCACTGACGGCAGTGCAAGACGCCGATCTTGGCGAAAAGCAGTTTGAGGTGGTCGTGCAGTTCGGTCATGGTGCCGACCGTCGAACGCGACGTGCGGACTGGGCGATTCTGGTCAATGGCGATGGCCGGTAAGATGCCCTCGATCTTCTCCACCTTGGGTTTGTCCATACGATCAAGGAACTGTCGCGCATAGGCTGAGAAACTCTCTACATAGCGTCGCTGTCCTTCAGCGTAGAGAATATCAAAAGCGAGGCTAGACTTTCCTGAACCACTCACCCCGGTCACCACAGTGAGTTGGTTGAGCGGAATTTTGACATCGATGTTTTTGAGGTTGTTTTGCCGGGCGCCAGTAAGGATAATCCCACCGTTGTGTGTGCCGTTGGTACTCAACCGCGTCCTCCACATAGAAGCTTTCAGCAATCAGCAATCAGCTTTCAGCCAGTTCACCGAGTTGTAGTAGCGACTTTAGTCGCTTGTCAGACGGCTGAGACGACTGAAGTCGTGACTACAGACCCCCTAAAGGCTGAAGAAAATTCCCTGCAGCCTCTAGCCTGGAGCCTTCACTGATCGCTGATTGCTCAAGGCTGCTCGCTTTCTTCATAATCGTCGCAAGCCAGTGAGTCCAGACGGGCACTATGGTAAAAGGTGGGATACAGCAGGAGGAACAGCATGGCCGGCGAATTCTGGTCTGACGTGACACTGATTTTACTACTCATTTTCATGAATGGGTTCTTTTCTGGCTCCGAAATCGCAGTAATCTCGGTGCGTCGCAGCCGCATTGAGCAGTTGATCGTGGAAGGCAAAACGTCCGCCCGAATCGTCGGACGCCTTAAGGATGAATCTGATCGGTTCCTGGCTACCGTGCAGATTGGTGTGACCCTGGTCGGGGTGCTTGCCTCGGCAGTCGGAGGCGCTTCGGCAGTCGCCTATTTCGGACCGATGCTCCAACAAAGCGACAACGCCTTCTTACAACGGTGGGGAGAAGCACTGGCGATCGGCATAGTGGTACTGGTCATTGCGTACCTGTCCTTAGTCGTGGGTGAATTAGTGCCCAAGTCGTTGGCCCTCCGTTACCCGGAACAGATCGCCTGTGCTGTCGCGCGTCCGCTTGATTTTTTCTCCCGCATTTTTTCGGTGGTGGTGAAGATACTCACTGTTTCCTCCAACTTTTTGTTGTTTTT
>CAZCWX010000266.1:0-18552 GCA_964502465.1 uncultured Enterobacteriaceae bacterium | reverse complement strand
AACCCCTTTATGGTATTTTTTCTATTCTCGATATGTTATTGCCTTACTTTTTCATCCCATTGGTCTTGTACAGGCTCCAAACTATGCACCCGTGAGTCAAAATCGAATGAAAAAATCCTATACCGTTTCACTAGCTACTTCACCGCTAACGCTACTGATCAGCTGCCGCTGCCCAAATGAGACTTTTCACATTCAGTCAGAACCGCAACAGGGCAGCGGTCAGATGGAACAGGTTGTTAGGCGGTTATCAGCAGTTCTCCACTTCAGCCGGACTTTCAGGCCACCGCCGTGACGATGTGGCTGACAGTGGGGATCGCCCAGCCCTCGTCGTCCACGTACGCACGAGTTGCCGCGCTTACCTCGGCCACGATGGCGTCGAGCACCCCTGTGCCCTGCTCGGCGAGCGCCCCCAGCATGGTCGGTGCACCGCCCACCACGCCCCGCACCATGTGTTCAGCCGACTGAAAGCGGATCATCTTGGCATCGATGCGGAGCCGTACCGCGCGGAAGCCGGCGCGCGTCACCAGGCTCCGGAGGGTGTCGGCGTCGCCCAGACTGAACGGAGGGAGTGCCGCCTGCTCGGGACCGATGCGCCTGGCGAGAGCTTGTTCCAGCGCGAGGTACCCAAGCATGTGTTCGACGGAGCACCAGCAGGACAGCGCCAGACGCCCGCCAGGCTTGAGCACCCGCCGCATCTCCGCGAGTGCCGCGGGCTTGTCCGGAAAAAACTGGAGCCCTTGCTCACAGAGTACGTGATCGAACGTGGCGTCCGGCAGGACCATGCGCACGGCACTCCCCTCCAGCCACTCGATGTTCGGCAGCGGGACGGCAGTCCGAGCGACCCCGAGCATCCCCGGGTTGATATCCAGGCCCACGACCGTCCCCGCTGGACCCACTCGTTCCGCCAGGAGCCGCGTGACCGCTCCCGTGCCGCACGCCACGTCGAGTGCGCGGCTCCCTGGCCGCACCTCAGCGGCTTCGACGAGATCCGGCGCCCACCGAGCGAAGATCGCTGGCACCATATGCTGCTCATAGATCTCTGCGGGCGTTCCTGTGATCGGTGGATGGGTAGCCATGATTCCCTCCTTGCAGTTGGGTTAAACCGTCTAACATGTATTAGACGACTTTCCCCTGTTCCTATTAGCAGGAACAAGTTGCCATTTATAGTAGCGAGTTGCTAAATCTCGCAACCCCAAAGTTCCTATACGTAGCAACCCCGCCGTTCCTACATCTAGCAACCGGAGATTCCCAGCGTTCCCATATCTAGCAACCTGCCTCTGCCACAATCCGCTCCGTCACCCCCAAGGCTACAACGCGATCGTAGCGAACTTCCCAAGCTTGCTTGTCCGGGTGCCACACTCCGCCCGCATCTTTGACGCGCTGGCGCAGCTCCCGTTCGGCAAACCCCACTTTCACCAAGACGATGCTGTCAGCCGTTCGCCGAGGAGGTGGCGGCGTCCACGGCCACTCTTCCACGATGAGTTCTATGGTCTTGAAGCTTCTCTTCGCCAGGCGGAGCCATGACCAGACCAACCCATCTCAGTTCAGATCAATGTGATACAACCGTGCCGCGTTCTCGCGCACAACCTTCCATTTCACCTCGTCGCCGATGCCCCGGAAGTTCCGTGCCACCGCTTCACGCGAGCGTGGCCAGGTGGCCATCAGATGCGGATAATCACTGGACCACATGTAGTTGTCCTCGCCAAACAGGTCGGAGTTGCGGACGCCGACCTCATCATCGATGAAGGTGGCGTACACTTGACGGCGAAAATATTCGCTTGGCAACATCTTCAGGGTCGTGTCGCTCGACTTGCTGAGTTTGAGCGAACCCAGCTTGTGAAAGGTGAGATCCGCCCGCGCCAGGAAATGCGGAATCCAGCCAATGTCGTTTTCTGCGGAAACGAGTTTGAGATCAGGAAAACGCTCTAATACCCCACCGAACACGAGCGTGGCAAACGTACGCTGCACCTCGTGGGGAATAGTCATCGCCCGTAAGAACAGGTTGGTGTCATAGCGGCTCTCCCGGCCATGCCCTGTGCCCAGGTGTAAACTCAACGGCAGGTGCAGCGCCTGCGCCTCGGCCCAGAATGGATCATAGGTGGCGTCGGCATAGCTGTGCCCCTCTGGCGGGGAGCACATAATCAGCGCACCCCGTAACCCTGCCTTGGCGCAGCGTCGCAGTTCCTTCACTCCCTGTTCAACATCCAAGAGCGGAATGAGCGCTAAACCCAGCAGGTGTTTGGCATCATAGCGGCAGAGATCGGACAGCCAGTCGTTGTAGACCCGAAAAAGCTCGCGTTGGAATGGCTCATCCAATAGCCCGAACAAACGAAAGCCCAGCGTGGTGTAAATCACTTCAGCCTCGACCCCGTCGAGCGCCATATCTTTGAGCCGGGGGGCGGCGTCCCACCCCCCTGGAATGCCATCATCGTAGTTCGTAGCTTTCTGAAATTCGTTGTATTCACTAGGGTCTTTGCCTGCGGCAAAGGCGAGCGACGCGGGTCGCGGCTCCAATCCCTCACAGAGAAACCACTCGCCTGTGAGGCCATTAGGGTTATGCACCACCCGCGGCGCCCGATCGCGAAATTTTTTGTCTATCCGCTCGACCCACAGATTGCGCGGTTCAATGACGTGTGAATCGGCGGAGATCATGCCTTGGTCTGTCATGGTGGGTCCCTCCTGAAAGGGGTTTGGGGATTAGGGGTTAGAGGTTGGTAATGAGAGAGTGGGTCAGTGACCCACCCTCCTCAGGCTGAAAGCTGACAGCTCATAGCTGAGCGCTTGTTCGCCTACAACTGATTGCACCGCACCAGCTTCCCCGGCAGCGTGCCGGTGGCCTTGCCCTCTTCAAAGGTCACCTGACCGTTCACCATGATCCACCGGTAGCCTTCGGCTCCCTGCACCCGCCGCCAATTATTGGGTGGGACGTCGTAGACGATCTCTGCCGGCTTGACCGCCAGCTTTTCGAGATCATACATGAGAATGTCCGCCGCCATGCCTTCTTTCAGGCAGCCACGATCCTTGAAGCCTGCCGTCCACGCCGGCAAATAGCTCAAATGATAGTGCGCCTGCTCCAGGGTGAGCAGGCCGGTATCCCGTACCATCCAGGTCAACAGATCGGTGACGTAGGCCCCAAGCGTTTGGAACTTGGTGTGAGCCCCACCATCGGAAAACCCTGCAACCGTACGATGGCTCAACAGCTCTTTGCAATACTCTGGATTCTGATTGCGCACTGGCGTGAGCCACTCGGTTTTCCAGTTGTCCGCCGCCGAGATGTCGATTAGCACGTCAACGACATGTTTGTTTTCCAGCTTGGCAATGTCCCGCACGGCGCGATCGCGGTATTTCTCTCTCAGCTCCGCGTTCTCGAGCTTGCGGCAGATAAAATCGGCGATGTCGCCCAGCGCTTTGGGCTGCTTGGTCCGATCGTACTCAGCCCGCATCGCCTGCCGCAACTGCGGGTTGAGCAATTTGGCTTTGCGCTCCTCGGCTGTCCCCAGCGTTGCTTCCCGCCAGGCATCGACATTGTCAAAAAGATTCCACTTTTCCTCGAGGGAGAAACGGAAGTCGAGGCGCATGGTTAACCCGTGCGCCACCAAGGGGACACCTTTCTTATTGTATTCATCCACCACACTCAACATGGTGCGGAACACTTGCGGCCGTTCGTCCGTCACCAGCACCGCGTTAAAGAGCACTGGCCTGTTCGCCAACTCCGCTAACCGCCCAGCGAAACTCATATCCCGCCGTGGGCCTTCGGTTCCTTCGTCCAAGGCGCCGGACACCTGGGCAAACTGGATCGTGCCTCTGTCATACTTGCTCATGGCCTTGGCTATGTTCAGATAGAACTCATCCGCCATCAAATCGGAGACCATCAGGGTGCCGTCATAGTCCCGCTGGACCGAAGCTCCATAGCCGGTCAAGCGTTGGGCTGCCCAGCCATTGGCGCCAACCGTCATCGCTTCATCGAGGATCTGCAGGATTTGGGCGGTTTCTTTTTCGTTCGGCTGCCGGCTTTTGGCCTGGTCCCAGCCACCCATCACATAACTCACTAACGGGGTGACCGGCACGAGCTGGATCATGTTGATCCCTTTGGGCAGGCTCTCAATATGGTCCATCCATTGCGGAAAGGTTTCCCAGGTAAAGGGCATCGTCGCCTTCATAGCATCAAAAGGAATCGCCTCGTTCCGCTCCATCGACCACATCGAGCGGTCCGCGTCTTTGTGATGGACGGGCGCGAAACCAAACCCACAATTCCCGTTGGTGACCGAGGTCACCCCGTGCCAACTGCCGATCGTACAATAGGGATCCCAGTGGATCGGGGCATCGTAGTGGGCGTGCAAGTCGATCGCCCCAGGGGCGACGATCAATCCCGAGGCGTCGAGGACTTTTTTCCCGTCGCTGCTGGGCAGACGACCAATTTTGGCGATCTTCCCCTCTTTAATGCCGATATCCGCACGATACGGCGGTAGTAATGTCCCATCAACAACCATTCCCCCTTGAATGATGGTATCAAACTGTGCCATTGGACCCTCCTTTTGAAATAAACTATCAGTCGTCAGCTTTCAGTTGATATAAGCAATCAGCTGTCAGCTGTCAGCAAGAATGAAGAAGCTCGGCACTGCTTTTCCTCGTTCTGCTGATCGCTGACTGCTGATTGCCGAACGCTTAGACATCGATCCGGTACACCTTTGCGGCGGTGTCGTGCACGATCTTGCGCCGATCACTTGCCGGGAGTTCGCTGAATGTGTTGTTGATGAACTCTTGTGAGCGCGGCCAGGTCGCCGCAGTGTGGGGATAGTCTGACGACCACATGGCGTTGTCCGGGCCGTAGATGTCGAGCGTCTTGAGGAACACGGGCTCGTTGATGAAAGTGGCGTATACCTGGCGTTTGATGTACTCACTGGGTTTCATGGCCAGCTTTGTGCCAGCCAGCGCGCCCAGACGGCCGTGGATCATGTCCATGCGCCACATAAAGTATGGCATCCAGGCGACATCGTTCTCAGCCGAGATGATTGTCAGCTTGGGGAACCGTTCCAGCACCCCACCCAGGACAAACACGGCCAGCGAGCGTTCCACGTCGTGATGGAGCGTGGTGGCCTGGAGCGCCAGGTTGCCACTGAAGAAGTCGATGCCGGTTCCTTTGCGTCCGGTGAGGACGTGCAGGGAGAGCGGGAAATTGTGTTCCTGGGCTGCGGCCCAGAACGGATCATAGTCTGTCTGGTTGTACGGCTTGTCACTCGGAGCCTCTGCCCAAATCATGGCTCCGCGCATGCCTTTCTTGGCCACACGCTCCAGTTCTTGGACAGCCGCAGGAATATCTTCTAGGGTCAGGAGTCCCAAAGGCAGCAGCCGTTTGGGATTGTGGCTGCAATACTCGATCGCCCAGTCATTGTAGGCACGGAAGCAGGCAGCGCGCAGATCCGCATCGTCGAGCATGTACAGCGGCATGCCCATCGAGGTGTAGATCACTTCAGCAATGACACTGTCGCGGTCCTGGTCTTTCAGGCGCGCCGCCGGGTCCCACACGCTGGCCGGGGCGTTTTCCATGCCCTTCTTGTTATGCTCGGGCAGTCCCTCGGACGGCACCCCGGCGCCAAAGAATGCGGCCACCGGGAAGGGGTTAATGTTCTCACAGACGAAAAACTCCCCGTCTTTGCCGTTGAGCCCCCGCACAGTGTGTGGTGCCCGGTCGCGGAACTTTTTATCGAGCCGCTCCGCCCACATACTAGGCGGTTCAACAAAGTGAGAGTCCGCCGAAATAATACCATACGTTGCCATAACATACCCTCCTTTATGGGGTTGGTTTGGGTTATCTATACATAGGCCCCCTCTCCCTAGCCCTCTCCCACGAGGGGAGAGGGAAAAACCCGCGGTCTTCTTCAATCCTCTCTACCCTGGCGGGAGAGAGTGAGAGAGAGGGGGATCGACACAGCATCCTTCAGCTTCATTGCGGTGAGCTGCTACTCTATATCACTCCTTTCTCCTGTAGAGCGACAATCTCCGCTGTGCGGTAGCCCAGTTCGGTGAGAATTTCCCCATTATGCTGGCCCAAGAGCGGAGCCGTGGCAATGGCGACCCGAGAGGCCGAGAGTTTGATCGGGTTTCCTGCCGTCAGGTAGGGACCACGCACCGGATGCTCGACTTCCACAATCATCTCGCGCGCCTGCAGGTGTGGATCGTTGAGGACTTCCCCGGTGTCCTGACAGGCTCCACACGGTACCCCAGCTTCCGCCAAAATTTTCATCACTTCATGTTTAGGCCGTTGCGAGGTCCATTCCTCGATCAGCGCGTTGACTTCTTCTCGCCGCTGCACGCGAGCATTGGCGGTGTCATAGCGAGCGTCCCCGATCAGATCCGCACGGCCAATGGCGCGCAGCAGTGGATGCCACATCTGCTGCTGGGCAAAGAGAAAAACGTAGTCGTTCGGTCCGCCAGGATGACAGCGGTACGTTGTGCCTGGCACCGCTGGCCCCAGTTGATTGCCGGTGCGTTCTACTGGCTTGCCGAAGCGCTGATGGTCGCGCAAACTCACCCGCACCAGGTTGACGACGGCATCTTGCATCGACACCTCAACGTGCTGCCCCTCGCCAGTCGCATGACGTTGCATGAGCGCGGCGAGAATGCCAATGGTGCAATGCATTCCCGTACCCGAATCGCCAATACATGCCCAGGTAAATGTCGGCGGACTATCAGGAAAGCCGGTCACGCTCATCGCGCCACCCATCGCCTGAGCAATCGGCTCATAGCTCTTATATTCGCTGTGCGGCCCATAGGTGCCAAACCCTTTGATGCTGGCATACACCAGCCGCGGATTGAGCCCCTTGAGCGTTTCATAGCTGAAGCCGAGCCGGTCCAGGACACCAGGGCCAAAATTCTCCAGCAGGACATCGGCCGTCTCGATAAGTTTCCGGAAGATTGTTTTTCCCTGCTCACTCTTCAGGTTGAGGGTGAGGCTGCGTTTGTTGGCGTTAAAGGTCAAAAAGAACAGGCTGTCGCAACCAGGCTGGTCGCTCAGGCTGGTACGGGCGATATCCCCTTTGCCTGGTTCCTCAACCTTGATGACATCCGCTCCTAACCAGGCCAACATCTGACCGCATGAGGGGCCAGCCTGATTATTGGTGAGGTCAATCACACGGACGCCGTTTAGTGCACTACTCATCAATGTGTTCCTTATCGGGAAAAAGCACTCAGCGGTGAGCGATCAGCAGAACAAAAAAAAGCAAGGCCGAGCTTCTTTATTCTTGCTGACAGCTGATAGCTTATATCAACTGACAGCTGACTCCTCACGCAAGCGCCTGTATCACCTCATCGGCTTTGCATACCGTCGTCAGAAAAGACAGGATGCCACCCAGAATCACTCGATGCGCCTCTTCTGTGGTCCCAACGCAGCAGTCTTCAGGAATAACGATGGCGTAGCCCCGGTCTGCTCCATCACGTGCAGTCCCTTCGACCACCCCATCGGTCGCAACCCCGGTCAGCACCAAATGCGTCACCCCTTGGGCCTGGAGGATGCCTTCGAGAGGACTGGCGTAGAACGCACTCACCCGTGTTTTGGTCATGACGAAATCTGCTGATTCAGGTTTCAGGTCAGCATGGATTTCCGCACCCCAGGTGCCGTCTTGCAACGCCTGCATTTGCTTCATGCCGTGAAAGATGCGCACGTTGCCAGGCAGATCAGCATAATCCGGTCGATAGGCATGTCGTACGTGAATGATCGGGACTTTGGCAGCCCTGCCTGCCACCACCAGTTTGTTGATCGTTCCGAGCAGATTTTTCTCTTTAATCAGCTTGGGCATAGCGCCCCCAGTCAGACTGCCTCCTACTTTTCCCTGTTCGTGAACGATATCGTTCTGGCAGTCCATCACCAAAATGGCAGTCTTGCCTTTTGGGAGTGTGACCGTCGCCATAACACGTCCTCCTTTTTTTCAGTAACAATCCAGAAACGGAGAGAACCGGTCTCAGTATGGAAAGCACAGTACGGCAGGATCGCCGCGTTTGTCAAACGAAAATTATTGACATCAGGTAGGGAAAGGGACTAGGAGGGATGCTCAGCCTTCAGCACTCAGCGTTTATCCTTCCGGGCTGAACGCTGACAGCCGATTGCTGAAGGCTCTCTGGCAAGGAGGCACCCATGGCTGTGCAGTCAGATGCGGCGGTTGCAGTCCAGGTTCAGCGTTGGCCTCACAGGTTCAACGTCGTCTCTCTATTGTTTTTTAGCGTGGTCATCTTGTACATGGACCGGGTGAACATCTCGGTCGTGGCTCCGGTGCTCATGCAAGAGCTGGGGTGGGATCCGGCCATGATGGGCACCGTGTTGTCCGCTTTTTTTCTTGGCTATTTTCTCACACAAATTCCCGGCGGTTGGCTCGCTGACCGCTTCGGAACCAAAGGGTTACTAGGTGCAGCTGTGGTGTGGTGGTCGGTGATCACCATGTTGACCCCATTCGCTCGCACCCTTCCAGCCATGCTGACTGTGCGGATCTCTTTAGGGTTAGGTGAAGGGCTGAGTCCACCCGCGCTCTACAGCACCACCGCACGTTGGATTCCCGCCAGCGAGCGGTCGCGAGTCATGGCGTTTATCGCGACGGGTATGTACGTTGGGCTGATCATCGCGTTTCCTCTTGCGGTGTGGATTATGACAAGCCTGGGGTGGCCATGGGTCTTTTATCTCTTTGGGGTGGTCGGCCTGTTCTGGTGGGGAGCCTGGCATGTGTTCGTCACCAACAAGCCGGAAGATCATCCTCGCGTCTCTCCAGCAGAACTCCAGCATATTTTGCAAGGGCAATCGTCCACTCAACAGGCACAGGCTATTCCCTGGCAGCGTTTCTTTCGAGAAAAAGCCTTTTGGGCATTAATCTGTGCGCACTTCTGCACGAACTGGACCTGGTACGTTTTTCTCACCTGGCTGCCGGTATACCTGGTGCAAGTGCGAGGGTTTTCTCTGCAGGAAATGGGGATCTACGCGATGTTCCCGTATATTGCCATGATGTTCATCGGCAACAGCGCCGCCTGGCTGGCTGATGGCATGATCAGACGCGGCGCCAGCATTACGGTGGTCAGAAAACTTTTCCAGACTATTGCTTTTCTCGGGGCTGGGGCATTTTTATATATGCTCACCCAGAGTGATTCTTCCTGGCTCACCGTGCTCTGCATTACCTTGGGACTCGGTGCGTTGTCCTGCTTTGCTTCGGGGATGGGGACCAATCATCTGGATATTGGACCGAAATATGCCGGGGTACTGGTCGGCATCACCAATACGGTGGCTACGGTCCCTGGCATCTTGGCTCCGGTTATTACCGGTTTCATTGTGCAGTTCACCGGCAACTGGAATATGGTCTTCTACGTCGCCATCGTCATCATGCTGATCGGTACCGTGGTCTGGAACTTGTTTGCTACCGGGGAAAAACTCTTCGATTAAGACAATAGCGTGCAAGAGCTGCGGTGCCCTCTGTCTCAACGAGTCAAAAGGAGGGGAAGCCTCTGAGGGTGAGCAATGACAACAGAGAACGATGCGAAGATCCCGACCGGCCCGCGACGCGAGGTGCGCACCCAGAGCCGGGCGGTCATTGCCGGCGCCCCAGTTGCCTATGTCGCCATGCTTGCCGCGGTGATTGCCGGGCTCTCTCTCATTCCCTTCTCGGTGATCCTGGGGACCGGCGGCGGGACCTTTCCGCTGAGCGAGGCGCTCTTCGCCTTGGTGGGAATCATACTGGGACCAGGCGCCGGCGCGGTGACGGTCCTCGTTGGCCGTTTGATCGGCATAGGGCTCGCCCCATATACGGCCGGCAGCGGCGTGATCTCAGCCTGCTGTGCGGTCATCGGCCCTCTCGCCTCTGGCACGCTATGCCAGCCAGGGGGCAGATGGGTTGCTCCATGGGGTATCTGCACTTTATTTTATGTTGCCTATATCGGTCGAGCGCTCACGCGCGATGTCTCCCTTCCCCTCGCTTTGATGACCACCGCGGCCAACTGGCTTGCGCTCCTGCTCTGGGTGTCCCCGCTGCGCAGCCTGGCCGTACGCTGGCTCCGGGGACCCAGACTGGTTGCCGGGTTGGCGATCATCACATACGTTGCCACCAACGCAGTCAACGTTGTGAACGCGACAGTCGAGTATTTTCGCGTCGGCTGGCCGGCTCAGGTATGGGTTATCCTCGTCCCGCTGATCCCGCTCGAACGTCTCGCGCTCACGCTCGTCGGCACGCTGATCGGCGTCGGCGTGATCCGTGGGCTCCGCCAGGTGAACCTTGTCAAGGCTGAGAATGCTGGATACTAACCCGAAACACAGAAGATTGATACACTTTCTCACCGGCAGTGGATACCATTCCCGTTCGTCCTGAGCGTAGCGGAGCGGAGTCGAAGGACGCTCAGGACAGGCTATGGGGAGCGAAGTCGAAGGCCAGGACACCTGATGCAAGCGCGCTCTTCGACTTCGCCGCTGGCGCGGCTACGCTCAGAGTGAGCGGGAAAAAGCATACCTCAAGGAGTGAGGCACTGTGCCAATGTCGTGTGGTTCGATTTAGCAACCCTGTTCGTGCGGCGGTTTAGTACGTCCCTGCGAAACAGTGAGGTTAGAGGAGGCCGCCTGCGGGCGGCCTTTTTTATTCACCACCATCCGCGCGCCCACTTTTTCTCACATAGCGCACTCAGGGCGCTACGCAGCAAAAGAAAGGAACACCAGGAAATATGCACTATGAAAAAATTTCTGCCCCTTCCTCATTGGAAGGTGCCATCCACAGGCACAATGTGCCGTCCTTTTTCACGCCTCGATCAGGCGGCTTACGAAGCCCAGGCTGCGCTTGCCGCCGTTGAGCACAGCAAGATGACGGAAAAGCTCGACGCGGCGCTTGTCGCTTACGTGACTGCCGAAGCCACTCTTACTCTCGCCCGAGATGAGGCCTGGAATGCAATCCCGACAACACAAATTGGGGCTGTTTTAGTCAATGAACCCTGTCAGCCGGTCGAAACCTCTGACCCACAGCCTTTCCCTGGACCAGGCCCCCTTCCCGATCTTACCTCAACCTCAGACATTCAGAGTGGGATCGGTCCCTTGGGAAACGACTCGATCATCTCTGGAGGGTCAGAATGGTTGCCTACGAGTAGCGGTGGACTCCAACCAGGCAAAGGTTTCTAGACTTCCCCGCAACTCCTCCGCCTTCACGCCACTTGAGCTAGGAGGAGCCAGTCGGCTCCCCTGGCTCGAGTTGTGACAAATCAAAGAGAAAAATTTGACGGAGACGCGCTCTTCTTTTCTTCAAGATGCGAGGTTGAGGACTTTATTTTTTCTGGCGAGTATCCGGTTGGCGAGTTCGTCCATGCCGATGTCTTGTGCAAGAGCGAGCGCCTGGTCTAACACTGCCAACGCCTGCTCTCTGTCGCTAGGTCGTTTTCGTGCCAGCAACATCCCTGCGTAGTGTTGCTGCGTCTGTGCGATCAGCGGTCTGGCGTCCATCTGGGCGCAGCGTTGGAGCGCTGAGACGAAGTGTGCTTCGGCCTCATCCCACCGCGTTAGTATCGTGGCGAGCAGCCCGAGAAACCGTGTGACCGGGCCAAGGCAGACCAGTGCCGGCTTTACGACCACGCAACGCTCGGCGTAGGGGAGTAAGAGCTGATACAGCGTCTCCGCACTGGGCACGTCATGCAGGATGCTGCACACCTGGACCAGGTTCGTCATTGTGATCATCCAGTCCGCATTGCGAGGGATGTTGGTAAAATGATGCACGGCGAACTGCTCGAACTCGTGGCGCGCTTCCTCTTTCGCGCCAAACCCGGCATAGGCCAACGCTAAGCTCGATCGCCACGCTGGTAACGCGGTGTAGCGTTCGGCCAAATCCTGCACGGGCATTTTGATATCGTGGAACCCTTTGACCCCGGACCGCAAGGCAAAGATCTGCACGATGAAGCACTGGGCAGCGTCGGGGTCCTGCGCGCGCTGTCCAATCGCCAGCGCTTCCGCAGCCCACTGCTCCGCCTCGGTGAACCGTCCTTTCAGCCACGCGCGAGTCGCCCGCCAGGTTGCGAGAAACCACAGATAGGAAGGTTGGCGCAACTCTTCGGCGCGTTGGGCGAAGGGAACGATTTCGCCGTCTGCAGTCTGCAGATCGCCGAGCTCCAGCAGGTCTGTCAGCCGCCACATGTGCCCGCGTAAGGTCAGTTCTTTGTCGCCGATTTCACCGGCCAGGCGCATAATGTCACTGGCGATGGCCAGTCGTTCCTCGACGTTCCCTGGTTCTCGCAACACAACATGTTGCGCATTGAGCGCATAGGCAAGCGCTCCCGTGTCTCCACACCGGCGAGCGACCTCCACCGCCTGCCGGCTGAGCGTTGCCCGTCGCTTCGGCTCATGCGACCAGTAGAGTTCAACGGCTAAGCGTCCGAGCACCTGCGCTTGTAAGGGACTCTCTTCCTCTCCTACCGCACGCACGGCCTCTTCAAGAAGATCTATGACAAACGTGTCCTCGATGCCTCCCGTGACCGTGACTCCGCCAAATCCTGTGGCGAAACCCAGCGCCGCGCGAGCCAATAGGGTAGCGGCGCCCTTGTCTTTTTCACTGCTTCGCAGAGTTCTGGCCAGGTTGGCAGCCAGCCGAAAGGCGTCTTTTGCCGCAGCGATCTTGCCCGCTTTGCGATGCGCCTCGCCAAGTGCCAACACGAGTTCACAGCGCTGCGTCTCATCACTGTGTTGTAACGCCAAGAGTTGCAGAGCGCGCTCATAGTGACGAGCGGCTTCCTCATAGGCAAATGTCGCTGTCGCACGTTCGCCGGCGCGTATCGCGTACGCCATCGCTTTGCCGACATCTCCACCAGGTGCGGCCTGAAAGAAATGATAAGCCAATGTGGTCAAAAACTGCTCTGAATGAATGGACGGTCCCTGCTCCGCGTTTGTCGCAGGGGATGACGCAGTGTCTCTGCCCGACAACTGTTCCACTGTCTCCCCAATCTGGCGGTGCAGTCGCACACGCTGATCAGCACTCAGTGTTTCATACAACGCCTCACGGACGAGCGCGTGGGCGAAGCGGTAGCGACCAATACCACACGATTCAGGAACAACAAAGTGTGCAGCCGCCGCTTCATTCAGCGTTTTCAGCAGCCGCTCTCCCGCGAGAGCAGATGAGGAGTGCATCTCCAGAGATTCCAAGACGGTCAGATCAAAGTCTCCACCGATAGCAGAGGCCGCCGTGAGCGCTCGACGACACGGTTCCGACAGTGTGCCAAGGCGATGACTGACTGCCACGCGGACACGCTGAGGCAGAGGCAGGTCCTCAGCGCTGAATCCCTCGCCTTGGCCGAGACGTCCCTCACGTACAAGGGTGTGGACAACCTCAGTGACAAAAAATGGATTGCCGCCGGTTTTCTGGAAGACCGCTGAGACGAGAGATGGGGACGGTGCATGCGTGATTGTCAACTCGATAAAGCGAGAAACTTCGCTTGCGGTCAGACAGCGTAGGGACAGGCTTTGGCTGCCGGGAACCCGCGCCAGTTCTCCAAGGGCGTGGGTGAGCGGATGCTCCGGTGCCAACTCTCCGTCACGATAGGTGCCAATGACCAGGAGGCAGGCGTTACTGAGCTCTCGCGCCAGGAATTGCAGTAAGAGCAGCGACAGACTGTCGGCCCAGTGAAGATCGTCGAGGATAAGCACGAGTGGCTGCATCTTGGCTGCGTTCTTGAGAAACATGGTGAAACTGTCAAAGAAACGGAACCGGGCAGGCTGTGGTTCTAGAATAGGCGGAACTGAAAGGTCAGGAAGGTAATCACGAACATCCGGCAAGACTTGTGCAATCACTGCCGCTCCCACTCCCATGGCTGCGCGCAGGAGTTCCTGGTCGTGGTCAGCGAGGTAAGCTCGGACAATCTGCACCCACGGCCAGAAGGGTGGGGCGCCCTCACCCTCGTAGCAACGGCCAATGGCAACATACATATTGCGGGAACGGGCATAGCCGGCCAGTTCCTCCGCCGTACGGGTCTTGCCGATTCCCGGCTCACCGGCCAACAACATCAGTCGGCCACGACCTGCGCTCGCATCTTCCAGCTTTGCCTGGAGTTCTGCCATCTCCTGTTCGCGGCCAACCAGGGGAGGGGCGAGGGATTGGGTGTTGGGTGCTAGCGATTGGGGGTCGAGGGTTATTCTTCCCTTTTGCTTTTTGCCTTTTGCTTTTTGCTTTTCGTCCTCTGCCTGCTGCCTACTGACTACTAGTGGGGTAGCGTGAAGCGGAGCAATCCACCGAAACCCCCGTCGATGCACAGTTGCAACATATTTTGGCTGCTTGGCATCCTCTCGCAACGCCCGGCGTAGTTCGTGAATACGCTTGGTGAGCGCTTCCTCGCTCACTACCACCCTCGGCCACACCGCGGTAAAGAGTTCCTCTTTAGTTACTAACTGGCCTGGTCGCTCCGCCAAGTACTGCAACACCCCCATAGCTTTGCCCGTAAGCCGCACCAGGCGTTTGCCGCGCCAGAGCTGTCCATTCTGGGCATCGAGCCGATAGGGACCGAAGGTAAGTAGTTGTTCTATCGGCATTTCCCAGTCTCAACGCAGGGAAGAGAAGTGTCATACAAATGTCAGATTTTAGCCAGGACTTCTAGTCCCTGGGTGAATAATTTCATCAATGATTGGTAACCGTGGACGGACACCAACTGAGCGCGAGCCCATTTTAGTGATACTACCCAAGCGCCGGAGTTGAAAGGAAGAGAAGATCAAGTTGCGAGTACAAAGTTCAATATTGAAGGAACAGAACCCACCCCTTGATTGAAAGGAGAAAGGACATGTCCTCGGTTCCTCTGGAACGGTCATTTTCCCCGGTCTTATCTTTTCCTAGCTCTGACACGACCTTGCTCTCAGGAAAGAGTCATCTTTCCAAAGAGGCTGCCTCTCCATTCCAATTAGAGAAAAATATTTTTGTCGGGCGCGAGCGCGAAATGGAGGTGTTACGAACTGGCTTGCAAGAGACATTTTCGGGTTGCGGTCGGCTGTTTCTTCTCGTTGGTGAACCAGGCATTGGCAAAACTCGGGCTGCGAACGAGTTTGCTATGCATGCCCGCATGCAAGGTGCTCATGTACTAATTGGACGTTGCCATGAAGGTGATGGAGCTCCTCCCTTCTGGCCGTGGGTGCAGATTGTCCGTTCGTATGTCCGCAGCTGCAATCCAGAGGCCCTGAGAAAGGAAATGGGGGCAGGAGCTGCTGATATTGCTCACGTGATGTCAGAGGTACGAGAACAATTATCCGATTTACCACCACTACCAACACGAGAACCGGAACAGGCACGATTTCGCTTCTTTGATAGTCTCACTCTCTTCCTTAAAAATGCAGGGAGAGTGAGACCTCTCGTACTCATCCTCGATGACCTCCACTGGGCCGACAAACCGTCCCTCCTCTTACTGCAATTTCTTGCACGGGAGCTAGGGGATGCCCACTTACTCCTTATCGGGACCTATCGTGATATGGCAGTAGGACGTAACCATCCACTCGCAGAAACACTCGCCGAGTTGGCTCGTGTACAGGGGAGTCAGCGCATCCTTTTACGAGGGCTTACCAAACACGATGTGGCACGGTTTCTTGCGATCGCTGCAGCGACAACACCTTCCGAAACGTTGATCACTACTGTCTATAACAAGACTGAAGGTAACCCATTCTTCCTCAATGCGATTGTACGATTGCTAATCACCAACGGTCGTACAGAAAGGACAAATCAGGAAATCTCACGGAGCTTCCCTCTTCCTCGAAGTGTCCATGACGTGATTTGTCATCGCCTGAGTCCGCTCTCCCAAGAGTGCAACAACATGCTCTCCATCGCCGCTGTAATAGGCAGGGAGTTTCGCATAGACGTTCTCGAGCGTGTGACAAAGAAAACGAGTGAACACATACTCAATGTATTGGAAGAAGCCCTATCGATCCGCGTCATTATGGAAGCACGGCGTGCGGTTGGGTGTTACAGCTTCTCTCATGCTCTTATCCAAGAGGCGCTGTATGAAGAGCTGCCTGCCATCCGCCGTGTACAGCTACACGGCGTAATCGGCGAAACACTGGAGGACCTCTATAAAGAAAGATTACAAGCCTCCTTTTCGACAGGCTCAGGACGGGCACTCACAGAACTCGCCTACCATTTTTTCGAGGCAGCACGCGGTGGAAAACACGGAGAGAAATCCATCGTCTATGCGATACGTGCGGGAGCACAAGCAATGTCGCTCCTCGCCTATGAAGAGGCTGTCAGCCATTACCAACGGGCTTTGCAAGCCCTCGATTTCAATGGAGGAAACGACCTGCAGCGTTGCGAATCATTCTTAGCGCTGGGAGAGGCGCAGACGAAAGCAGGAAACACGTCTCAGGCCAGAGAGGACTTCCAACGCGCCGCTACCCTTGCACGGCAACTTGGGGCCCCTGAACACTTCGCTCGATCCGTCTTGGGTTTCGAGAAGATGGGGGTCGAGGTCGGGATGGTCAACAAGGCTCTTGTCACTCTCTTAGAGGAAGCCCTTGATATCTTGGAAAAGGAAGAGAGTGCACTACGGGCAAGAGTGCTCGCCCGTCTCGCGCAAGAGCTGTATTTCTCGACCACTTCTGCAGCGCGCAGAGCATTCCTCAGCCAGCAAGCCGTCGCAATGGCTCGACGAGTAGGCGACCCTGCAGCCTTGGCAGCCGCACTGGATAGCCGGCGTCTTGCTCTGTGGGGGACCGCAAACGTTCAGGAACGGTTGGCCACCATCACTGAAATGCTGCGACTGGCTGAGGAGGCAGGGGACAAAGAAAGAACTATGCGTGGTCGCGCCGACCGCGTCGCCGACCTATTGGAGCTCGGCGATATACTGGCTGTGGATAGCGAGATCGCAATCTACACCCAGTTGGCGGAAGAACTGAGGCAACCTCGCTATTGGTGGAATGTGGCAACCTTCCGGGCAATGCGGGCATTGTTGACCGGCCGGTTTGCAGAGGCTGAACAATTCGCCCTGCAGGCTCTGTCGATCGGGCAACGGGTGGAAAGCCAGACCGCGGCGAATTTCTTTGGAGTACAGATGTTCTCGCTCCGGCGGGAGCAAGGGCGGCTCCACGAACTGGAGGCTGCCGTACAGGGTTTCGTGCAACAGTATCCGGCGGTTCCTGCCTGGCGGAGCGCACTTACCAATTTGTACAGTGAGACCGGCCGCGAGGCGGAGGCACGAAGCGAGTTTGAATATATGGCGGCAAACAACTTTGCCGATTTGCCCCAGGATAATAGCTGGTTGATCGGGATCACCCTTCTCTCTGAAGTGTGCGCTTTTCTTGTGGATTCCTGCCGCGCTGCCACGCTGTACGAACTGCTGCTGCCCTATGCAGGACACAATGTGATAGTTGGTGACGCAGCAGCATGCAACGGCTCTGTCTCACGCAATCTCGGTCTCTTGGCCACAACCTTAGGCCGTTGGGAAGAAGCGCTTCAGCACTTTGAGGATGCACTAGCAATGAACAGACACATGGGGGCGAAGCCTTTTGTCGCCCGGACCCAATACGAGTATGCAAAGATGTTCTTGACCCGCGCTCAGTCTGGCGATCGAGAGAAAGCACGCGACCTTCTCATTCAGGCTCTTCACACTGCTCAGGAGCTACAAATGAAAAGCCTGGAAGAGAGAATCCAGGAGCTGAGGGTTAGCCCAGCACCCAATCCCCAACATCCAACACCCAACACCCAGCACCCAGACCCTAATGTCTTCCGCCGGGAAGGTGACTATTGGACTCTTGTCTATCGAGGGATCACGTGCCAATTGAAAAATGTCAAGGGGCTACACTATATCGCCTTCCTCTTGCGCTACCCGGACAGAGAATTCCATGCGAGTGAGTTGGTTACCGCTGTAGGCAAACAGCAAGCCGTTTCCTCTTTGGCTAACTCTAGCACCTTGAGTGAGACGCACTTCATTGAATCGAGCCTCACTGCAGGTGGCTTAGGAGACTCTGGGGAGTTGCTCGATACACAAGCCAAAGCCGCTTACAGATATCGCCTAGAGGAATTGCGAGAAGAACTCGAGACGGCCGAATGCTTTCATGATCCAGACCGCATTGCCAAAGTCCAAGCAGAGATTGATTTCCTCACCAATGAATTATCCGCCGCCCTAGGATTGAATGGTCGAGACCGTAAGGCGGCCTCTGTTGCAGAACGGGCACGGCTCAATGTGACAAAGGCGATTAAAGCAACGCTCAACAAGATGAGCCAACACCATCCAGCCCTCGGATACTATCTGAGCACACACATCAAAACAGGCATATTCTGCTCGTACATGCCCGATCCCACCCAGCCAGCCGTGTGGACTCTATAATACGGATTTCACCCGAGCCTTCTTTCTCGCTCTTACACCTGTCCACACCTCGACCAGTCCGTCCATGACAAAAGGCACAATGTGTCGTCCTTTTTCACGCCTCTTGAGTGAAAAAAGTCCTAGCGTTTTTCCGGCAATAGCAAGCTTATTCTCCTCGAGACAGGAGGTTCATCATGTTCGCCAACACCACACCCAGAGGCCGGACCATTCTCCAAGGGAGGCTCTCCCTTGCTCTCGCCCTCGTGCCGCTCTTTCTCCTTCAACCTGCGG
>CAZCWX010000265.1:0-7771 GCA_964502465.1 uncultured Enterobacteriaceae bacterium | reverse complement strand
TGTTCCCGCCCTGTACCTCAATTTTGGTCGTCCGCCTGTGAAACAGGAGGCAACAGTATGAGGTGGCGAAAAAACGTCTTTGCAGGGGTCATATTCTTGTCCGAGTGGTTGGCTCTCCTAGTTCGGGAGAGTGCAACAGAGGATCAGGAGAGCCAGCGACTCTCACTCGACCTGTCTGCGGCCGTTGCGCGTGCGCTGCAAGAGAATCCCGATCTCACGGCCAAGCGGCAGGCGCTCGGCGTTGCTCAAGGCCGCGTACAACAGGCTGAACTCCTCTTTCAGGACAACCCGCGCCTGAGTGTTGATGCGGATTTTCGTAACCGGAGATTCACCCAGCCTGCGGGGAGATCTGGTGCAGATGTTGAGGTGCGCCTGCTGCAAGAGATAGAGATTGCAGGACAACGCGGATACCGTCGGGAAGCGGCGGCTAAACAGCTTGCCCAGGCTGAGGCGTTAGTGGTGGATGCCGAGCGTCTGTTACGATTAGAGGTTGCCCAGGGCTTTTATGATCTGCTGGCGCTACAAGAGAAAATCACCATGCAGCGAGACGTGCTGGCGACCCAAGAGGCGCTGCTGCAGGCAGGGCTCACGCGCTTTGACCGTGGAGATATTTCCGTCCTGGAACTGGACACGTTACGTCTGGATCGAGACCAAACCCGTAGTGAGCTGGCGAGTCGGGAAGAGGAAAAAGTCCGTAAAGAACAACAGTTTCGTCTCTTTGTAGGTGTGGGCGAGCACTCTCCTCTCACGCTCGTCGGCAACATGTTCACTATGGCATCCGATCTTGCGCGCTCGGCCCCGCCTCTCACGCCAGAGATCCTTGCAGTCTGTGCTGTGGAGCACCGCCCTGATATACAGGCGGCGCGTCTTGTGCTTGAAGGACGGGAAGCCGAACTCCGTCTTGCACAAGCGCGGAGAATTCCGAACATCTCATTTGGCCCGCTGTATAAGCTGGACAACGAAGATCAGGTCATCGGTGGAGCGCTCTCGATTCCGCTGCCGTTCTTTAACCGCAATCAGCACGAGATCACCGCAGCGATGGCAAATTTGCAAGTGAGTCGGACAGAGTTGGAAGCACGGATGCTCGCCATCAAACATGAGGTAAACGCGGTCTCGTCCCGTCTGCAACTTGTAACACGGCAGCTTGACTCGTACGGGACAGCCTACCTGGATGGGTTAACAGAGGGTATCAGCTTTGCCCGCAGGGCCTATGAGTCAGGAGAGATCACCATTTTTGAGTTCAGCGTGACTCTTGATCGTCTCGTACAAGCACGTTTCCGGTACCTTGAGGCGGTCCTGGCCTATCTCCAAGCTTGGGTGGAGTTGGATGCAAAGACTGCCTTTCAGTGTCTGGATAAGAATGGGTCCGAGGTGCACAGGCAAGAGAACAAGGAATAAAACACAAGGCAGGAGAATGCCGACTCCCATGATCAACCCACACCGGGGTTGCTGAGAGGGTTGCAGGGGGAGAGAGAACACAGCCCATGGTCCGTTTGAGTAGTGCAACCGCCTCGCGCCGTCTTTGCCTCACTGTGACGCTTCTCTTCTCCTTATTTGCCGGGTTGACCTTGAGCACAGTCCGCACCCCCTGGAGACTGGCGATGAGACAAATAGTCACTACGATTATGAACAACATACTTATATTGACTGAATCATTCATTTATTTATAATTCGACACATGCCACGACCTCGTCCGCCCGATCGCCTCGAGCAACTCATTGCTTGTGCTGCGAAAGTTTTTACTGTCCGAGGATACCGCCGTACCCAGATGGCAGACGTTGCCCGAGAGATGCAGGTCTCACCTGGGACGCTCTACAACTATGTAGAGAGCAAGGAGGCATTGTTTCACCTAGTGATCGATCGTGCCTTTCTTGAAGAACTACGCGAACCTCCTTCTTCGTTTCCCATCCTCACGCCTCCTCCTGGAGCGACGCTTCAGCGGCTCCGTGAGCGACTCGCAAGAGGCGCAGCCTTGCCAAAACTAGATGCCGCCCTCACCCGGCAGCGCGTGACAGACGCACGAGCTGAACTTGAAGGAGTTGTCCGAGATCTCTATTCCTTGATCGCACGCAATCGGCACGCGAGCGCGTTGATCGAACGGTCTGCACTTGAACTGCCCGAGTTGGCAACCTTGTGGTTTGGCGAACTGCGTCGTGGCGTTTTAGGGCGTCTCACTCATTATTTGGAACGCCGTATTGAGCGCCACCACTTCCGATCTGTCCCTGACACTGCGACCGCGGCACGCCTCATCCTCGAAACTGTTGCGTGGTTCGCCTGGCATCGGCACGGAGATCCGTTCACGACAATTGACGACACGCTCGCTGAAAATACCACGGTGCACTTCGTTGTCAGTGCCTTGGTTCCGGAGGATGTATGACAGTCTCACGGTTGCTGCTTGGTCTCTTGCTGTGTACAAGCGTGGAAGTGAACGCTGGATCTCTCCAAACTGCTGGTTGGCCGGTGACTGGTGGTGATCCTGGAGGGATGCGCTACTCGCCACTCACCGACATCAATCACGCCAACGTCGCCACGCTGCAGGTCGCCTGGACCTACCGCCATGGTGATTATCGCTCCGGCTGGCCGGATCTCTTCAAGGGCACGGCCTTTCAATGCACACCGATCGTTGTGGAAGGTCGCTTGATCTTGACCACTCCGTACAATCGGGTGATTGCGCTTGATCCAGAAACTGGGCGAGAGCTGTGGACGTTCGATCCAAAAATTGACAAGGGGCGCCGCTTCGGCAACCTGATGATCAACCGCGGGGTCGCCTATTGGCGTGATCCCCACGCAACGGGACAATGTGCCAGCCGTGTTTTTCTCGGGACTCTTGATGCGCGTTTAATTGCGCTTGACGTGGCAAGTGGAGAACCATGTGTCGATTTTGGAACGGATGGAACTGTCAACTTGCTGGACGGTATCGAGCACCTCGTCGATGCCTGGGAGTACAATGTCACCTCCCCACCGACAGTTGTTGGCGATAATGTCATGGTCGGCTCCTCGATCGCCGACGAAATCCGGCGCATCCAGCCTTCCGGAGCCGTTCGCGCATACGACGCAAGGACTGGTGCACTCGTGTGGCGCTTCAATACCATTCCACAAAATGGAGAATTTGCTTCCGATACCTGGGAAAATGGGAGCTGGCGTATCACCGGTGGTGCGAATGTCTGGTCAACCATGACTGCTGACCTCGAACGAGGTCTTCTCTTCCTCCCTGTGAGCACGGCGGGGCCGGACTTCATTGGCGTCGATCGCAAAGGCACCAACCTTTTCTCCGACTCGGTCGTCGCACTCGATGCGAAAACGGGAGAGCGTCGCTGGCATTTCCAAACCGTTCATCATGATCTCTGGGATTATGATCTTGCCGCACCTCCCGCCCTCGTTCGTGTTCGGCACGAAGGGCACGAAATCGATGCCGTTGCTCAGGGTACGAAAACGGGCTTTGTCTTTCTCCTCGATCGTGACACCGGCCGGCCATTGTTTCCTGTTGAAGAACGACCTGTGCCGCAGAGCGCTATTCCTGAAGAAGCGAGTTGGCCAATCCAGCCATTTCCCAGCAAACCCCCAGCACTCGTCCCACAACGGTTGACCGAAACCGATTTATGGGATGCAGATCCGCAACTGCACAAGAAGTGTCTGGCACGGTTTCGTGCTCTGCGGAACGATGGCATATTCACCCCGCCCAGTACCCAGTGGACGATTCTCTATCCAGGCACGTCAGGTGGAGTGAATTGGTCTGGTGGTGCCTTTGATCCACAGAGCGGCCTGCTGGTCGTCCCGACGAATAATGACGTGCATTTGATCCGCCTCGATCCGCTCCCTCCTGAAAATTTCAACGAGACAGATGGCATTGTCATGCAGACCTCATGGGGAGCACTCCGCTGGCTCCTGTGGCGCACAGGCACGGGGCTTCGTTACGGTCAGATCCGCGATGCACTCGTCGAGGATGGATACCGCTGTCACAAACCGCCTTGGGGAATGTTGCATGCAGTCGATCTCAACACGGGAGAGATCCGCTGGCAGGTTCCTGTTGGCGAAGATTCAGAATCCGGCGTGCGTGGCCTGCCGAACTTTGGACCACCCTTGGTTACGGCAGGGGGACTCGTCTTTCATGCTGGTTCGAAAGAACTGAAACTGCGCGTTCACGATGTGACAACAGGGGAGGTGTTAGCGACATTCGACATCCCGGCGGGTTTGCATGCTGGACCGATGACCTACAAGCTCCGCCCTGATGGCAAGCAATATCTTGTCATCGCTCCAGGTGGGCATCGACGGCTCGGCTCCAAGCTTGGGGATTACGTCATTGCCTACACGTTGCCTGAGAGAGAGACCGAAAGAGAGGGCGCGCAATAATCCCTTGTGGTCGACGAGGGCGCGTGTTAGCTTAGCCGCATGCGTCGTCTCCGCCAGGTTGCTCCTCTCGTGATTTTTTTTCTGGCGTTTTTTCTGTACTGCGTGCAAGCCTGTCTTACGGTTGGGCATGCCCAGGCAGCATCTGTTGCGCTCTCTGCGCTCTCCCATGAATCAGAGCACTCCCCTTGCCATTCCCCTTCCTCTTCTTCCCAGCAAACCACTGACAACTGCCATGATTGCCAAGATCTCGTACTCCTGAAGCCTGCTGTTCAAACAGAAGAACTGGTCTCTTTGGGTAACGTCCTCGCGCCGTTCTGTCTCTCGGCGCAGTTTCTCTCTTCCCCGCTCGTCCACATGCACCTACATGCCTGGCAGGTCGGGACACGTGCTTCTTCGCCTCCACGCTATCTGACCTGTTCGGTCCTGCGGATTTAGCATCCTTTCCCATCCCATTGTCCTCTTGAACGAGGGAAGCGCGGTCTTCCGCACCTCCTTTCGGCGTTTTCCATGCTCTTGCTGGAGGAAATTTTCTATGCGTACCATCCTTCGTGCGTTTCTTTTGCTGCTCCTATTGCCAAGCTTCTCGATAGCAGCAAGTAGGGATTGGTTTGAACAGCGCAACCACCGCTTCTATTTACGCGGCCCGTGGAACTGGGCCGTCCACCGGCACCTTCCGGAGCTCTACTCGGAATTCAATGGGATCGACTTTGGCCACGCCCATTTGGCTGAAACATTGCTGCACACCAGCGATGAGGAACCGATTGAGCACGCACGGCTCGAGATCCTGGCTGTGATCAACCGGAAACCGGCGTTGCCGCCAGATGAAGCCTTCATTGCCCCCACGTTTCAACGCCTCGTCTGGGAGGTGCAAAATACCTTCGATTGGGCACACCAGCTTCATCGCGACCTGTACGATCTTGCTGCTGCCGACCATGTTCCTGACAAAGAAGCGGCGTATCGTCGCGTTCTTGCGAACTACTTAGCTCAGCCTCAGGCGATGACCCCTCTCCCTCTGGATCACGCAGGCGCGCTGTGGAGTTTCCCTGAATCGCGCAGCTTTGTCCGCCGTTTTCCCAAATTTAATGCGCAGATTTGGGCCTATCATTGGCTGCAAGCGAAGGTGAGTGAGGTGCAGCTTGGGCGAAACGTTTCCGAACAACAACAGGCCCTGCAACCAGTGCTGGCTGCATATCATGGGTACCTGAACCATCCACCGTTACACTGGACCTTCATGCCGATGTTCCATGAAGTCGCGCCGAATTTTTCCCAGCGTTTCCCTGAAGCAGCAAATATCTTTGACAATTTGCATATGCTCCATGACAACGTGGATGATGTACTCAGTTCGCCGGACTTGTTTCCGACCATGCTGGCGAAACGTGAGCGCATTTACCAACTCTTAGAGATCTATCTGCATCGCAATCACCAGGCTGGGGATGAGCGCTATGCACAGTATCGCGCTCCTGCAGGGATAAAACACGATCACGGTAGCATGGCTCACCCTCCCCCTGCTGAAGCTGCACCTGCTGCTGAGCAGCCGAGTCAAGAAACACCTACACATCAGCATCACCACTGAGAATCGCACAACATGGAGAACATCTGGATGAATATATTTGGAAAAGTCTGTGCCTTTTCTTGGATCTGTCTGATTGTCGTTCCTGCCTGGGCGGTTGATCACAATAATCTCGATGAGGGGAGACCGGTAAGGCTGGAGGATGCCTATCCTATTGCGTATGGAGAGATTGCGATCGAGGCCGGAGCACGGGTACAGCATAATCGCAAGGCAACAGACCGTTTCTCTTTCCCTCTCGAAGTCTTGTACGGAGCATATTGGAATCTCCAGGTAGGGTTGGGGTCCACCCTTGCGACCCAGCCGCGTACGATTGATGAATCAGAGAAATCAGGGGACCTCCGAACCTTTGCGCTCTACAACTTCAATCAGGAAACCTTGGTCCTACCAGCCTTTGCGGCCAAGGTCAGTGTCGATTTTCCCTCGGGCATTCGCTCCCAAGGGATCGATACTGCACTTAAAGGCATTGTGACTCGTTCGTTCGGGCAAAGCCGCGGACATCTCAATGTTGGGTATGAGTTTGTTGGAAGCGCTGGTGGGGGCGAGCGCAACGGACGGTACGAAGTTGTCCTTGGTGCCCAGTATCCGTTGGGGTACCCGCGCTCTTTCGACACCACCCTGGTTGCGGACTTCTTTACCGAACAGTCTGTACATTCAGGGGAATCGAACCCCACTGGATTTGAGATTGGGCTACGACGACAAATTGCTCCACTCACCGTCATCGATATCGGCGTCGGAACAGAATTCGCTGGCCCGGCTGAACGCACGCCATTCTTCGCCACAGTAGGAGTGTCAGTGGGATTTTAAGAAGAGATTAGTAAAAATGAGAATGCACGCGTGCGGGATTTGTCAACTATAGGAATCTTGTGTTACATTCAGTATTTTTTTCTGTGATTTCTCATCAGAGAATCAGGCACAACAGTTGCTTTTAGCAAGGGAATAGCGGGGTAACGATTGTATGTCAGAGGCGAAGATGAAAAGAACGACGGACCAACAGCGACTCAGTTGGGGGGTGCTGGTGTGTGTCGTCACATACTTTCTCAGCCTGTGTACCCTAAGTCCCTCAGTACATGCTGATCTCCTCTCCCACACGGCCCAAGGGCCCCGGCCCACGGTTGGGCACTGTGCAACTCCGTCTCCAGTGCCAAAGGCGGCAAGCCCGGCCGCTGCAGATCAAGAGAACACTACGGTTCCGCTCTGTTGTGGGTTGGTAGGAACTAACAAATCTACCCGTGCGTCTTCTGCGCAGGCGGCTCCTCTTCCTGTTCTGACACCAATAATTCTTCCTATTGATGTCACACGCTTTATTTGGGGAAGGGAGAAAATCACTGCTGCAGTAACCCTTCATCCTTCGCTTTCACCACCACTCTACATTCTGTACATCGCCCTGTTGATCTGATTCCTCCCCCCGGGTCGTGGAACCACCGTTTGGCACTGGCCGCGATGGTTCGTGTTTGAGACGCTGCTTGCGGGCAGAACATATTTCGTTGGAACAACTCGTTTTGTCGATATGACAACACACACGGAGGAATATCATGAATACGTGGAAAACACTGAGCGCGGTAATAACAGTATTCGCCATAACTGGGGTCAGCTTCGCTCCTGTTCAGATTGCTGCTGAAGAAGCAAACCTCGAACAGATGATTGCCACGGCAAAGACGCCCGCGGATCACGAAGCCATTGCGGCCTTGTATCGAGGGGAAAGCGCGAAGTTACAGAAAGAAGCGAACCAGCATGCCGCGATAGCGGAGCAATTCACCCGCGAGGCTGCCGGCCAGGCCCCGTGGGCAGGGCATCATTATGAGTGGGCAAATCACTGTCGTGCGTTTGCCGATTCTTTAGGGAAAGCTGCTC
>CAZCWX010000264.1:0-2994 GCA_964502465.1 uncultured Enterobacteriaceae bacterium | reverse complement strand
GTGGTGCAAGTACGCTCGGACTGGGGGTTCTCGCACAGAACCCTTTTTGAGGTCGCGCCACGGCTGCTGTTTCCGGCCTTCGCCGTGGCGCCCGAACAGCTTTCGTTTGGAGCAGAAGCCGCGGAACAAGACACCCTGCTGGAATCGCAGTTCGTAGCGCCGCCAGACCTGTCTCAGATCATGTCAGGAGACAAGACCATCGTTCTCGGTGATCGCGGCGCTGGGAAGAGCGCGGTATTTCGCAGTCTGGGCGGGTTTCGGACGCAAGGCACGCTTCAAATGGCGCAACCGCCGAATGTCGTCGTCGCGTTGTCCAAAGATCCGGCGACATTTCTTCAAAACTACAGCGCGAGTGATCGTGGCGCATCATCGCCGGATCGCTTCAAGGCACTCTGGCTTCTCTTTTGCGCCGCGCTCGCGGCGCGGGACGTGCACCCGCGTCTGCTCCATACTCGTAGTGGCCAACGGTATGCTGCCGTCGCGTGGCAGTTGCTTCGCCGGGTTGGGTGGACCAGCAGCATTCGGGGAGAAGGCACGTTTCACAAGATGTGGGAAGGAGCGAAACACCTGCTGCCTCACAAAGTGTCATTCTCGGCCGGTCCGATCACAATCGAGCCAGAGTGGTCGCGTTCCGAAGCAGCGTCGTCGCGCGGCGGAATGGAGATTGACGACTTTCTTAGCTCCACTGATGCGACACTGACTGAGCACAACACACGTTTACTCATCGTCGTCGATCAAATTGATGAGCTTCACAAGTACGACCGACAAATGCAAGAAGCGATGGTGCAAGGTCTCTTTTTGGCGGAGACCTACTTGTCCCAAACACGAATGGTTCGTCTCATCGTTCTTCTTCGTACCGATTTGTACGAGGTCTACGACATTCAGGAGAAGAACAAGTTTGTGTCGCGGACCGTTAGCCTCACGTGGAGCTGGCCTCAGATCGTTCTTCAAATGCTGGGGCGCGCGTTTGGCAATGAGACACTGCGACTGACCTCCGCGGGCGTCACAAGCCTCGGCGTGGCGCCTGGCACGGCCGAATTCCATTTGCGACTTCTCTTTCCCGCCGTTGTAGAGGGGAAACCCATACAGGACTGGCTCCACGAATCGCTCACGAATGGCCGTGGTGACGTAGCACCTCGACAGATCATCCTCTTCCTCAATTTCCTCAAGCAACGTGCCCGAGGTGCACGCAGTGACATTCCGGTCTTCAGCCACACTGAACTTGTCGCTGCCATGCGCGACGTTTCTGAGAGTGCCTTTGAGGAGGTCGTGAACGACTTCCGCGTTGCAGTTGGCTTTGTGAGGAACTGCAAGAGCGGGAAGATCTCGGTATTCAAAACGAAGGACGTGGAGAAGTTGTTTGACAGCGACGACGGGCCTATCAACGTGCAAATCGATCTGCTGGAGCGACTTGGCTTCCTTGCACGCGAAATCGTGAGCGACAATGGCACTGCCGTACCGCAGTTTAGCGTGCCACGTCTATACTCGCGATGCTGGTCGTTGATCTGATGCCACCACCGCTCGCCCACGGTATGTCGAGGGTTAGTGACTTGAGCGAGTGGTTCCCGACTCACCTGCGTTGAAAGTGCCGTCCAACTCGGCCGCTGCACCGGACGCCAACCGCGCCGCGGTTGTCCCGGGTGCGGTACTCTTTTCGCGTGCGGTTGGCGCCGGTGAGCGGCAAGGCGTTATGCTCCAGAGGAACCATGACGTGACTGACCAATCAAATGCCATCGATATTGCCGAGGTACTTGCGAAGCTCGACTATCTGGAGAGCTTGCTCCTGCAGTGTCGTTCGGTTTTTCCTACCTTAACGCAAGAATTGATAGGGCAACATGCATTTATGACAGCCCCTTACTATCTGAGTCGTGGGTACGAAGCTCAGATTCAGCTCAAGGAGCCTATTTCCGCTGAGTTCATTGAGAGGAACAAGCAACTGGGGAAGTGGATCAACGAAAACACCTTGATACGTCTATACGGCATCCTAAATTACCATGGGCTATTCCAGAAAATAGATCAGAATCTTCCCGGGTGGCGAGAGATGAACCTTTTACGGCTAATGAGAAATGCTTTCACCAAGACACCCTTGAATTATCGCCCAAACGACAAAAAGAACATACGGCTCCGCGAGGAAGTGATCCAATGTTTTGACCTTAAGGAGCAAAATTTCCCGGAAGATGAGATTCCAACCCCAATCGACACGGTAGTAGAACCAATCTTTAAGGCGTGTCGGGAGTACATAGCCGCCTATACTGCAGCGCATAACAAGCGCATCGAGGCGACGCCGTGACCGGCGCGCCTCATGCGCAGCGTTAGGCGCCAGAGGCGCAAAGGAAAAACGACAAGAGATCCTCTAAGGTGCTCACTTTGAAAACGTGGGGAGGCTCATCCTACGATTGAGTTGTGCAACCGAGACACCTCATCGGAGGACGGGCTGTGAGACCACCGAAGCCCTGGGGGCCAACCGTACCCCAATACCTGAAAGGGGAGTATACCAATGGCTATGACATAAGAGGTGGCGCGCCGAGCGCAACTGAAGGCGGTCGCAGAAGCGTACTTCGAGGGGATGGGCAAGAAGGACATGTCGAAAGTACCGTGGGACGACCATGTCGTCCTGCGTTCGCCGCTGGCCCCAGGGGGTCTCGACACCCCGCTGGTGGGACGCTCGGCGGTCCTCGACTGGTTTTCGTCGCTTTTTCCTGTGCTCGGAGTAATGAAAGTCATCGAACACTATTTCAACGAGGACTTGACGGTCATAGCCTCGCGGTCGGATGTTGGGATTACCAATCCACCCTGCACGCTGCGTGTTGTGGACCGCTTCACGGTCAACGCCGATGGCAAGATTACGCAGCAGGAGAACCACTATGACCCACGACCTGCCATTCCTCCGTCCTCGTAGGACAGCGCAGAGGCGAAGGTCAATGAGGTCTGCTGGCATTTTCCTGGAGCGGGCCATCAAGTGACACGGGTGAGGACAGCTCCTGGCACAAAGGC
>CAZCWX010000263.1:0-4838 GCA_964502465.1 uncultured Enterobacteriaceae bacterium | reverse complement strand
GTCGAGAGGGGCCGCGCACGAAGGGCAGGCAGTAGAAACGACGCAACGATGATTCATAAGGATTGCTGGACAAAACGCCAATAGCATGAAGGTGCAGGTGTCATGGCGAGCGGAGCCAAGCAATCTTTGGTTTCTGCAGAGATTGCTTCGTCGCCTGTGGCTCCTCGCAATGGCCGGATCACTCTCTTCATCTAGGGTTTTTTCTCAAAGTCCTAAGGGCTAGTTCTCAGACACTGTAGTGGTGTCTTTTTGGCTCATGCTCCTCAATCCGAAGCCGTTTTTTCGCCACAATGAAAACAGAATTTCGTTCCAGGCGGCAACTGAGTCTGACAGTGATGACAGTGAAGAGCACTCTTGAGGTTGAGCCCGCAAGACGGACAGAAATTGGCCGTCGTTGTCACGTTCTTCTGGCACTGTGGACACTTGCGGATAACGACCATTTGATGTCCGCAGTGCGCACAGAAGCGACTGTCAAGAGCGACCTCACCGTAACATTCAGGGCAGTTGACCATCCCTTTTTCAGCAATCTCTTCAGGTGTGATTTTTTCATTACCGAGGACTTTATAGAGCATGCCAGGCAGCATCATGCCCACGCCGGCGCCAATCCCCATCCCCAGTCCGGCTGAGGTCGCGCCTCCGCTGGAAAGCCCGTTGTCAGGCGTCGGTGCACCACCAAGGGCTTGAGCCATTTTGTACTGTAGGAACTTGTGCAAGTCTCCGACCGTCGCCATCCCTGCCCGTTCATCCATCATTTTTTGCACATACTCGGGCGGCGTGATGCGATTAATATAAAAGTCTACCAATTCCATCCCGTATTTACGAAAATCTGCGGCAAGCCGGGCTTGAACCGCTACTGCCATTTCATCGTAGAGCTTGGGTAAATTGAGAATCGTGTCTACGGTCTCCCCCAAGAAATCGTTCAACCGCGACACGATGATCTCTCGCAGAAAATCCTCGACCTGAGCGGTGGCAAAAGCCCCCTGAGTCCCAACTAACGTGTTGAGGAAGAGCAGGGGTTGTGCCACTTGCATGGTAAAGGTGCCAAAGGCCCGCAGTCGCATGATCCCCAGTTCACTATCCTTGAACGCCACCGGGTCTTTGGTTCCCCAACGCATATTGGTAAAAATTTTGCGGTTGACAAAATAAACCTCAGTCCGGAAAGGACTGGTAAATCCCCACGGAAGCGCCAGCACTTTGGTGAGAATCGGCAGATTGCGCGTTGAGAGGGTATGGCGGCCTGGGCCGAAAATATCGAGTCCTTTGCCATCCCGGAAGAAGATCGCCGCCTGATTGTCGCGCACAATCAGTTGTGCGCCAAACTTGATCTCAGCCGATCCGTCCGGCGGATAGCGGTGGACGATGTCCTCGCCAGTGTGATCGAACCACTCAATAACCTCAAGAAATTGCGACATAGCTCCCTCTCGATAGCTTGACACGGCTTGTGTGTACTGGACTCTTTGTATCTATCGGTCAGTATAGCAATTTTCTGTAAGGGCACCCCCGCCAGCAGAGCAACGCAAGCGCTGCCCTCGTGCTCAGTCCAGATGATTTTGATGGGTTCCTCACCGTCATGCCCGCGCAGGCGGGCATCCAGGAATTTCAAGCCGCAGCCGCGAGTGAACCGGTCTGGATTCCCGCTTTCGCGGGAATGTTCATGCGCCCGCGGCACACCCTTGAGCATGAAAACGAGCCGGGAAGACCCTTTTTCGGGGGAATGACATAGTCATGACCTACCCCTCAACTTCACACTAACGGACTACTAGTGCTTCATCGCAGTGAAGCTGAGGAGTGTCATTCTGAGCCAAAGCGCAATGGAGGCGAAAAATCCTTCTGCCCTGCGGCGATTTCCTGCCCTAACCGCACCCGTTCACTGACTGAGAGCTCGTGCGGTGCATGCTGTTCGACCGCTTCAATGAAGCGTCGTAAGCCACGGCGGTTGGCCAATTGGATCGACAGACCGGGCCTCGCGTTCAGTTCGAGTACACCTGGACCGATTTCAGCGTCAAGGACAAGATCGACTCCCACATAGCCGAGGGGTACGGCGTCAGCACAGCGCGTGGCAATCGTGAGCAGGTCCTTCCAACGTGGGATGCCTACCCCGCACAGTTGCACCTGTGTATCTGGGTGCTGGGAGAGCCGGCGTTTGCCTATGACCGCATGAGTCGTCAGCCCGCTGAGCAGGTCCACCCCTACCCCAATCCCTCCCAGGTGCAGATTGGCCCGCCCTTTGGACGCGTGGGTAGCAAGGCGGAGCATCGCCATGAGCGGGACTCCTCGAAAGACGATGACCCGGAGATCTGGCAAGCCGTGAAAACTCAGCCGCGCGAGCAGCGGATGGGCATGAATCCGCCGTTCCACTATCGCTTCATCGTACCGTTGGTTCAGCGAGAACACACCGCCCAAGATATCAGACAGATGACTCTCCACCTCACGGACTCGCAGACAGCGTCCATCTAAGGTGACAAAGTCTTCACCACGCCGCGCCGTCACGACCACCACACCCTCCCCTCCTGTTCCTTGTGCGGGTTTAATGACAAATTCGCCCCACGGTCGAGAGTGAGCGACAAAATGCCTGATGTCCCATTGAAGACGGTACACCCGGAAAGTTTCTACTATCGGTAACCCACAGGCAGCGAGCGCCGCTTTCGTCTTGAGCTTGTGATCCACAACCTGGAAGAGCGAACGCGGATTGTAGCGGGCGATGAGATCCTGGTTCCGGCGGTTGATACCAAGGACTTCGCGCGCCAGGGTGTGGAGGCGGCGGATCATCCGAGCGAAATCTTCCTGGTCTCGGCCTCTGGTTCGGCCTCAGGCTGGCGGATCATGTCGTAAAACCGCAGGTATTCGATCAATCGTAATCCGCGCCAGCGGCCGAGGAACAACTCAATCCCAATCACCGCAACCAGGATTTCAGGAAAGGCAAGCACAAACGGCTTCAGGCCGGTATTCTCAATACCAACGTAAGCGCACGTCGCAACCAGCAGCGTATTCAGTGTCAGTCGCAGGGCTTCCCCCGTGCCTCGCTCCAGTTGCGTATTGGTGAAGTTCTCGATCATGTTCGCCATGATCACCATGGGGAAAATACTCACATGGAGGAGCGTCCCGACGCCGAACGTCGCTCCGAGCACGATGAGACCGGCCATACTGACAGACACCACGGCAATCAAGATGGCGACACGGGACACGAGATGCAACCGCAAGTGCTGCAGGGTTAAACGGAGACCAGTTCCCAAGCCCACGATAATGGCGAAGACGACCAGCCCCCATCCCAAACCAGTGGTCAGGAAGGCGAGCGCCAGCAACATAGGCGAGAAGGTGCCAAAGGTCTCCAGACCAATGACATTGCGAATAATAACCAAGAAAAACGCAATCAGGGGCAGAACGAGAATGAGGTTCAGCGCGGGCAGGGACACCTGCGCCTGGACCGCCAGGGTCCAGAGATCGATCAGCCCCCGTCGCCACCAGCCCTGCTCGTGCAGCGTTTCCGGGCTGAGCAGCACGGCTGGCATCTGCCAGCGGGTCGCGCCTTCGGCCAGAGAAATGCCATCAAGTACGCTCGAACGAGCCATTTCCCAGAGCCGGATGACATCAGATTGCAGCGGGACGAGCACAATCTCGGTTGGCTCCAGCAACTGCAACAGCACCGAGGCGAGCACCTTGCCGACGGGCTGCATTACCCCGTTGGCAACGACCATGCGGAGATCAGGCAATTTTATTCCTAGTTCTCCCTGTTTGAGGAGCGCGTAGAACCCCGCAGTGTCTGCGGTATTGACCAGCAGAAGATTTGCCTCGCGAATGAGCGGCAGGTTGTTACTCACGAGCGATTGGAGATAGTGTTCACGAAAGGCGCGCGACGCGAAGGTGATACTCAGGACCGCAATATTCACTTGGGCAGCTTGTGCCTCAGTGAGCATGCGGTCCACCACCTTCGGCGAAACAGGTCCATCGTTGATCAACACGATATTCGCCCGTGGCCGATCCACATAGGCGGCAATGGTCTGGATATGCTCGCTCTCATAGCGCACTCCCCGCCGCGTCGTGTCACGCAGAGTGGGCGAAGGCGGATCTGACACAAGGGCAGCACTGCGTGTGAGCTGACGAATAAAGAACGTATATTCGACCGGGATCTTTTTCGTGTGAGTCAGCAAGGGCAAATCGTTACGGTAAAGAGCCAGGTAGGTGTTGGGTAGCCAGGCAAAATATCCGCCAGTCGGATCCATCGGTACCCAGGAATCACCAATGAGCGCCTCGACCCAGGACACCGTCGTGCGCTTTTTCGCCGAGTCGCCGAGCCGGATGCCGCCGACCACGCGGGCAGGAATACCAGCAGCTCGCAACAGGGCGACGAAAGCCCGGCTCTTGCTAGCCCGACCACCCCGCCCAGTCTCGAGTACCGAAAGGGCATCGCTACTCTCGTTACTGACTGCAGGTGGCGGGAAAGCCGCAATGTATTCGTAGAGTGCACGCACGACCTGGTCTATGCTGGTGAATCCACGCACGAGCTGTTGGACTTGGGCACGTACCTGAGGCACGTCACTCTGAATCCAGGCCGACGGTACAAGGTACGGCTGGAATTCAGGCTCAACCTCTCCGAGCGGAAAGGTGAGCGCGGGAATCTCCGTGCGCGAGTCAGCAATTTGTACAGTGTATTCGTATAAGATCTGTCGGTTTGCCAGACTGGTGTCAGTCACCTGCCAGTGTCCCCACAGGTTGAGACCATCGGCTTCCTCACGATACCTCACCCCGTCGGCACTGGTACGGCGGGCGAGGACACTCTGGCGACCGTCGGACAACGGCACCAACATCTGCACACGGGCTCCAGGCACCGCAGCAGTCAG
>CAZCWX010000262.1:0-4425 GCA_964502465.1 uncultured Enterobacteriaceae bacterium | reverse complement strand
CAATCCAACACCGATCAGCACCACCGCGAACATGACCATGAGCAGGCGCCACCTAATGCTGAAGCGAATAAGACGATCAATCATCATGCTCCATCTTTCGTCTCACCGAGGCAAAGAACACCTCTATGCCGTTCACTTTTTCTCTTTCCTTAATGGGCATGCTCCCCGCCCATTTCTTCTCGGAGGAGGGCAGACTTCAGATAAAATCCCCCCTCTGTCACCACCAGTTCTCCCTCAGTAAGTCCTTCCAGGATTTCTACATATCCCCCTGCAGCGCGGCCTAGCTTCAGCCGGCGTGGAACAAACACCCCTTCCGCTTCTTGCACGAAGGCCACTGGCTGCTCTCTGACACGGTGCACCGCTGCAGCCGGGATCGCGAGCACCTCAGTCGCATGAGGAATCATTGCCGCCACTGTCGCCGTTGCGAACATGCCTGGCTTCAGTCTCCGATCAGGATTAGCGATCTCCACCCGCGCCCGTGCAGTACGGGTCGTCTTATCCAGAAGATCGCTGACGTAAGTGATCGTTCCCTGAAAGGACTCTCCTGGGTAGGCGTCGACCACGAGCCGTGCTTGAGCGCCAAGACGGATGTGGTTGAGGTCTTTCTCGTAGATGTCCAACAAAACCCACAGAGCGGAAAGGTCAGCGATGGTGTACGGTTGATCCTCGGGTTTGAGCAGTTCTCCGATAGTCAGATGCTTTTCCACAACTATGCCAGCAAAAGGAGCAAGCAAAGGAAACCGGGACAGCGGCTGTTTCCCTCCTCTCCAGTTGAGTTGCTCGATCTCTCGATCTCTGAGGCCGAGGAGACGCAGCGTCTCGCGCGCAGCCTTCCACTGTGTGTCAGCGCGAAGAAATTCGCCTCGAGCAGCAAGGTATTCTTTCTCGGCAGAGATCTGTTGTCGAAAGAGGCGTTCTTCACGCTGGTAGTGAGCCTGCGCTACTTCTCGGTGGGCTTGAGCCGTGAGGTACGCGGCTTTGGCCTGCCCCAGTTCAAGGCTGTCCAGCTCAGCCAGGATGTGCCCGGTTTTCACAGCATCCCCAAGGAACGCTTTCACCTCGACCACCCGGCCAGGGATACGGGGGCTGATGTGAGCGAGGCGGTTTTCATTAGGCTCGATCACGGCTGTGGTCCGGATCTCTTGCTCCAGCCCTCGCCGTTGGACCGTAACGATCTGGAAAGAAACGGTTTGCCGAGCCTCTCCTGAGAGCGCAATCCGCTCTTCAGCATGGTCTGTGTTATGGGTATGTTTTTCCTCCACTTCTTGTTGTCTTTCTTCTTGCTGACAGCCAGGAGTCACGAGGAGGATCGCCACAGGCAGTCCAAGACATATGCCACGTAGCCACTTCTGTCCTGTCATGAATATCTTTCTCCCGAGCTTACAAATCTTGGCCAACGGCACGTTCAAGGGCCGTGCGTGCCAGCCAATAGTGCAAGAGCGAGTCCACATAGGAGAACTGCGCGTGAACGAGGTCGTTTTGCACGACCACGACTTCGAGAAGATCGATCTTCCCCTCTCGGTATGCGATCTCCATGAGCTGGAAGTTCTCTGCCGCTCGGTCCAAGACCTCGGTCTCGAATACTGCGACTTCCTTTTGTGCTGTTTCATAACTGCGGAAGGCATCTCGGACCTCCTGCTGGATACGCAACGCTGTACTCTGCTGTTCGTATTTGGCCTGGCTGGCACGACCTGCGAGCTGCGTCAGTTCCGCCTGCTTGCGGTCAAAGAGTGGCAGCGGGAAGCTGATGGCACCACCAGCGATCTTATCGCCGCCCTCTTCCCGTCGATAAAAAGCCTGGACAGTGGGGTTCGGGACGATCAGCCGACGGGTGAGGGCGATTTCGGCGGCTACACGTTGCTGCTCAAGCGCAGTGGTTTGTAAATCCGGTCGGTTTTCTTGAGCGAGGCGCAGCAGGGAAGCTTCATGAAATGCCTGCGGCGTAACCACCAAGTCACCAACGAGACTGAGTCGCCCTGTTGGTTCCAGGCCAATAAGTCGCTCTAATGTGCGGAGCGTATTCTGAGAGTCCCGTTCGGCAACGATCGTGTCTTTGCGAGCTTGTCCCAAGCGAATCATTGCAACGTTGACGTTCATCTTTGGGACATCACCGGCCTGAAAGCGGGAGGTGGCAATCTCCCACAGGCGACGATCTAGGGCTTCCACATCCCGGAACAGCGCGAGTCGCCTTTTCCGGTAGAGGCTCTGGTAGAAGGCTTCCTTCACGTGCGCGAAGGTGAGACGTTCAGCGTCCCTGACCTGCTGGCTAACGCGGGCGAGGTTCTTCTCGGCTTCTTTGATGCGTTTGTCACGCTGACCGGCGACTTCGAGCTCTTGGGAGAGCGTGATGTCAAAATCAGTGGAGCTACCTGGGCGACCAGCGAATGTCCGGTGCGCCCCGCTGCCACCGAGTTCTGGATTAAATTGATGCGGATATTGGGCTTTCACTAACCGACCGCGAGCACCTTCTCGTTCTTGACGCGCAGCAAGAAGGTCAGGATTTTGCTCCCGCGCTCGCGCCAGGGCATCACCCAAGGTCCAGGATAGTCTCTCTTGCCCATAGCTTGAGAGAGGGAGCAGGAGCAAGACTGAGATCATCACGACGCACAACTGCTTCACATTTGGCACAGACACCTCCACACGAACAGGCACATCTCCGCGCTTCCTCAAGGAAACGTGGGCAAAAAGATCGAGGAAAAACGAGAGGGGCTACGCTTGAGGTGGTCGGAGAATGCTGTAGGGTGATTCTCGCTCGTAGAGCGCAAGCGGAAGGAAGAGAAACCACGACGCCATCAGCGATGGCAGCATCGTGCTATTGCTCATGAGGAACGGCATGTGCAAGTGAGCACAGGTATGATCTGGGCAGTGATGCGGGCCTGCAGGGAGGTGCACCGGCCCTCCATCCTCACGCCGAGACGAGGACGCCACCAGGCACCACGTGCAATCAGGATGCTCGGTCGCCGAAATATGGGCATTGCAAACGGCTAGTGTGGAAGCCAGAAAGGCCACGCTCACAAAGAGGCTCAACAAGAAAGGCCGCAGCCGCTGCATGGAGCAACCCTAACATCAGAACTCAGCAGTGACAAGGCTCAGAAAAAGGACAATAAAGAACCCACCATACGCTGCGTAAACACGCCCGCAAGGCGCAGGTTGGAAAGTAGGGATACCGAAGGGATAAGGAATGTGTGGGATCTGTGCAGCAAAAGGAGAAATGGTGCCTTCAGCGGTCTGGAAGAAGACTGGAATTGACGGGAACCTCCAGTTGGAGTAGGCGTGAAACACTGGCATCATGAAATTCCCCAAGAGACATCGCCTCTGGACAGTGAGTGTCGCCTTTCTGGCACTGCTCTCATTTGTAGCAGGGACAAGCTTCGCCTGCATGCAGAAAGGGGTCAGCACTGTGCAGATGGCAGAAGACTGCTGCCAAAGCCATTGCCAGCACCCTATGCAGGCAGACATCGCCGCGGAGTGTTGTCACAGCCACCAGACAGCAGTCGTCAAAACCTTGCCTATCTCTCCAACAAAAGTTGTGCCTTTTCCAACGCCAGCTCTGTCTTTTGTCCTCATTCCGCCTGCAGAGTTGCAGAGTCCCCCCTCACTCTCTCTCCACATTGCTAGTGGAGAACAATTTTCACCGTCTCCACCGTTGTACTCCCTTCACTGTGCATTCCTGATCTGATCCCGCTCTTTTCTGCCTTCTTCTCGCTGCACAGCTGTGCCTGGAGGCAGCACTGTGCTTTCTCTTCTCCGCCCGACTGCAGGTGGAGCACTGTTTTTTCTCTTGACTTGAAAGGAGACGGCCATGACTTGGCCATTGCTGGCTCGACTCTCGGTCTTCTTGTTTGCGGCCTCTCGTCTGCTTTTTCCCAACTTCTGTTTGGCAGAGGAAAGACGTTCAGCTGAGGAGCGTATGAACCTGAAAGGCAGCCCTGTCGAGCTGAAGACTGTTCTCGCCTATGCCGAAGAACACAGTCCAACTATTCAGGCGGCACGGAGTCGCCTGCTGGCCGCGCAAAAAGTGCCCGCTCAGATCTCGGCCTATGATGACCCAACGGTGATGTGGGACAACTGGAATGCTCCAGAAAACTTTCGTCTCGATCAGGCGGATAACAACATTTTCCGTCTTTCGCAAAAGATCCCCTTCCCAGGGAAGCTCCGCTTAAAGGGTGCAATTGCTGCGAAAGAGGCTGAGCGGATGGAAGCTGAGCTATGGGCGACCGAACTCAACACCACAGCCCAAGTGAAAAAAGCGTACTACGACCTCTGGCAGATCTACCAAAACCTGCAGGTTTACAGCCGCGATAAGGAGCTGGTGGCGCAGTTTGCCCGCATCGCCGAACAGAAGTACGCTGTCGGCCAGGTCTCTCAGCCTGATGTCCTCCGCGCTCAGGTTGAGCTGACCCGCCTGATCAATCGGGTGACGAC
>CAZCWX010000261.1:0-4735 GCA_964502465.1 uncultured Enterobacteriaceae bacterium | reverse complement strand
CGTGGCGCCCTCTACCACCACTTCCGTGATAAAGAAGAGCTGTTCCAGGCGGTCTTTGAGGATGCGGAACGCGAGCTTGTCGAGAAGGTGCGCGCAGCCGTTGAAGCGGCCAGGACTGAACCGTGGGAAGGGCTCTGCGTTGGTTGCCAAGCGTTTCTCGATGCCTGCCTGGAGCCGGCAGTCCAGCGCATCGTGCTGTTAGACGCCCCTTCGGTGCTGGGCTGGGAGACCTGGCGCCGCATCGATGCTGAGTATGGTGTCGGTCTGGTGCGTCAGAGTCTCCAAGCCGCCATGGATGCTGGGGAGGTCGATCTCCTGCCAGTTGATCCACTCGCCCATATCCTCTTGGGTGCGCTCACCGAAGCCGCGATGGTGATCGCCCGAGCTGAAGATGTCCAGTCGGCGCGTACCAAGGTGGGGGCAATTATTGACCGTCTGCTCCAGGGACTGAAAGCTGCTAAACTCGCTCAACAGAGAAAGGTGAGGGCTTCCTCACGTCCGGCGACGTGATCCCGGTTCTGTCACAGCCCTATCATTTGTTGCATACGCGCATGATGAAACGTACCATCGCTGGGAACGTCACTGCTTCCTGTTCCCGGTGCGGCGCATGGCCGCACTGTGGCACCATCAGCACCTCGGCTCCTGCCCCAGCCTGACGTGCGATCGCTCCGACCTGTGCAGCGGTGCCATATTCGTCATCCTTTCCCTGAATGACCAGCATCGGCACGGTGATATGAGGCAAATACTCTTCTAGGTTCCAGTTGACAAAATCCGGATGGAGCCAGGCTCCGTTCCATCCCCAAAATGCGCAGTCAGTGTTCGCGCCATGATACTTCTGCAGCTTTTGGCGCAAGTCTCCTTTTTCATAGGACTCTTTGGCTTTCTGAATCGAACGCACGGTAAGCTCTTCGCAAAACACATGGGGCGCCTCGGTAATCACTCCGCGTAAGGGGGGCGCGGCGGTGCCACCAGCATAGATGAGGGCGATCGAGCCGCCATCCGAATGGCCAATTAACACACAATCACGCACCCCAGCACACTCAAGCAGTGCAGGTAACACATGGAGCCCCTCATCGTGCATGAAGCGCAGCGAACGAGGGAGCGAGCAGGGGTCGGAACGTCCGTACCCCAGGCGGCTATAGACTAGCGCTCCACAGCCGGTAGCGGCAGCTAGTTTGGCGGGATAATCGCGCCACATGGCGACACATCCCAAGCCTTCATGCAAAAACACGAGCGTTGGCGCGTCCTCTGGTGCCGGACCGTGCCAGACTACCTCCAAACGCTTGCCATCGAGGGTGAGAGAGTGTTCGTGTCTTTTCATAGGTCGTCCACCTCGTTGTGGGAGGATTAATTAAATAACAACAGATGACAACTCGGCGGCAAGCGACGGGTCAGGCCGTTCACCACATGCCCGCGCAGGAGGTGATAGACGGCGTTGCGACGGCTCACCCCCATCACCACGGTATCCACTTTGAGAATCTCCGCCGCACGGGCGATCGCTTCGGCGGCATTATAGGAGACCGTCCACACCGGGATCAGCTCAAACCCTTGCCGCTGAGCGGCTTTGGAGGCGAAGCGTAAGGTGGCAATAGCTTCTTCGTTCGGCTCCTGCGCCTCGGTGCCAACGAACAACCCTGGCCGTTCTTCCACATACAAGGCATAGATGACGTTTCCGCCCCACCCTTTCTCGCGGGCGATGGCTTCGTCAATCAGCCGCAAATTGCGTCCCCGAACAGCGACGAGGGTCCGCGACGGATACAACGGGAGGAGTTCGGACGCGTCACTCAAGCTGATCAGATGGGGAATCTCTTCGATCTCGCGTTCCGCCTCTAAGATCCGCCGGCTTGCTAACCGGGCAATCAGCGGAATCCGATAGAACACCTCGGCAAATCGCCCTTGCTGTGCGGTCACCGCAATGAGCATCCCCACGGCGACTAAGGCCCCACCGAAAATAGTCGCGTGCAGTTTCTCAACGATATTCACCACCCAGGCCAAGGCGACCATCACCGTTGTCAACATCCCGATCCAAAAGCCGAGACGACTCCGCCCCCTTCAGGGTTCCGCCAGCAAATTTCCTGATACTTTATCGCGAGCGGGATGAAGCCAATGATGGTTGCGATGATAAACAGCGGTGCGAGCGCACCAACCTGTGAGTGCAAAATCCCAGGGACGTAATAGACTGACGTGCCAATGTCGCAAAAGACGACGGCCCAAACCAATAAAGGGGACAGTTGCCGGGGCTGGGATTCGCCCTGAGGTGGGCGAACGGCTTGACTCGGTGTTCTTCCTATCGGGGATCTTTCTGCCTCCTCACCACCTCCACTTGCCGTGCCTTCAGGGGATTGCTGGCGTGCCATAGTCACTCCTCTGCTCCTCTATCCTTTTTTGTTCGTGCCGTACAGCGGGATACACATTCCCGTGAGCCCATCCGAAAACACAGGTCAGGACTTGCCTGCTCCGCTCTAGTCCCTTACCCTGCCGTCTATGGCGACTATACCGTAGCTTAGGGGTGTCATCCGCGATGTCGAAAGACCCGGCGATTGTTCTGAGCAGCACTCCTGGTGAGCTACCCCTCACCAGCACTGCCTGTGGGTTTCCTGATCCGGGTACGCTGCCAGCATGGCATGTGGGTCAGTTGCCCGATCCACCGCAGTTTAGTGTACGGCGTGCCCTGCGCATGATCGGGCCTGGTGTCATTTTAGTCGGAGCAGCGATTGGCAGCGGCGAGTGGCTGCTCGGTCCAGCCCTGACCGCCAAGTACGCTGGGACTCTGCTGTGGCTGGCCACAGTCTCAGTGTTCTTGCAAGCCTGTCTCAATCAGGAGGTGTCGCGCTACACCCTGGCGACGGGCGAGCCGATCTTTACCGCCTACATGCGCTGCTGGCCCAGCAGCCGCTGGCACAGCTCCTGGTATCTGGGTCTCGACGCCAGCATGCTCTGGCCAGGGCTGGTGACGAATGCCGCCACGGCGGTGGCTGCTGGCATCTTGAGTGTGCAGCAGGACGCCCATGTCATCCCTACCGAGGCAGATTCCTTTCTGGTCCGTGGCTGCGCCTACGCCATTTTCGCTGTCTGTGTGCTGCTGGTCCTCTTCGGCGGCAAAGTCTACACCATGCTGCAAGTCGTGATCACTTTCATGGTCGTGTGGATTCTCGGCTACCTGCTCTTCGTGGATGTGTGGATGACGAGTTGGCACTCATGGGAGCTGGTCCTACGCGGCTTTGTCAATTTTGGCTACTTTCCCAGTGGAGAGGTGTTGGATTGGGCACTGATTGCCGGGTTTGCTGCCTACGCCGGAACCGGTGGACTGGGCAATGCCGCAACCAGCAACTACATCCGCGATAAAGGGTGGGGCATGGGCTCGCTAGTTGGCGCTATCCCTTCGGCGGTCGGAGGGCATCAGATCACCCTCTCCCATCGTGGCATGGTCTTTCCCGTCACTCCAGAGAACATCGGTAAATTCCGCGAATGGTGGAAATTTGTGCTGTTCGATCAAGGGGTGATCTGGGCCGGTGGTGCTTTCCTTGGTATCGCCCTGCCCGCTATCCTTGCCATCGAGTTCATTGATCCCTCCCTGAACCTTGGGCAGTGGCAGGCGGCTGCCTTTCAGGCCGAGGGAATCGCCCAAAGGCATGGCAGCGTATTCTGGTACCTGACGCTGCTGTGCGGATTTTGGGTGCTCTTCTCCAGTGCGTTAGTGGGGGTGGACGTCGTCGGACGACGGTGGAGCGACATGATCTGGACTGGCAGCCAGCCAGGGCGGGAAGGTCGAGGGAGCCGTGTCCTCTGGGCCGGCCTTGCTGCCACTGTTGGGGTAGTGCTTCTCTCTGGTTTCGTGTCTCGAGCAATGCAGATCTCCAGTAACGTTCTGCTTTTCGCCGCGGTGTTTGCCTATGGAATCCCAGTGGCCATCTGGTGTGTTCAGCGCATCGCTGCCAGGATGAAGGCTGAGGAGGTCGAAGCCCGTGTCCTGACGCCTCTGGTGATAGTGTACCTGGTCAGCGTGCTGGGCTGTGTGGCGATGTCGGCCTTGCAGATCGGTCAGCGCATCGGCCCGGACGGCACGGTCACCATGCTGGTTGAGTGGCACACAACGGTGAAAGTGTTCCTGTTTGGGACTGCATGGCTGATCGGCTCGGCGTTTGTTCTGGCCAGAAACATGCCGCCGCATAATGTATACAAGATCTACTACCTGGTGGTGGGCATGTTCGTCACCTGGTGCTGCATAGCCATGCAGATTGCCACACCGCTGACCATGATTCTGATCGCTTCGAACATTGGCGGCTTCCTGTTAGCGGTGACGGCACTGCATACGCTGTACGTCAACCGACGCTTTTTGCCGCCTCCGTTGCGTCCGCGTTGGTGGAAACAACTCGCCTTGCTCGCCTGTGCAGGTTGGTATTTTTTCATGAGCCTCATGGCGCTCGACGCCCGCCTGGCTAATCAGTTCGGCTTCAGCCTGCTCGCCTGGCTTACAGGGTGGGGTATGCTCTAAAGAAAAGCTAGGAAACAAAGAGGCTCATGTATGAAATCTGTGCACTGGTGGAGAGAGGCAGCCCCCCACCTCTCTGGATGCCCGTTTCCACGGGCATGGCGTCATTCCCGCGTAGGCGGGAATCCAGGAATTTGCACAAATTCTGGACATGAGCCAACAAAGACATCCCATGGTCCTGGGTCAATATGTAAGGCACGTCATGCCCCTACGAAAACAGGGCAGCCACACAGGGCCGCCCCT
>CAZCWX010000260.1:0-4701 GCA_964502465.1 uncultured Enterobacteriaceae bacterium | reverse complement strand
CTTGTCGGACTTCGTCGACACCTCGAGGGCACCGTTGGCCGACTGTTTGAATCCGCTCACCCCGTCATTGAGCGCAAGGTGAATCCCATGTCCCTCCACGTGGCTCTCGACCAGGCGCGCGTGCTCCGGATCGAGCGGCGCCAGCACCTGATCGGCCAGCTCGACAAGGGTCACTTCAAAGCCGGCATGGACCAGGTTTTCCGCCGTCTCCAGACCGATGAACCCGCCGCCGATGACCACCGCGCGCCGCGCGGGCTTGACCATCTGGATGCCCGAGTACGAATACATCCCCGAGAGAAACGTCGTGCCGCGCTCGATCCACTCACGGATCTGCCTGGCGTCCGGCACGGTCCGCACGTGAAAAATTCCCGGCAGATCGATTCCGGGTAGAGGCGGACGGATGGAAGCCGCGCCGGGCGACAGCGCGAGCTTGTCGTAAGATTCGGTCGTGACTGCGCCGGTCTCGACATTTTTCAGGTCCACGGTTTTCTTCTGCGGCGAGATCGCGATCGCCTCGCAGTTCGTCCGCACGTCGATCCCGAACTGCTCGCGAAACAGTCTTTCATTCGCAACCAGCAGGCTCGACTCCTTCTCAATCACGCCCGAGATATGGTACGGAAGACCGCAGTTCGCATACGAAACGTACGGCCCGCGCTCCACCATGAGGATTTCCACTTTTTCGTCCAGCCTGCGTAAGCGCGCCGCACATGACGCGCCGCCGGCCACTCCGCCAACGATGATGACTTTCATAAGTTCTCCTTTCTTGAGTCACGCTGTTCGCCTGATGGCAGGCGGGTTCCATCGTTCAGTCAGTACTTCCAGTTGCGCCAGAGGTCATGACCAGAGCACAGTCCCTTTGATTGATAAACAAAAGGGTGCCTTATGCGGCGGTTCAGGTATAGGTTGGCACGGTTCAAATTGCGGTTCAGGCGGGTTCAATTTCTGGCCGTAAGCGCATAAAAGGTTCAAGCACTTCGTAGGGGGTCCCCGCTGATGGTGGCATCGCAAGGTGCGTTGGCGATGCGAGCAATAGGGAGCGTAGTTGCGCGCCTGATAATAGCAAACGAGGGCGAGGGCCTCGGGTACGCTCAAGCGGGGACGCGGCAGCACGACAGTCAGCAACAGCAGGACTTGGGCCGGGGGTCAACGCTGGGGCTTTTTTTGAACTTGTTTCCTCCGGACGTTGATAGTGTCAAGTAGGACATAATCACCTTACTGAATGCCGACGCGTGAGATGTCATGTGTAGCTTCCCATCTGTAAAAATCTAATTCTCTGTTCCTGGATTCCGGGTCGCGGCCTGCGGCCTTGCCCGGAATGACGGGCGTGTCGTTTTCGTCATTCCAGCCCTTCGACTAGCTCAGGACAGGCTCCAGCTGGAATCCAGGGGATGTGGTGTGGGTTAGGCATTTTGTTTCTGAGCAGCCCTTCACTGTTCGGCTCGGCTCTCCTGACCCCGCCGAAACAGCCGACCGCAGGTCTCCGGTCAGCAGCTTGAATTAACGAGGAAGCGGGGGCTGCTCTTGATACTGCCTCAGCGCCCCCAGGTTCTGCACCCAGCTCTGCGCTGAGCGGCACCAGATCTGGGAACTTCGGAATCAACTCCGCGCGCTGTCGACAGGTGCCCACGCGAATCCAAAACACCGGGGCATCGCTCGTGTCCGATGAGTAAATGGAGGTTCCACACTCGGGGCAAAATGCCAGCTTACGCTTCGTGCCACTGGCGGTAGTTTTGAGGTAGAACTTGGGTGCGCCCGTCAGCAACTTAAAGTTGCCCTGCGGCGCAAACACCCCAATACGGAAGGTAGTGCCAGAGAGGGTCTGGCAATCGGTACAGTGGCATATCACTACCAAGTCTGGGTTTACGGTGGCCTCGTACGTGATGTAGCCACAATAGTACCCACCCTCAATCTTCTTCATCTCGATCTCCTATTGGATGATGAATGGGAAAGTCCTGTCTCATGACCTATGGAACATCGCGTTTCGTCAATGAGAAGACGGAGGCCTTCCAGGGAGGCTCATCCAGGTACAAGCCGCGTGCCTGCAAATCGTCGCCTTCGCGGTCGTACGTGGCATCACCGAGCAAATCCTCAAGCCGCCATTGGTTGTTGCCGAGATCCGGGAACGGCAGCCGCACGTAACATTGGCTCTGGTTGGGCGCATAGTTCACTGTCACCAGCTGTCGCTCGTCACCGGAGCCTTGCCAGGCAAAGGCCAGAAAGCAGTCCCACGTCCAGTTACCTTCCCAGGCGGGGGCGCAGTCGAGCACTTGCCATTGACCGTCGCGCACGACCGGCTGGCGTAGCACAGCCAGCAACCGGTCGTAGAACTGTTCCAGCCTCTGGTCGAGCGGTTCCTCCGGTCCTCGCACCAGATGAGGAGAGATCCGTTTCGCGCGTCCCGTGAATTGTCCTTGATGAAAGAACCGTAGGCCAGGAGAAAGGAACGTGATGACGGCTGCAGCTTCATGCACTCCCGGCGAGAACGTCGCGGCCGCCCGCCGCTCGTCGTGGTTTTCCAGAAAGCGCACCAACTTGTTCTGGTAATTGAGCCCCGCGTGGAAATGCTCCCGCACCGGCCGGGCGTCCCCCTCGCGCAGGCGGTCGTACAGCCGTTTGTCGTAGGCGTAGTCGAACCCCTGTTTCTGCATCGTCCATTCCAGGTCCCAGTAGACCTCGGCCATGAACAGGAAGTGCGGATGTTTGCGCCGCACGGCCTCGGTGGCCTTCGGCCAGAAGAAGTCCGCCCGAATGCCCCACGTCCGTTTGAACACCTCGGGCAAAACCAGCATGGCCATGTCACAGCGCACGCCGTCACACTGGCCGGCGATCTTCTCCAATTCCCCGATCATCGCCTCCTGCAAGTCCGGGTTGCCGTAGTTGAGCTGCAGCGTGTCGGGCCAGCCGTCAAAGTACGGGTCGCGGCCGTAGGCGAGCACCAGCAGGCCGTTTGGTGCTTGCATGCGGCAGTAGTTCTGCGGTGCGCGCGCCACATCACTCTCGCTGCCAGGGACAAAGTAGTCCGGATGCGCGTCGACCCATGGGTGATCCGGGGCCATGTGGTTGGGGACAAAGTCGAGCAGCAGCTTCAGGCCGCGGTGTTGCAGCCGCTGGCGCAACCGGGCGAGCGCCGCCGCACCGCCCAGAGCGCGATGGACGGTGTAGTTTTGAATGGCGAATCCAGAGCCGGCGATGTCTTCGTCCCGCAAGTCCGGCAGCGTCTGTTGAAAGTCCTTGCGCCACTCGGCGTTGGCGCGCGAGATCGCCTGCGCTGCTAGGCCGGTCTGCCACACGCTCAGGAACCACACCCAGTCAAACCCCAGCGCGGCCAAGCGGTCGAGTTCAGCGTCCGGAATGTCATCCAGTGTGGCCGATCGACCGAGCTTCTGGGACAGTTCCGTCAGCCAGACGCGGGTGTTGATTTGGTACAGCGCAGGATAGCGCAGCTCGGACATATTCCCTCCTTACTTCCTTCTTCTCCTATTCGGCGAGAGTCTCCCGCCCCCGCAGACAGTGCGACCGTAGGTCTGTGGCGTGTAGCGTGCTTAGGAGACCGGCCACAGCATAAAGGACTAATCAAATAGCACAAATCGAACAATGCTCTTTCTCATTCCGAAGAACAGCAGAGAGTTAAAGCTTTCTATCTATAAGTGGTGCTGGAAGCAGAAGTGAACCGTTATCAGTGTTCCTCCAGAGCTTCGGCATAGCGGTTATCCTTGAACTATTCCGTGACGCGTCATAGACTGCATTGAATGATTCGCTCCTTTCGATCCCAGGAGACGGAAGCGTTGTTTGCCGACGTGGAGGTGCCCCGTTTTCGGGCCTTTGAGCGAATCGCTCGCAGGAAACTGCTGTACCTTCATCGCGCCCGCTCTTTGCAGGACCTGCTGGTTCCCCCAGGCAACCGCCTGGAAGCGCTGAAAGGCGACCGCAAGGGTCAACATAGCATCCGCATCAATGATCGGTGGCGCATTTGTTTCGTGTGGACAAATGGCGACGCGTACGACGTCGAGATCGTCGACTATCATTAAGGAGGTCTCATGGCGAATAGGAAACTGCTCACCCCGATCCACCCTGGAGAGATTCTTTTCGAGGAGTTCATGAAGCCGATGGGCATCAGTATCAATAGACTCGCCCGCGAGATCGCTGTTCCACCCGGCCGCATCAGCGCTATTGTGAACGGGAAACGTGCTATCACTGCCGATACCGCGCTACGACTGGGCAAGTACTTTGGCGTCTCCGCCGAGCTTTGGCTCGGACTCCAGACCGACTTCGATCTAAGAATCGCCAAACGCATGGTTGGCGCACAGATTGACGAGCAAGTGCACGCTCATGTTGCCTGATGAAACCAGCCGCTGGCATCTACGGTAGCGCCGAACGGATACCACCATCCTGGCTGAATTTTAAGCGCGGCAGAGCCACGCCTACACGGCATGCCCAGGCGGAGCCTGGGCATGAGAAAACCGCTGAGATCATAGCATCTCGTACCACCCTATTTCTCACAAAGCGAGAAAATCTGAACCACTCTGAACCGCAAACGACGAGAATTGAACCGATGTCTGGTGTACCTAACCCCCTTGCTCGGATACTCTTTTGACAAACTGCGAGAGGAGGAATCTTTCCCTATGAGTAGCGTCGTTGGCTTCCATCAACGATGTGGAGTTAGCGTGGCGAGGTGCGTACGGCTTATGGCTCGGACCATAC
>CAZCWX010000259.1:0-8656 GCA_964502465.1 uncultured Enterobacteriaceae bacterium | reverse complement strand
TGCTGATTTCTTGAATTCCTTCAGTGCATTGTAGCCTGGTAAAATGGCTACTCTTGCAGACTGGCATGATGCGTACATATTAAGAATGCAATATGCTCTTCTTTTACAAGGGTTGTGCTGCGCTTTTTTGTTGGCTAGTTCCATACTATGATGAAGCTACCACATTATGAGATTAAGATGATCATTATGCATATATTCAAACGGTTTCTTCCTCAGATAGGGATCGGTCTTGCGCTCGTTGTTCTTGCCGTGATTGTGCTCACCCCATCCCCTGCACCAGCCCAACCAGTCATCACATGGACGCCGGAGTCGGTGAGCGAAATAATTGTGACCGGAGAGGCGAAAACGATCTCGGTGTCTTTTACCGCTGCTCAAAATCTCGGGGCTGTTGACATACGCGTGACGCCAGAGCTTACGCCGTACGTTTCAACGAATCCAACGTTGTTCCAAAACATTGCCGCAGGGCAAGCGGTGAATCTCGATATTACGATTTCTGCTCCAGCGGATGCTTCGCCGCAGTCGGTTGAGGGAACGATTCAAATCCGGAATGCGGGACGGCCGCCGCGCAACTTTGCTCGGCCGTTGGCAGTGACAGTGACGATATCCGCACAAGACACTGGATTGCCTCCTGACCCAGGCGAGGCGGGAAAAGCGACGCTCGAAGGGATTGATTCGGACAATGACGGGGTGCGGGATGACATTCAACGATATATTGCGCTAACGTATCCGGATTCTGAGAGGACGCGAGCGGCGTTGACGCAGTATGTGAAAAGCACGCAAGAGGCTTTATTCATCACTAATGATGAGGCAGCAGCACGGAACAACGCTGACGAATCAAGGCGCGCCCGCGCTTGTCTTCGCTTCATCTTAGGAGACTTGAACGAAATGCGTAGAGTTCGTGTCGAGACATTAGCGCATTTCCTCAATACAGATTCTAGAAGCAAGGCGTTCATTCGCTACAATTCCCTGCTTAGCGGTCAAGTATTTGAGTTAATTACTGACCGCAAAGCAGGGTGTGACTTCAACCCAGATGCCATGAAGAATTAAAAGTGAGACAATACATACTACTCTTGGCAGCCTTGGTAAACTTTACTCTACTGTATGTACCTGTTTGGTCACTATCATGCCCTGATAGTGTACAAGAAGTGACTATTTTTTTTATAAACGGTATCGGAATAATCGAGACAGATACTGAAGATAGTACAGAAGTATTGAAAGAAAAATTTGAAAACTTCATTGCGAATACACCCATTAATGGGTGTATTAATTCATTCAAATATGCATATAATACAAATCAAAATGGTTTTCTCGATTTCTATGAATCAATACTTCAGGTAGTCGATCAAGACTTTGTCAGTGCTTGGCAAGTTGCAGCAGGTATTCTGAAGATCCCGGGAACAGTTCTTGGAGATTTCATTCTTAATATCAATCTTAGTGATTTCGTCATACAAGATGATTTAGAAGGACATTTGGCGCAGTATGATACTGAGCTAAAAAAAGGTAACAATATAATTATTGTAGGCCACTCCCAAGGAAATCTCTACTCCAACGAGGCATTTGAATTCTTTGAATTTGAAAAAAACAAACAAGACAAGATTAAAGTTGTCGCCGTGGCAACACCAGCAAATAACGTTGCAGGGGATTTCTTTAATACACCACACACTACTCTTGAGGAAGATATTATTCGTAGAGTTCCAGATGCATTAGAGCCTAACGAATCGAACCCTGGGTGTGGCTCTGAGTGGTCATGTCATTTTTTTATAGAGTCTTATCTTGAGGGTAATGACAGTAGAGAACGGATACTCAAGGACATACGTAGGATGATGCTTCCAACCGATACAGGTATCATCTATGGTACGGTTCGTCTGTTATCAACTGGAGCAGCAGTGGAAGGGGCTTCTGTGATCCTAAGGGATTCTGGTTCTGATGCTGTTGTGCAGGAAACAGAAACAGATGGTAATGGCTCTTATATATTTGATGCCGTCCCATCCGGACTGTATACAGTGGAAGCCTCTAAGGAAGATTTTTCGTTCAGCGTACTAGCGGGTATCGTTGGTGGAAGCATCCTTCAGCGCGATATTGAAATCACCGGTTCTTCTGAACCCGAACCAAGTATCAAATTCGTCATCGGCGACCGCGTCCAAATCAACACCGGCGACGGTTCAAACCTCAATGTCCGCTCGACACCCAACGGCTCCATTGTGGGCCAGCAGCCAGACGGCGCCCAGGGCACCGTCATCGGCGGCCCAGTCTTTGCCGGTGGTCTGTGGTGGTGGGAAGTAGATTTTGATACTGGAGAAGATGGCTGGAGTGCAGAGGACTTTTTGGAGGTGGTATCCACCCCCTCGCCTGATAGTTTAAAGCCGTTCCGCAGCGTAACCATCGTGGGGGACTATGTTACGTCTGGTGTCGGTCTGCGGGACACAACACAAGGTAGTATCACCATCTCTGGTATTCCCTCTGGTGCTACCGTAGCAGAGGCTTTCCTCTACTGGGGTATGCTCGATAACGGTGAAAGTCCATCGTTAAAGAACCTCAACTTAAACGGTACACCAATCACTGGCACGCTGACCGGCAGCGGGCCTGATACCTGTTGGGATCGCACCAATAGCTTCGCCTACCGTGCAGACGTAACGTCCTTAGTCCCAGGCAGCGGAACTTACGATATCACTGGGGTGGCTAGTGGAGGGGCTATCTTGGTACAAGGAGCGTCGCTCGTCGTGTTGTACGAAAATCCCGGTGATCCATTTAGGGACGTCATTCTCCTGGATGGCAATGTCGTATTTCCTCAAGTTCAAACAGCCACTACGACGATTCGGGGTTTCGCCGCTGCCGATCCCATCTCTGCAAAGACAACCTTTGTGGTAGGGGATGGTCAGACATTCACCGAAACCGCATCGTTCACAGGAAGCGCAGGCACCATGACCATGACTAACCCGTTTGATGGTAGTGACGGGCCGCTGTGGGATACGGACAGTGTTGATGTCACTCCAGAAGTGGGTACTGGCGATACCCGTGGGTCTGTAACCATTTCTATAGATGGTGATTGTCTTATGTGGGTGGCACAGGTGTTTTCCGTTACCTCTGCGCCACCTTAAGTGGCTTCGTTTGAAGACAGTGATAGTGATACATGACAGAGACATGCGACTGGCTCAGGAGAAACAAAAGGGACTAGAGATCGTTCGCGATGCTCGTGAGGGGCGCCGGCCCTGTACCCACAACGGGTTAACGAAAAAAACCCGGCGCTGAGAGGCGTCGGGTTTTCTGTGACCTTACGGGCGATATGATCTTAAACCGCATGTCCTCACGAGCAACAGGCACTCAAGATTTCGTCGACAGATACCTCGCTACCGATGCAGCTCGATCGTCCGGACAAACACCTGCGGCGAGAGACGGGCGACCGCATCTCGCATGCCCTTGCGGCCAGCCTCATCCGGGTCAAAGGCGATGAGCACACGGCCTTTTGGTCCGACAGTGGAAACGAGTAATTGTTCCTGCTCGGGCGATAGGTGACTGCCCATGGCTGCCACCACATTGCGCCGGCCTTTCTGCCAGAGCTCGAAAACCGAGAAGAAGCCCTCGACGACAATCAAGCCTTCACTCGCGTGCTCGCGCGCCCGGTGGAGGTTGTAGAGGAGCCGGGATTTATAAAACCCGTGCTCCCGAGATGGGAATTTGTATTTATCTTCACCATCGGGCCAACCTTCGTTCCCGGGCCAGCGGCCAGCGTAGGCGACGAGTTGCGCAGCTTCGTTGTGGATCGGGATCACAATACGATTGTGCATGGTGCCCTTGCCGCCAAAGTAGCCAAGACCAAACGTCTCGACGGTCTCCTTGGTCAAGCCGCGTTCCCGTAGGTACGGATGGTCGGCATCGATATGTTTCAGTTCGAACTTGAGCGGCGGGTTTACCGGTGTCTCAATCCTTTGCTCCACGATCGCCAACGCTTCTTCCCTAACCGGTTCTTCCTCCACTGGCACTGCCGCTTCCTGCGTTTCCGTTGGTGCCGCGACTATCCGCTTGGACGCAGTCGCCGGCCGTTTTGATTCGATGCCGAACCATTCGCCAATGAGTAGTGCGGCCTTGCGGCGATCGGCATTGCGCTTGCCGTCCGTCATGCCCTCTTCAAAGCGCACCAGGTCAATAACATCTCCGCCGCTGTTGCAGCCAAAGCAGTGCCAGATGTTACGCTCCGGCGTGACTTTGAACGAGGGCTTTGAATCCCTGTGAAATGGACAATGCCCGACCAGTTGCGCGCCTTTCTGCTCCAATGCATCGAAGCGTCCGTACCGACGCAACACGTCTTCAATGGCTACCTGTGTTTTTATTTCATCAAACGCCGCCCATGTGTGCGCCACCTGCTTTCTCCTTCTACTGCAAGGTGTTACAGAAGGTTCATTGAACTCTCCTGTCAGCCTAGCAAAGACATGGCGTGGCACAATCTGGCGCAGTGTGAAAAGCTATGGCGCAACTCACGCCGGTAGATCGAGAGTGACCCGGTCGCCGCGGCCGTTTACCCATGGCACGGTGAAGATGTCATGTTTACGCAAAGTTGGGCGGTCAATACAGAGGAGCACGTTATTCGGGACAGGCCGGACTTGGGCGCGCGTTTGCTTTTGGAAGTCTTTGAGCGCGTCGTTCGCGCGCTTCCAGACCTTGAGTACGCGCGCGATACGATCTTGTGAATCAGTGACGAAGAGAATCCGAAAACCTTTTATGTTGTAGCGCTGCTCCGGCACACGCGCATGGTAGGCAAACACATAGCAGAGCAGCTTGCGAAAAATTGAGGTCCCTGACTCGAACGAAAAATCATGACGCTCGAGCGGCTCGCTCGTTCGATCCTCTTCCAGTGCATAAAACGATGCGCTCGATGTCGCGGGATAAGACGTAGCAAAAAGTCGATCAGGGGTAAGGGAGCAATTATGGGTTACATCGCGATAGGTAACACACACCGGCCAGGTAAATGGTTTTGCCTCGGCCTGAACCTGTGCCGTTCCCAGGTGGCGCAAAATGTCAGGTGCATCAAAAAAGTCTACCCGGCCCTCGCTCTCCCGGCAGGCCCGCACGACGCCGAACACCATCGTGTCGGCCACCGCAAGTGTGTGCGGCACCACAAGGCTCGCTCGGTCACGCCGTTCATTGAGTGCTTTGTTGCGGCGAATATTCTTGCCATAGATTTTCGGAAGTGAGCCTTTGGCCACTGTTTTAGAATCCGGATCGTGCCGGATACGCAGCAACATCTTCTCGTCCATGAGCCACCGCAACCGTCTGACAATGCGTTGTTCACTGACGTCTTCATTGAAGAATTTTAGGAGTTCAATGATATGCGTCGTGCGCAGCAAACGGTATGAGTCGACGAGTGAGAGTATCTGCTCAGCGCGCGACGTCATCCGGTGATAGACGCCGGGTAGTGGGCTCGGTGTGTAATGATCGCGGCGTTGAGTCATAGGCATGTCCTCTTAATGATAGCATCGAGTGTGGCACTGGCTGCAAAAAGTCCTCGTTCGTCGGCTCGCGGTTTTCACGGTCTACTTCGCTCTCCGCCGGTGGCAAGAGCACGCGCTGACGCGGCGATTCAACCGTGTTTTTCAAAACATAGAAGGGCTCGGCATAGACGCGTGCGAGCGCGGCATCGAGTTTCTTCGTGGTGATGCGCGGTTCATCAACCCATGGTGCCTGCACCAGATGTGCGGTGCTCTCCGGGGTCTTCAGCGCAAAGTGTGCCTTGGGGATTGCCTTCAGCACTTGAATTGCTAGACGCGTCTGTTCTTCAGGGGTGAGGTACGTCCGCGACGAGACGATGTCCTCACGGTGGTACTCGTGGAACGGCGAGATGGTCTCTGAGACGCTTTCGCTCTCTTCTTCTGACCATGACGGTGTGCGGCCGCGTGAGATCGCGCGGCTCGTGCCGGTCGTCTCAACGTCCGACGTGCCACGTTGCAGAGCCATGTTGGTACCAGTAGTTTTCCCGGTCGAGCTGCTTTCGCTTACTGACTCGCTCACCCCTTGGCTCTCCGAGTGTGTCACCCCGCGCGCGCCGCCGCGCGTTGACGCGTGCATCCTGCTGCCCCCAGAGGATGACGAGTGCGCGTGGCTACCGCCGGCACTGCTGCCAGACACGAGGGCGGCGCTCGAGCCGGACATCTGATTGGTGCTCATCGAGAGTTCCTCGCCATAGGGGGTCGTGACCGTACCCTCTCCCATGCCGACACTTTCGCCCAGACTCATCGCACTCGACTCCCCCCAGGACTCGGCATCGCTCGCACCTTCGGCCCAATTCTCACCGTCGGAATTGGTCTCTGCCCAGCTATCCACGTCAGTCACACTGCTCCCCACGGCAAATGATCTGCCTCTGCTTTTACCGCGACTCGTGGACGCCGACGAACTCTGTTGCATACCGAGCGAGATACTCTCACTCGTGCCTCTGCTCATTGACGTCGAGGTGCCTTCGGTTTCGCTCTCAGGCATTGAGATGCCCCGGCCACGGGATGTGGAACGTGACACTGACCTGCTCATGCGGGTGGTTTCCACGGGTACGAAGACCGGACTCGTGAGTTCATCCTTGAGCGCCCACGGGGAGTAGCGGTCGAGCACGACGTTTTTGGTAAGGATTTCGAGGTCGTCGTAGTCGAGATCGCCGAAGATGACCTTTGTGCGCGCGTCGTTCATAACGGATCGGAGCAAGTAGCCGCTTTTGTCTTCGTCGGCAAGCTGGGAGAGGTGCTGGTGGGCAATGATGCTGTGGAAGCCGATACCGCGCCCCTCGTCGAGGGCATCGCAAAGGGTCGTGGTGGCAAAGTTCTGAACTTCATCACAGATCACGTAGCACGGCCGGTGTTCATCAAAAATCCCTTCGCCGTGACCTTTGTACACGTGTGCGAGGAGATCGTTAAAGAGCATCCGGCCGAGCAGTTTGAGGGCGTCAGGCAAGAGCGGTTGGTACTTGGCAAAATTGACCAAAATAATTTTGCGCTCGTTGAGCAGGTGCTCGAGATCAAGACTCTGCGGGCTGCATATCACGGTTCGCACGATCTCATCACAGACAAACATCTCGAGCCGTGAGACCGTGCTTGAGGCCTGCTCGGCTTTGACCCGATCGTTCAAACGGTCGAACGCATCAAGCGCGCCGTGGACAAACGGGTCGTCGATGCATTGCAGCGCCCGCCCTCGGAGGGCGGGTGACGGCCGCAGTACGTCGAGGGCATCCATTAAGGAGAGCGACATGGCGCGTGCCACGTAGAGGCAGAGGTAGAGCATGCGCGCCAAAAGCGGTGTGCTGTCGAAACTGTCCGCACCCCAGGCGCTTTTGATCCCTTCCCGCACCCACTGGGCTTGGACATCAATGCGCAGGCCATTCTCGCGCAACGGGTTATACCCCGGGAGGGTGTCGCTCCCGAGATCGAAGAGCACGATCCGCTTGGCGTAGCCATTCGCTAGCGCCCAGTCGCGCGCCATGCGGAAGAGGCCGCCTTTGGGATCGATGAGGACGAGCGGTCGATCGGTGTGGCAAAGCAGCTGGAAGAGCCAAAGCAGGAATCGGCTCTTGCCTGAGCCCGTGGGCCCGAGCACATGGACGCCGGTGCGGAGCCATTTGGCCGCAAGGTAACAGCTCGCCCCGTCCTCGGTGTCGGCGCCCATATATATCCCGCGGCGGCGGATGTGGCGGGCTTCCTTGATCGCACTCACCCGACGCAGTCGGCCGCTGCTTGTTGGACGCATTTCTTGCAGCCCTCCCCTGCGCGGCATCGGGAGCTGGGGTTGTTGTTGTGCGGTGGTGGCGTGTTTAGACTTGCTTAAAATTGCCATTGGCATCCTCCTCGGTTGGGGCAAAGAGATCGTCTTCGAACTCTTTGATAAGACGCTCGCGTTCATCTTCATCGATGTCATAGGCCTCGATGTCATCCTTGAATTGTTGGAGCAACACGAGTTTCTGGCGCACCGCGGCCATGCGATCTTCGGCCTGGACGCGGTCCCGTTCCAAGAGACCGTCGCGGTATCGCTCAAACTTTGCCTGGCGTTCTTCGGAGGTGAGTTTCGGGCGCTTGGCGGTGTTCCCTGGTTCGAGCTCCTCGGCACGGCACAGGGCGCGGTATTCCCACGTCACGCGGGCATAGAGCTTAGGCCCGACCTCGGTGAAGAGCGTCACGAAGTCCGGGTCGGCATGCAGCGCTCTATGCGCTTCCGTAATACGCTTTCGATCCCTCAGTAGATCATCGAGATGTTTTTTGGCGTACTGCTCGATCCAGTCGTCGTTATCAAGGTACCGGCGGCCGTCATACTCAATTTTCAAGGAACGAATCCGGTCGAGGTGGGATTGGCGCTTCTCTTCCTCGGGATCGTGTTCGTCTGCAACTGCCGGCGGCGCGTCAAGCTCGGCTCGCTCGGCCGCAGACATCTCGCGCACCGAGACGGAAATGGTGTCGTTGTGCCAGAATTCGTGATCTGCACAGGCGGAAGGGACTTCCAAAAACAGAACGAGTTGTTCACCGGTACCAGTGTAGGCAAATGAGTAGCGGTGGCGGGGTCGATCGTCTCGGAACGAGCGTGCCGGTTCCTCGGCATCGTCGAAAAATAACGAGTGGTGCGGATGCCAAACGCCAACCGGCTTGGCGCAGGGGCCGGCGCATTGCGCATCAATGCCGTAGAGGGTGAGGTC
>CAZCWX010000258.1:0-5074 GCA_964502465.1 uncultured Enterobacteriaceae bacterium | reverse complement strand
CGCTCGTTGCCTGCGAGGACATTCACAAGATTATCTGGATGGTCATGATTGAGATGTGCCACGACCAGACACAGGCTGAAAGTTCTCACTCTGGTCGTACTCTCTCCACAAACACTCCACAGACCGCGTAAAAAAGCTATTCTCTCCCCCAGGAGGCGCTCAACGGAGGTGTCTTCTGCCCTCTTCCTCCAGCTTTCCCTGATTTTTTCCTCTCTCTAGCAGACTGATACTGGTTGGGACCACTGGCTTGGTCCTGCATGGTGAGGCTTTTTTCATTTTATACACTCTAATAAGAGAATATATCTTGATAACGCTCTATAAAGAGTGTATAAATTCACCATGAGCCTCTCGAATGTGCAGAATCAGGAGTGGAGTTCAAAAACTGTGATTCGCCTCGTTCCGGTTCTGGCTGTGACCGTGAGTGTTGCTCTGGTGTTTCCTCAGCCTGTCCATACCCAAAAGGCAGTCACGATACTCAATGTGTCCTACGATCCGACACGAGAATTATACCAAGAATTCAACGCCGCCTTTGCCACCCACTGGCAAGGCAAAACTGGCGAGACCGTCACCATCAACCAATCCCATGGCGGCGCGGCAAAGCAAGCCCGCTCGGTGATCGACGGTTTGGAAGCTGATGTCGTTACCCTGGCACTTTCCTATGATATCGACGAAATTCATCAGAAAGCGAACCTCATCCCTGCGGACTGGCAGAGCCGCTTGCCGGACAATAGTGCCCCTTATATTTCGACCATTGTCCTGTTGGTGCGCAAAGGGAATCCCAAAGGCATCAAAGACTGGTATGACTTGGTCAAACCAGGGGTTTCAGTAATCACGCCAAATCCAAAAACATCCGGTGGTGCTCGGTGGAACTACCTCGCCGCGTGGGGGTATGTGTTAAAGCAGGGCGGTGATGAAGCCAAAGCGAAAGATTTTGTGGCCCGTTTGTACAAAAACGTGCCGGTCCTCGACTCAGGAGCGCGCGGTTCAACCACGACGTTCGTCGAGCGCGGCATTGGTGATGTGTTCATCTCGTGGGAGAACGAAGCGCTGCTGGCGATCAAAGAACTGGGCCCCGACAAATTTGAGATTATTGTCCCGTCAGTCAGTATTCTGGCTGAGCCGCCAGTGACGGTTATCGACAAGGTGGTAGACAAACGCGGGACTCGCGCCGTCGCGCAGGCGTATCTGGAGTACCTTTATACGGAGGAAGGTCAGAAAATCGCGGGAAAGCACTATTACCGTCCACGGCTGGCGTCGGTGGCTGCTGAGTATGCCAGTCAATTTCCTCAGGTGAATCTGTTCACCATCGATGAGTTGTTCGGCGGCTGGCAAAAAGCCCAAAAAGTCCACTTCGCTGATGGTGGGACGTTTGACCAGATCTATCAGCCGAGTTGAGCAAAAGCTGCGGCGCATGTCTGAAATCTGTGCACGAAGCTCATTGAGAGAGCCAGCGGTTATGGTCTTTAAGCAGAGGAGTATGCTTCCCGGTTTCGGTTTGGCAATGGGATTCACGTTGCTGTACCTCAGTCTGATTGTGCTGATCCCGCTCGCCGCTCTGTTCCTCAGGACGACCACCTTGAGTTGGGGCGAGTTTTGGACCATCGTCACCGCTCCGCGGGTGTTAGCTTCCTACCGGCTCAGTTTCGCTGCCTCTTTGGTTGCCGCCCTCACCAATGCCCTGTTCGGCTTAGGAGTGGCATGGGTCCTGGTGCGTTACTCCTTTCCGGGAAAACGGCTGGTCGATGCCCTGGTAGATCTCCCCTTTGCCCTACCAACCGCAGTGGCGGGAATCAGCCTCACCGCAATCTTCGCGAAAACTGGCTGGATCGGCCAATATCTCGAACCCTGGGGTATTCTGATTGCCTATACCCCGCTGGGGGTCACGGTTGCGTTGATCTTCATCGGTTTACCCTTCGTCGTACGCACCATACAACCGGTCTTAGAAGATTTGGATGCGGAGCTGGAGGAAGCTGCAGCCAGTCTGGGAGCGAACCGCTGGCAAACCTTCACCCGGGTGCTGTTGCCTCCACTGTTACCCGCTCTGCTCACCGGGTTCGCTCTCGCGTTTGCCCGGGCGTTAGGAGAGTACGGTTCGGTGGTTTTTATTTCCGGGAATATGCCGATGCGCACCGAAATCGTGCCGCTGCTGATCATCACCAAACTGGAGCAGTATGATTACGCCGGCGCAACAGCCATTGCGGTCGTTATGCTGGTGGTGTCGTTTGTCCTCATGCTGTTCATCAACCTGTTGCAACGCCGGCGTAGTACACGCCACCTGGCAGCCTGAAGCCAGGAGAAGGAGAGCAGACACCCATGGCCGGCAGTATCGCCCTGCGCCACGTCTCGGGAGTCACTGCCCAACCGCGCGCCACCACCGAACCGATGGGTGTTCGTTGGCTGCTCATTGGGCTCGCGCTTGTGTTTTTGGTCATCTTCCTCTTCGTCCCTCTCGTCGCAGTCTTTGTCCAGGCCTTACAAAAAGGTATGGTCGCCTACCTCGACGCCTTGCGCCAACCCGATGCCCTGGCTGCCATTCGTCTCACCCTGCTGACCGCGGTGATCGCCGTACCGCTGAATCTCAGTTTTGGCGTAGCAGCCGCCTGGGCGATCACCAAGTTCGAGTTTACCGGCAAAAGCACCTTGATTACGTTGATTGATGTGCCTTTTGCGGTGTCTCCCGTGATCTCGGGACTGATCTTTGTCCTGTTGTTTGGCTTGCAAGGCTGGCTCGGCCCCTGGTTGTCCGCACATGACATCAAAATCATCTTTGCTGTGCCAGGCATCATCCTGGCAACCATCTTCGTGACCTTCCCCTTTGTCGCACGTGAACTCATCCCCTTAATGCAAGAACAAGGCACTGAAGAAGAACAGGCGGCACTCGTTCTGGGCGCCAATGGCTGGCAGACCTTTTTCCGTGTCACGCTGCCAAACATTAAATGGGGTTTGTTGTACGGAGTCATCCTGTGTAATGCGCGGGCCATGGGGGAATTTGGTGCCGTCTCAGTGGTGTCCGGTCATATCCGTGGCCAGACGAATACCATGCCGCTCTACGTCGAGATTCTCTACAACGAGTACAGCTTTGCCGCTTCTTTTGCGGTCGCTTCTCTGCTGGCACTGCTCGCATTAGTCACCCTGGTCGCGAAAAGCGTGGTCGAGTGGAAAACCCAACAACAACGCCTGGCCGATGAAAGAGCGGCGGTAAAGGAATCTGTATGAGTATCGAGGTCCAGAACGTCTGGAAAACTTTTGGCCATTTCCCTGCCCTGCAGGATGTTAGCTTCCAGGTGCCGACAGGCGATCTCGTGGCCTTGCTGGGACCGTCTGGCTCGGGCAAGACCACTCTCTTGCGTATCATTGCCGGTTTGGAATTTGCGGACCAGGGGGCCATTCTCTTTTACGGCGAGAACGCCACAGATCGAAGAGTGAAAGACCGGCAGGTCGGCTTCGTCTTTCAACACTATGCCTTATTTCGGCATATGACCGTCCTTGAAAATATTGCCTTCGGCCTGCGCGTCAAGCGGCGGCGCGAGCGGCCAACGGAATCCGCCATCCGTGACAAGGTCCATGAACTGCTCAGGCTCGTGCAACTAGAAGGGCTGGCAGAGCGCTATCCCTCACAACTCTCCGGCGGGCAGCGGCAGCGTGTCGCCCTGGCCCGCGCCTTGGCAGTCGAGCCCACGGTACTCTTGCTCGACGAGCCGTTCGGTGCCCTGGACGCGAAGGTCCGTAAAGAGCTGCGGGCCTGGCTGCGCCGGTTGCACGACGAGCTGCATGTCACCAGCGTCTTCGTCACCCACGACCAGGACGAGGCCTTAGAAGTCGCCAACCGCGTCGTAGTCATGCACCAGGGCCAGATCGAACAGGTTGGCACGCCCGACGAGGTGTTTCACCATCCCGCGACGGAGTTCGTCATGCACTTCCTTGGCGACGTCAATACCTTCCACGGCCGCGTCGATGCCGGCACTGTGCAATTCGGCTCGTTCACACTGCCGTTCCCTGAGGATCGCCAACAGATCACCGGCGACGCCCGCGTGTTCATCCGCCCCTACGACGTCACCATCGACACCAAAACCAACGGCCTGCCGGCACTGGAAGCCACGGTGGTCCGCGTCCACTCCGCAGGTCCCCTCGTGCGTGTGGACCTGCTCACCTCAGCCAACCAGCGCTTGACCTCCGAGATCTCGCAGGAGCGCTTTGCCACCATGAACCTGCAACTGGAAAGCCGGGTCTACGTGCGCCCGCGCCACATCCGCGTCTTCGCCGGCAACAGCCAGCGCTGATCAACTGACTTTTTTACCATCTGCTGTTAGTTCGAAGGGCAGGCGGTGGGATTGTTGCTTTTCGGGGTGCACCTCCCTAGCCCGTTGGGGATTGGTCAGCAGTAGCAAAGCCCGATTTTTTCGATACTGACGATGCCAGATGTCAGCCCTTCGTAATCGATGGGCTCCTCCCTCGCTGAATCTGACGAAGCGGTACTTCCTCCGCAACGGCAATCAATTCAGCAGGTGTCATTTCTGTGTGGCCATTTTCCAGAACAACACGACGAACGTCGTGAAAATCCCAGCCCCAATTCCTAAGGCGATCCATTCTGAGAGCGTCATAACGACTCCTGTATCTGCGCCGTCAGGCGACGGATGCTATGGTGGAGATGCCACACTGCCAGGGCCAGTCCCATCGTAGCGAGAAATCCGAACCCAGCCAGGCCAAGCCGCAGTCTTGATAACTCGCCAAGCAAGAGACTGAGCGATCCGCCGCCTACAGCGACGGCGACCAAAGTAGCGAGTTTCAACAGTTCTGTCTCGAACTTGATCTGTTCTTTCAGGTAGTCGAGCGCACGGTCCGCCATGGCCCGGCGGTATACGAGAGAATGCAGCCTGCTGCAAGTGCCAGCCATTCCCGGACACGCCTCCCGCGCACGAAGCCGTGTGGCCCCAGATGTTACACGTGTTGCTGACCGGTCTCAATTCCTTCTTCATCAGGTCTGCTGTTAGTTCAAGAGCAAGGGTGGGACGTTGAGCACGATCAATGTGAATGTCTCAATTCCTTCTTCATCAGGTCTGCTGTTAGTTCCCTG
>CAZCWX010000257.1:0-9936 GCA_964502465.1 uncultured Enterobacteriaceae bacterium | reverse complement strand
CTCCACCCGGCGCGTCAGCGCCGGGCTACACGACAGCGCCGGCTCACGCCGGCTTTCAGCCCCATTTATGGGGCGTTGCATGGTAGCCCGGAGTCTTTAGCTCCGGGCGGGGGTAGTGTTTGGTATTTCGCCAGCAGTATCCTGAAAGGGGGGAGAAGGGGGGATGACTGCTGTATTGGTATACGCAATGCAAACCGCTTTCAGTATCAAATCTGCGAAGAATGCTCGCGACTATTCTTGCTAGCACTGCTATGGCCGCGCTGATCTGCGCCGGTTACGGTGGGGGGTCGCCGACGGCAAGCGAAGCGACTTCGGTGCCACCCGCCACCCCGCTGGAGCCGGACACGGATCAGGTTACCACCGCGATTCGGTCTCTTGAAGACAAAGTCAAACAGAATCCCGACGACTTCGTTGCCTACACTAAGCTTGCAGGATACTACCTCCAGCGGCAGCGCGAGACGGGCAGTAATGAGTATCTCACTCTGGCCAGGCGCGCCGCCCACGCGTCGCTTGCTGTTTTGCCCCCGGAGCAGAACTTCGGCGGTCTTGCCGCGCTCGCGCAGGTCGAGTATGCGCTGCACAACTTCGCCGCCGCACGCGATCATGCCATGCGGCTGATTGAGCTGGACCCGACGAAGAGCACAGGGTTTCAGATTCTGGGCGACGCACTCATCGAACTCGGCGAATACGATGGCGCCCTACGTGCGCTCGACCGGCTGCAGAGCCTGGCAGCAGAGACCGTAGGCACCCAGACCCGGCTCGGAAAATATGCGCTGCTGCACGGTCGCCCTGAGGATGCTGCGCGGTATCTGTCGGAGGCGCTGGTGCTGGCGCTCGAACAGTCGCCTCCTCCGCGCGAGACTGTGGCTTGGTGTCGCTGGCAACTGGGCGAGATCGCCTTCTCGGTTGGCGATTACCACACCGCCGAGCGCCACTATCGCGATGCGCTGGTGACTTTCCCCGATTATTATCGCGCGCTCGCTGGGCTCGGACGGGGCCGGTTTGCGCGCGGCGATCTGCAAGGCGCAATTGAGCACTATGAGCACGCCGTTCGCATTGTGCCCGAAATGACATTCGTCGCCGCGCTGGGCGACCTCTACAAACTCGCAGGCCACGAGAAGGAAGCGACGGCGCAACACACACTAATCGAACAGATAGCACGGCTCGGCAGGGTGAGCGGCACGCTCTACGACCGTCAGCTTGCGCTCTTCTACGCCGACCACGATATGAAATCGGAAGAGGCATATCAGATGGCAGTAAAAGAGTACGCGGCGCGGCGCGACATCTACGGTGCGGACGCTGTAGCGTGGACTGCGCTCAAGGCGGGCAGGTTGCCGCAGGCGCAGGCTGCTGTCCACGAGGCTCTCAAGCTTGGCACGCGAGACGCCAGGCTCTATTATCACGCGGGGATGGTAGCGCGGGCCGCAGGAGACAAGGCGTCGGCGCGCGATTACCTCAGGCGCGCCCTGAAGCTCAACCCGCAGTTCGACCCCGTGCAGGCTGCTGTTGCGCGGAAGGCGCTGGCAATTGATTAGCGGCTCGGCGTGCAGCTGTCGCGCCACGCTAGAGAGCAGATGGCTTCGCTTCACCTGGCATTGCGGGGATAACTGCACGATGAGTGAAAAGTTGCGGTCACTACGCTGCCGTCTGACAAGCGACTAAAGTCATTACTACCCATACTAAATCAAACCGCAGAAGATTCGTACACTCCTGTGACAATCTGTGTCTCCTCTCCGTTCGGCTTTCGACTTAGCTCACTCTACACTCAGGGCGAACGGATCAATGAAGCCTGCGAAATATCGTCCGTTCGTGCTGAGCTTGCCTGTCCTGAGCGAAGTCGAAGGATCGAAGCGCGAACGGATGCTCTTGATCTGCTAGCTAAAGAATGCACAACGATGCTACCGCCCACGAAAAATCGGTGCCCGCTTCTCCAGAAACGCGGTCACCCCTTCGCGAAAGTCTTCGCTCATGTACGCCAGCACAACCAGATCGTCGTCTTGCACGAGACGGCGAGATTGTTGGAGACGGCGAATGGCTTCTTTGGTGACGTGTAGGGTTAAGGGTGCATGTCCGGCAATTTCTTGTGCGAGCGCCTGGACATGAGTATAGAGTTGCTCAGCAGGGACCACTTCATTGACTAACCCGAGTTGCTGTGCCTGTTCTGCCGAGACCAATCGGGCACGAAAAATCAGTTCCTTGGTTCGCGCTGGTCCGATGAGATCCACCAGTCGAGCATGATGTGCTGCCGTTAAGCAGTTCCCCAGGGTGCGGGCAATGGGAACACCGATCTGGCTTTCAGGCGTGCAGTAGCGTAGGTCGCAGGCGAGGGCGAGCAAGGCTCCCGCGCCGGTGGCATAGCCCTCAATTGCGGCAATGGTTGGTTTTGTCACTGACTCCACCCGACTGATGACCTGTTCCAGGCGACGTTCGTACTCCAGGGCATCTGCTGGTGTATGAAAAGAACGAAACTGACCGATATCCGTACCGGCGACGAAGGCCTTGCCGCCAGCGCCACGCAACATGAGAATACGGATTTCTTCTGAAGTATCGACAGTGTCGCACGCCTCCATCAGCCGATCATACATGGCCCATGTGACAGCGTTGCGGAACTCGGGCCGGTTAAAGGTGACGATCGCTAACAGTCCGTCTTGCTCAAAAAGCAGCTCAGTGTCGCTCATATTACTCTCCTCGTCCGTCTGCACATAGCCAAATTCGTCGAGCACTGGTAAGAGGAAGTGAGCCTTCTTTGCTCATCGCGACTGCGAGAGCCGTTCTTCAACTCTTCCTAATGCGTCTTCCACATCCTGTTCAGTGTCGATCATGAGGTGACACTGCGCGGGGATATCATCAAACGGCGGAAAATCGTGCTGCTCCTGCAGCGCGATCGCCCAGGTAGCGTCTGAGACCGCGTCTCCGCGTTGTTCTCGCTCTCGTAGTCGCTGCTCTACTGCGGTCGCACTCGCCCGGCATTCGAGAAACAACACCGGTACCCCTTGCTGACTGCCGAGATCGCATAAGGCCCGACGATCTGCACGCCGCTTATAGGTCGCATCCACGATCACTCCCCGCCCGGCCCGCAACTCTGCCTCGGCTTGGGTCCAGAGGGCGGTGTAGGTCCGCTGGGTAAAGTCTTCACTGTAGAGACCAGTGCGGTAGTCCGCACCAACGCGCGCAGTAGGCAGAAGGCCGGCCAATCGCTTGCGCACAACATCAGAGTTCAGGACGGAGAACCCCGTGTGTTCACTGAGTAGTTGCGCGACCGTGGATTTGCCAGTGCCGACCCGGCCACACACCACTATCAGGGCTGGTGTGGGCGTTCCCCGCGTATAGCGATACGCCAGCCGAAAGGCGCGGCGTGCCTGCTGCCGGGCTCGTTCCCGTTCTGCTGCTGGCACTTCGGGCTCCCGGCTCTTGAGGCTTTCGACCTTGCCCCGGACATACGCCCGATAACATTGGTAGAAGGGCAGCAAGCGCAAGAGGTCGTCGTCGGCTGCTTGCACAGCATAGGTATGGACGAGCTCCGCCGCCAGCGCGGGCGCCCCGCTGAGCTCGAGATCCATCGCCAGGAAGGCGAGCTCCGAGGCCACATCGCAGGTGCGCAAGCGAGGACTGAACTCAATACAGTCAATGATGGTGATCCCCTCGTCCAGGAAGTACACATGCTCACAGCGTAAGTCTCCATGCCCCTCACGGACCCGGTTGTGAGTGATCCGGTGTGTGAACAGTTCTTGGTGCTCGGTAAAGAAGTGCTGGCTGAAGTTCTGAATCACAGCGTACTGTTTGTCGCTGAGCGTGTGGCCAATGAACGACGCGGTTTCGTGAAAGTTGTCCGCCAGCGCTTGCCAGATCACCGCGGGAGCGCCATAGACAGTCGCATCCTGAGTCGTGGCAGTGTGATGAAAGTGGACGAGGCGCTTGGCCAGGGCGTGGATCCCCTCTTTGGTGACACGACCATCGGCAAGCAGTGCGGCCAGTGTCCGGTCTGGGGGCAGGCGCCGCATCCGGACCAAATACTCCACTACGGCAGCATCTTTCATGTTGACGGCTTCACGAATCCGGTACGCGTCCCCGGTGTATAGGAGCGGGACGACCCCGAGGTAGACGGTGGGGGCGAGGCGACGATTGAGCCGCACTTCCTCCTGGCAATAGTGTTGCCGCAGCGCGAGGGTGGAGTAGTCAAGAAAGGAGAACTGGACGGGTTTTTTGAGCTTATAGACCACCTCCCCAGCCAGAAACACGACCGAGATATGCGTCTGCACCACCTCGACCTGCGCGGGATGATGAGGGTAGCAGGCCGGCTGGCGCAAAGCGGTCAGCAGGTCAGCCAGAGACGGGGAGGGTGGGGGGCTGCCAGATCCGTTCGGGGGAACCATAAGGATATGCTCCTCTTCTCGCCTACAATGGCGCGGACTTCTGATTCTGACGCCTTTCCGAGGGCTGCAAATTTCTCTCCCCTCGTCGAAGAGGCAGAGAAGTGTTTTCACCAGGCTGTCGAGGTTGCCCGCCAATAGCAGGCGAAGTCGCTGGAACTGCGAGGGGGATGAACCTGGCTCGGCTGTGGCAGCAGCAAGGCAAAAAGGAAAAGGCTCGGCAGATACTGGTAGACATATACAGCAAAGACAGATTTCAGCGCCGTATATTCACCAAGAACTAGACTGATGGTACTACCGCCGCCAGCCAAGGCGAGAATTGCGAGCAACCGGAAAATCTCAATCAAAAACTTTCTTCTTTGAGTGCCTCCTTTGACATAGCCGTTTTACGGTGTCACTCGTTCCAGCATACGCGGGAAAGGAATAGCCTCACGCACGTGATGCATACCGCAGAGCCAAGTCACCACACGTTCGACCCCCATGCCAAATCCAGCATGAGGGACCGACCCGTAGCGACGGAGGTCGAGGTACCAGGAGAACGCTTCCTCGGGCAACTCATGGGCACGAATCTTTGCCTGAAGCGTCTCAAGATCATCCTCGCGCTGGCCACCTCCAATGATCTCGCCGTATCCTTCCGGGGCCAATACGTCCATGCACAGGGCCACCCGCGGATCAGCCGGATCGGCCTTCATATAGAAGGCTTTGTTTTCTACCGGATAGCGGTGGATAATTATTGGTCGGTCAAATGACTCAGAGATCAAGGTTTCTTCGTCTCCGCCAAAATCGGCGCCCCACTGGATTGCCACTCCTTTTCCTTGGAGTAGCGCAATGGCCTCCCCATAGCTGATCCGCGGAAAAGGCTTTTTCACTTGCGAGAGTTTCGTCACGTCCCGCTCTAGCGATGCCAGTTCTGTACGCCGGTTCGTGAGGACACGCTGAACAACGTACTCGATAAAGTCCTCAGCGAGATCCATGTCTCCATTGAGATCACAATAGGCTACCTCTGGCTCGATCATCCAAAACTCAGTGAGATGGCGCCGAGTCTTCGACTTCTCCGCCCGGAAAGTAGGACCAAAGCAATAGACTTTGCCAAAGGCCATCGCTCCGGCTTCCATATAGAGTTGACCACTCTGAGTCAGATAGGCGGTGTCGCCGAAATAATCTACCGGGAAAAGGGTGGTTGTGCCCTCACACGCGGCTGGGGTAAAGATCGGTGCATCGAGGAGGGTGAAACCGTGACTGTCAAAATAGTCGCGACAGGCTTTGATCACCTCGCTACGGATACGAAGGATGGCGTGCTGACGCGCGGAGCGTAGCCACAGGTGACGATGATCAAGAAGAAACGCGATACCATGCTCTTTGGGAGTGATGGGATAGTCATGGGCGCTGTGTACCGCTTCTAGCGTTTTGACGGCCAGTTCAAAACCCAGCGGTGACCGCGCATCTGCCCGCACAGTCCCAATGACGGTGAGTGATGATTCTTGTGGCAGATGGTCGGCAAGTTGAAAAACGTCTGGAGGGACGTCGCCTTTGAATACGACACACTGGATCACTCCTGTACCATCACGCACCTGGAGAAAATGCAGTTTGCCGCTCGACCGCTTGTTGTACAGCCACCCTTTTAGGGTGATGTCCTGTCCGACGTGTTGAGCGATATCACTGATGTATACCCACTCTGGCATGCCTGTCTCCTCGTAGGTTGTTGTCTCCCTGTCGGGAAGGCACTATAGCATAATAATAAGAGAGAGGAGAAAGGATATGTCTGGAGTAACACGCCTGCTATTGCTGTGCTTCCTGTTCGTGTTGCCCCTATCTGTTCCTGTACATGCTGCAGACGATTTGGATGAGGCGTTACGTGACCTGCCTCCGCAGGAGCGGGCCGTCTATCGTGAGCAGTTGACGCGACTTGATCGGGTTGCCCGTCGCTTACTGAAGGCGATCCCCAATCCACCCCAAGTGAATTTTATTCTTGCTGCGGGCGAGCCTTCAATTAACGCTGGTGCCACCTTTGGTAAAGTCATTGTCTCGGAAGGAATGATGCGGTTTGTTCGCTCTGATGATGAATTGGCGATGATTCTTGGTCACGAACTCGCTCATATTACGCAAGGTCACGTGCAGAGTGGTGCAAGGAACAACGTGCTTTTAGGTCTGGGCAGCCTGATTGTTGGCACGATTTATCCTGGGGTTGGTCAAGCTGCAGGCCAGGTTGGTCAGTTGTTTTTGAATCGTTTCAATCAGGATCAGGAACGTGAGGCAGATAGGGCTGGTCTGCGCTATGCTGATGATGCTGGGTATGATCCGCGTGCGGGGGCACAAGTCATGCGGCGCATGGCTGAGGAAGTGCCGCAAACCGCGACCGCGGGGTTTTTTTCGTCGCATCCGTCCTCAGCTGAGCGGGCCGTCGCTCTCCAACGTCTGGCGGATGAACTCGGTGCAAAACGGGAAACGCGGCAGACCGCCAGCCTCAGTCCGAGTCGTCCACCTCAACTTGAGCGAGACGAAGAGGCGTGTCAGAAAGCCAGGCCATACTTCTACCAGGCGTATGACTCGCGCAAACTGGAAGAAAAAATCTCCCTGTATCAGCGCGGGTTGCGGATCTGCCCACAGAGTCCGCGAGCACACTTTGAGTTGAGCGAGGCTTACGCTAGTCTCGGGAGAGAACGAGAAGCTGCGGCTGAGTTACGCGAGGTCCTGCGGTACGATTCGAACTATCCTGGAGCGAGAAGCCGGTTACGTGAATTAGAAGACCGTTTGTCGCGGAGGGGGCGATAAAATGATGGTTCGTTTGGAATTAGAGTCAGCCTGTGCCTTGTGAAAAGAGTGCCATGAGAAATGTTAGACATCTTTTGAACCGTGGCAGAGATAGTTCTACTAATGAGCGAGACAGGACAGAATGAAGTTCACACGTTGAGATCATCCAAGGGACTCGGAACGCCCTGGCCTCCCTGCTGCAGGACATGCGTGGAGATCATGGTCGTAGCAACATCAGCGTGCCCGAGTAATGGCTGAATGGTGCGGATAAAGGCATGTTTGAGAACACGCTTATAGAGGAACACCAGGGCATTCATCGCCTGATTCTGGGTCGCAGGAGCCACGTCGCCGTGCACGGCCAGATCCGTCAAGAACGCCTCAATCTTCGGTTCAGCAGGGAAGAGGTCCTTGCGCGAGTGCATATCGTGAAACCGGACGAACCGGACGATCCAGTCCACATAGGAGCGCTCGGTATGAATGGAATAATGGTGGAGGCGGAGGACGTTCCGGACTTCATCGAGCAGTTTCGGTTGTTGACTTTTTGTGAAGTCAGGCATATGAGGGCTCCGTTATCGTGCCGGGAGAGCAGCGGTAGTCAATCTGTGTATAATCGCCCGAAAACCCGGTCAATATCATATTATCAGGGCAAAACGACATGATAAGTTAATATCAGGCAAAACAGTCTGAAAACCTAGCTAATATCATATTATCAGGGCAAAATGACCTGTTAATCAATGGTTAGCCATCATGACGTGAGGCGTCGCCACCACCAATGAAATCAAGGGCTTACGTCCTTCTTTCATAGCAGGCTCTGAGAGACTATGGATATTCTGAAATTAACGTGGGAGATGGAAGACGGTATTGAGGGTGAAGACAATGATCCCAGTAATCCATTGGCGAGGGCGTTGGGGAAACTGTTTCGAGAAGGCCAGCCTTTCGGTCGTCTTGTTCAGTGTTTCTGTGCTGACCGTCGTCAGCAAGCTCAGCCCCCAACCCTGCGGTGGCTTGGGATTTTCATATTGTCAGCGGGAAGGCGGATTGTTTTCTTCCCAGGATTTCAGTCGGCTACACAATACGTGGAGGGCTTTCGTGGTAAAGCCCAGATGTGGAAAGAAGGTTTTGAGTTCGACCATATTTCCGTAGAAAACGATTTCCGGCGGTGGCACATCACCAGTCGGGGATCAAAACGTCAGCTTGGTGGTCCGAAGACAACCGAGTTAGGCCAACGACGATTTCTTTGGTGTGGTCTCAGTGTGAGCAGCCTCGATGAATTGAGAGTGGTCAAGCATAAAACAAACGTCATCGGACACGTACCGGCATCCGATACGAAACGTCGATGTGACGTGTTCTTGAAGTCTCGAGAAAAGGCAAAGTTCCAACTGCTTGAATGGCACAATGACGTTTGGGCAAAGGAGCTAGACGGATTCTGGCATTTTGGGCTGATCATTAGTCCACCACAGTCCTCGATATATACAGGCGGTTCATTGGGTTTCCCAGTAGGTTCCCCGTTCTTGGCAGTCCCTCTCCCAGAAGGGCGCATTCAGATGCCTGTGCGACATCACCGTTTGGAACTTTCTGCGGACATCGGGCTTCAAGTAACGACAGCTGTTGTGCCAGGAGGTCTAAGAATACCCGTGAGTTTAACTGCACCATGACAGCCTAACACCTATCAGGGCTCCGGTGTCAAGAGGGCAGACGGATGCATCGCACGGAGGCGGGGTGGCCGTCCGAGAAACACATAGTGAGTCGTCGTAGCCAAGCGATCGGGGCTGACTTAATTTCCGTTGCTGGTCACAGCCTGTGGGCTGCACCAAACACCTATTGAGGATCAAGGTTTCCGTGGAGCAATGTTCCACGGGAAACAGTGGCACCCGCAGGCACCACGTCCTAGAAACTCTTCTGTGCCCTCGTCCCGGTCTTCTCAAAGGAGCGGGTTGTGTCCAAAGACACTCCTCGTGAGTTTCAGACTCGGCGGAGGGGCAGCCACGGGGCACTTGGTGACGCCTCACCAAGAAGATGAGCAGGAGAGACGGTCCAAGCAAACGGTGCGGCTCCGGGTCTTGGGTCCAGATGCTCCCGCACAGTCGGTGCGGTAGATAAGGAAGGAACATCGAGCAGGCTCTACCCTCTGTGGGCCAGTTAGACCGTGGGCTCCATCTCTCCCCTCAGCGGTTACGCGGTGACAAAGCGCGTGAGATCAAAGGCTTGTTCCCGCGTGAGCAGGTCATACACGGCTCGGCCCAGCTTGTGGGCGAGTACGGTGAGGGCTTTGGCTTTGCCGGGTTTGTGTTCGAGTTTCATAAAATATTCTTTGCCGGGTTGCTTGTGGCGTAAGAAGAGGACCGCGGCGTCGGCAAACGCCCAGCGCAGATGCCCGGTGCCGATCTTTTTGCCTGCAGTCCCCAGCCGTTTGCCCCCCGATTCTTTGGCGCATGTCACCAAGCGACAATAGGAGACGAAGTCTTGCACCCGGGGAAACCGCGCGATGTCCTGAATCTCATACAAAATCACCAGCGCGAGAATCTGGCCAATCCCGGGGACCGATTGCAACCGCGCGAACGTCTGCACGTCGTGCGTTTTGGCAGTGCGCGTAATGTAGAGTTCCACTTCGCCGAGCAACTTGTCAGAGTGATCGATGAGGGACACATCGAGTTCGATGGTTTTGCGGACACTGGGATCGGGAAAGGGCGCTTCGACGCCTTCACGATTGGCTTGGTACGCGAGCTTCTTGCCGATCTCGGGCAGATTGTACTGACTCTTCGTATGCTGAATGTGGGCTAACAGTTCTGCGCGTTTGTGTACCAGATGACAGCGC
>CAZCWX010000256.1:0-3474 GCA_964502465.1 uncultured Enterobacteriaceae bacterium | reverse complement strand
GGGAAGGGAAGCACAAGCAGTTCACCGCACTGCTTCACCACCTCACTGTCGATCTGCTGCGGGAAAGCTACTACGCACTGAAGCGAGCAGCGGCACCGGGAGTAGATGGCGTGAGGTGGGAGGAGTACGAAGCCGGGCTGGAGGAGCGGCTCGAAGAGCTGCACAGCCAGGTGCACCGGGGCGCGTACCGCGCGCAGCCATCGCGAAGAGTCTACATCCCGAAAGCCGACGGGCGGCAGCGTCCGTTGGGGATCGCCGCGCTGGAAGACAAGATCGTTCAACAGGCGGTGGTCACGATCCTCAACCAGATGTATGAAGAGGACTTTCTAGGCTTTTCGTATGGTTTCCGACCCGGACGCCACCCGCACCAAGCGCTGGACGCGCTGAGTGTGGGGTTGACGCGAAAGAAGGTGAACTGGGTGCTGGACGCTGACATTCGAGGGTTCTTTGACAACATCGACCACGAATGGATGGTGAAGTTTCTCCAGCACCGCATCGCCGATACGCGGGTCTTGCGGCTGATACAAAAGTGGCTGCGGGCCGGAGTATCGCAGGAAGGGCAATGGTCGGAGACGAAGGTGGGCACGCCGCAAGGAGCGGTGATTTCACCGCTGCTGGCGAACGTCTATCTGCATTACGTGTTCGATCTGTGGGTCGAAGCCTGGCGAAAGAAGCGCGCGCGCGGGGACGTCATCGTCATCCGCTACGCGGATGATTTCGTGCTGGGTTTCGAGCAGCGGGCCGAAGCGGAGCGGTTCCTGCGACAGTTGCGGGAACGCCTGGCGAAGTTCGGCCTGGAGTTGCATCCGGAAAAGACGCGGTTGATCGAGTTCGGGCGGTTCGCCGCCTCGAACCGGAAGGAGCGGGGAATTGGGAAACCCGAGACGTTCGATTTTCTGGGCTTCACGCACATTTGCGGGAAGAACCGGAAGACGGGCTACTTCGAGGTCCGCAGGAAAACGGTGGGCAAACGACTGGCCAGGAAGCTGCAAGAAATCAAGCAGCAACTGTGCCGTCGGATGCACGAACCGCCTGCGCAGACTGGGGAGTGGCTCCGATCGGTCGTGCAGGGCTACTTCAACTACCACGCGATTCCGGGCAACCGGCGAAGGTTGTGTGCGTTTCGAAGCGGAGTGGTGCGGCAATGGCGCAGCGTGCTCGCTCGCCGGAGCCAGAAAGCCAGACTGCGATGGGCGCGCATGACGCAACTGGTCCGGTGCTACATCCCCACCGCCCGCCTGGTACATCCTTTTCCGAGCGTTCGTTTCGACGCCATGCATCCGAGGCAAGAGCCGCATGCGGTAGTACCGCACGTACGGATCTGTGCGGGGTTGTGTCAAGAATGCGCGAAAGGCGCAATGCTGTACCAGAGATGAAGGAGGGCCCTTCGAAGCCGGTTTGCAGGAGCAGGCTTCAAACAGCCGTAAGCTGCTGCTGTCCCATGGCGGTGGTGGTGAACGTTACGGAAAAGGCGCGACTCGATTGCGTCATGTGCGGGTTAGAGAGACGAATGCAAGTGAACCACTGATGAGGCCTCGAAACAGATCTACTGAGGGCACCAAAACCGGAGCGCCCCCGCTCTCCGGGACGAGCATGGCGGGAACCTGTTTACTGGCCATGTGGTGTCCGGGGTACAAGTGGCGTGACTCTAGCCTTGGCTCTGGTCTGGAACTTGAGAACCTGCTCCGCGGTGATAAGGGAAAAGGCACAAGCGGCAGCCCTGCGAGGCCAAAAGTACCGATACGCTGAGCAGGGACGGACCGGCTCGTAGTAGCGAGGAAGCGGAGTAATGTCCGTGGAGCGAAGGGGTCGGGCCATTCGCGTCATGGTCAACTTGGTCAACCGGCGACGGGAGGAACCGACTGATTGTGGCGGAGGGCGGCAGCCTTCAATGGATGGCACGAGCCGTGTGACGGGAGACTGTCACGCACGGTTCTGTGAGCGCCTCGGGGTGAAACTCCCCGGGGCGACTCGGCGGCGAGCAGCGATGCTCGTCCCTACCGCGACCCAGGATTTGCCAGGAGTATCACGGCCCATTCAAAGGACGTCGCACCCGCTTGCTCATGCAGAGCGCCGGTCGCTTCTCCGCAGAAGCCCGCCATCGCTCTATTCGGTGCAATCCCAACGGAAGGTTGCTGTCTCAGTTCGGCGGGCTGCTCGCGAAGTTTCACGCGAAACCTGAGGTCGCGCCCGTTACGAAGGTGTGAGTTTCACGGACGCGCCGGCGCTCTCGCGCTATCTTGGAGTTGAGATTCCGGGTTCGGCGCTTGCTTCCAGTTCTCGACGCGGAGGTCTGAAACATTGTCCATCATTGCCCCGCCGCATTCTAGCTATTGATTTTTGACGGCTCCCCAAGAGCGGGCAGTCTGCCTATGTGTTCTCAATAAGATACGACCACAAAAACTAGCGCATTCCGCCTGTATTATTGGAATCAAGATGTTTGGCGGTGAGGGTGGGATTCGAACCCACGAGTCGCTCATGGAATCTGTAAGTTACAGATTCCTCGTTGCCGGGACTGCCATATCTGCCAGGATTGCCGTCGCGCATTGCCCACCATTGCCCACGGCCCTAAATCAGACCCATGGTTTCTGGTCCTGGGGCACTGAACCCGAGGCGCCAATTTCATCGCGTTCGACCAACGGTGCAAGGAGGCTATGGAATTCGGCCCACAAAACTCAGCGCAGGGTTGCGTTGTAGGTCCGTGGACTCAGAACGTGCCTTCGCAGCGAACGATGGCCTCACGAGAGCAAGGAAGGTCCAAAACGACATGAGTTCTCGCGCCGCTGGGGATCAGCGCGCCGGATGGAAGAGCTTCGTATGAACGCGACGGGCGACCGACTCAGGCACACTGTAGCGCGTCAACGTTCTCCTGTACCCCATTCGGAGCTTCAGAACGCCAGGCTCATCCTTTACAAGTAAACGCACTGTTTCACGGCCCAGACGCCATTGCTTTGCGAGGTCGCCAATACTGTAGTGGGGCTCGAAAGTCGTGTCATTTGGGATCTGACGCAGCCTATAGTCCAGTGGTGTGATCCCCGTCGGAGTGTGCCCGTCGGTGCTTGCCCTGGACTCTTCGATCCTCCCCTCTACGGTGCGCGGGCCGAATTTGTGGGCGGCGGGATCCATGAATGCGATTGCGTACTTGCCGGACGTTCGGTTTCGATCCCGAAGGCTCAGTCAAACCCTCTTCTGCGGCAACTTCTTGCCGGTCACGCGGAAAGGCTTGGAATCTCGATTTGAAAAGACCGATGTTGTGAGATCGAATCGCCTGTCGGGAGGGTTTGCCACATGCCTCTCTTGTACAACATGTTTTCGCCCGCGCCAAATGAGTTGCCGGGGCTACCTTTCACGGGATCTAATCTTCCCGAATACCCACAATGCCGCAACCGAAATACCCTGTCGCCAAGGATTTGCCTTGTTCGTCACTGCCGCCGCCGTGCGTCGGTCTCGGTTGATCTAGACCTGGGTTGAGGC
>CAZCWX010000255.1:0-4576 GCA_964502465.1 uncultured Enterobacteriaceae bacterium | reverse complement strand
ACATTCTTGGACCGAGCGAGGCGTTCCGGAGGGAAATGGACTACTTTTCACACACGAAAAATGCGCGTGCCATGCTTGAGCGCTTGGCTTCCACCAATCCAGCAACCCTCGCATGCATGCATGGCAGCGCATGGCGCGGGGGTGGCGCAAAACTGTTACGTGCTCTCGCTGATGCGCTATCTCAATGAGTCACACCTTACCTGGACAGCGCTCGAGTAGTATTTGATTTATGCGCTCGCAGCCTAATCGGGTAGCCAGGGAGGTCGCCCTCCCCAGCCCCCTGAACCACCGAGCATGCGGGTCCGCACTCGGCGGTTCAGGCAGGATAGTGCAGTGAGAGCAGTCTCACTCAAGGCTGGGGCGATGACCCACCGCCGCAGAGCCGTTGCCCGGTACGGGCCTGGCTTTGTCGAGGCGGTCACCCCTCCGCCTTGTCCTCTCTGTGCGGTCCTACACTCGCGCCCATCAGGAGCGAGCTACTCTGACCTCTGCGGACTGCTGCGCCATGGTCAGAGCGGATTACTCCAGCTCTCAGTCAGTTTCCGTGGCCCGCCACTTCCCAGGACGCGACGCAGCTCTCCCCGGATAAGGCCGTGAGTGGTCGCTGCACAGGCGCGGCATTTCCCTGATCCCCCGGTTCACGGGACTTTGCGGTGTTGTGCCAGCTCGTCCGAGGGCAGTGAGCCTGCTCTGTCGTTCGTGTGCCTCGCCTCGCCGTACGGTCGCCGGCTTCCTGCAGACCCCGCCTCGCGGTGACGCCCTTGCCTTGGACTGGTAGTTATCTTCATGTATCTTACGACTCATGAAGGTGAACCTCCTACAGGGGACTTGCACCCCACACACTCACGCCCATGCCGGGCGTACACAAACGGCGTGCAGGCCGACCGCAGCCCGCGAGCGGTTCCAGATGAAAGGGAAAGGCCCCATTTGGGCTGTAACGGCTGACGCCGAACGTTCGGCTCGAGGGACCATGGTTAAAGCAGTCAGTAAGGAGGAAAGATAAGATTTAATCGAGTTTCGGAATAACGGAAACTGAGGAGGTGCTCAATGAAGAGGAAAATGTCGGTTTGGCTGTCGATATTAATGGTGATGATTATAGGAGGTATGGTGACGAATCCGACGCGTGCCATTGAGGCCGAGGAGCAGGCAGTCCGGCAATCAGTGGAGCAGTTTTACGCTGCCTTGAACGCGATGTTTACGGGTGAGCTGGGGCCGATGCAAGAGGTCTGGTCGCATGCCGAAGACGTTACCTTCATGGGTCCCGGTGGTGGGTTTCGGATCGGCTGGGAGCAGGTACGTGCGGATTGGGAGGCCCAGGCGGCCAGGAAACTGGGAGGGAAAGTCAAGCCCGAGGAGATACATATTACGGTAGGCTCAGAGCTTGCGGTCGTACACAATTACGAGAAGGGAGAGAATACCCCTGTAGAAGGCAAGCCCCAGCAGGTATCAATCCGGGCCACAAGCCTGTTCCGCAAAGAGGACGGGAAGTGGAAAATGATCGGACATCATACAGATTTACTGCCGTTTTTGCAGCCGTGAGGATGGAGCACCCCGAGGGCCGAACATCGTCGTGGAGCGGACGGCACACCTAAAACGCTTTTTCTCGTGTCACGGGTGGTGAGGTTACCTATAGAGCAGGTGATCGATATTCCATTACCCAAGGTCGTTTCCATTGGTCATACGTCCCCAACGACGAATTGACAGCAACACTCGTCCGCACCACCAACCACGAGGACAGGCGTCCTCAGGTATTAGGTTCCCTTGCGGTCAAAAGAACAGAGTACGAGTACTGTCGTGACCAAGTGGCGAAGGTGAACTTCGTCCGTCTAGTGGAAGCTGTTATAGAGCGAATGAAATAGTTGAAGCCTAACGTTGGCTTGAGCGGACAGAGTCGCTCAGCCTCTCGTTCACTGAACATAGGGCGGTCTTGTTGGAAAAAGGAGGGAAAACGCTGCCCAGACGGAAACCGGCATAGCAACCACCAGAGGCAGTTCCGGCTGCCCCTTTTTGTAGGCACCAGAAGAGGAGGAAGAAACATGGACATCACAACCCTGACCTGGATTAACACCCTGGTCCTGCTTATCACGGTGGTGGTAGTGGTGGTAGAAATCCGCAAGATTGCGGAGGCCCTCAGACGGGTAGAGGAAACAGCCTCGCGCAACGAACGGCTGACCCTGGCCGTCCTGGAACGACTCACCCCACCGCAACAGGCATAAGCATAGGAAAGGAGCCCTACATGTACTGGCTCGCACTTGACCTGGGATCAACGGATGAAATCACAGCGAGAGAGCTTTATTGATCGGTCTTGGGCCATTCTTTTCGCCCGTCTTGTTCTTGGCCTTATATTCTTCATGGCAGGGCTCTGGAAGGTCTTTCAGCTTGGTCCTCTCGAACATGCCCGACGCTATTTCTTGCCCTTCGCTGATACCTTCTTACCCATATGGTCGCTTTGGGCTACCGGAGTCATCATCCCTTTCATTGAACTGTTGGCTGGGGGCTTGGTGATGTTCGGGCTCCGAACTCGCGAAGGGCTGGTATTGCTCGGATTCGTACTCGCGATCGTGACCTTCGGCCATTTATTGCAAGAGCCTCTTTATCAGTTTCATACACAGGTGATCCCTCGGCTCGGTCTGTTGCTCTTTGTTCTTGTGATGCCACGGGAAGATGATCGATTATCAATAGACTACCTGATAATGGAATGGAGAAAGAGAAGGTTTAGGATAGATGAGGAATGACCGAGCGAGAAACAAGTAAACTCGGGGGGTGAATGCAGATTCCCATCTTACAATGTCCAATGTCCACGATGCCGCTGTGCAATCCACCCCCCAGAGGAGCGATTCAACCCGTTCCCCCAATTGACCTGCTCAACATTCACGGTACCGTGGGTTTTTCTGGAGGTACAGCGATGCGCACGATTCTCAGCTTCTGCCAAGGATTGTCAGAGAAAACCTTTGGTCCCGATGAGGTGCTGCTCACCGAAGGGGAGAACGACAGAATCCTCTACATCCTGATCGAAGGGGAAGTTGAAGTGCTGAAGGGAGACTTTCCCATCAATACCGTGTCTGAGCCTGGCGCGCTCTTCGGTGAGATCTCGGTCTTGCTCGACATCCCCCACACAGCGACGGTCAAGACGCTCACGCCGTCTCGGGCCTACGTGGTCGAGCGTGCCAGCGAGTTCCTCCAGTCCCATACAGATATCGCCTATCAACTCGCGAGGCTCCTCGCCCAGCGCCTGTATGGCATCACCACCTATCTCCTTGATCTGAAGGGGCAGTTTGAGGATCAGGAAGGCCACCTTGGCATGGTCGATGAAGTTCTCGAAACCCTGGTCCATCAACAGGCCGAGGAGTGTTCGCCAGGCTCTGAGCGCGACCCCTCTACGACCCTGTGAACCAAGCCGGTAGCTCCGTCAGCTCGGGCAGTGGACGCTTCAGAGGTTCATCGAGTCGCACGACCTCAGCACCAGCGAGCGAGAACCACAGCGCCATCCGTTCGTCGGTGTCGAACGCGATGTGTGTGGGACACGGGCCGATTTGTCGTCCGGGATTAAAGACCCACGTGGAACCCAGTTGATCGGCCCAGGAGCCCCCCTGGCGAAAGGGCGACTGGTGGATGTGGCCGGTGAACACGATGTCCGGCTGGTACCGCTCGATCCAGCGCACCAGGGTGGCATCGCCGAAGTATTTTTGCCCACCCCAACTCGTGGGCGATGCGTCTGGCGGGGCGTGGTAGACCCAGACCCACCGGTCCTTTGGCCGTTCCGCGTCGCGCGCGAGCTGCATCCCAACCTCTTCCTGAGCCTGCGGGCCATCCCACCAGGGGCAGATGGTAAACAGGGTCTCACCGAGAGTGAAGCAGTCCCCATCGGTTGGCACGTCGAGCTGGCGTACCTTGGCGATCCATTTCGCGAACTTCTCACCCGCAGCGTTGCGGGCATCCAGATCATGATTTCCTGAGCAGACGACAAGTCGGGTCTTCGCGCGGAGACGCCGCAGGTATGTCAGGATCACGGTGATCTGGACCCGCACCTCGACGGCCGAAGAGAGGTCAAGATGGTCGCCCGCGATCACCACGACGTCAAAATTCTTGGCCATACTCGCCACCCAGTCGAACTGCTTGAGCGCGTAGTGCAGATCGGAAATGAGGAGGCATTTCATAGCTGCCTACCTGGCCTCATCCACCAAACGGCGATCTCACTGACCATTGATCCTCCTTGTCACGCAGAAAGTCCGTCCTTGTGGTCCCTGGATTCTGTGCCCGAGAGTGGACACCATCCTGCCAGAAGTCGAGAAAAATGCCAGTGCTCCAATGAGAACTCTCAGTGGTAAGCGTGGATGAACGGAAGCGAAGGGCGGGCCTGACGTCATTCCCACGAAAGCATGTCCTGAGCAAAGTCGAACGGCGGGAATCCAGAGTCGAGCACAAATTCTAGACATGAGCCGACAATTTTAAGGACCGTGAAACAGATCTCTAGACGAACAGAGGAGCAGAAGAGACGAAGCAATCTCTGTCGGATAATGAGATTGCTTCGCTGCGCTCGCAATGACAAGCCGCAGCGCTTCTTCTCTTTTCATGC
>CAZCWX010000254.1:0-4803 GCA_964502465.1 uncultured Enterobacteriaceae bacterium | reverse complement strand
ACCCTGCGGAAAACACTCATTCATTGACGTGTCCGCTCCTGCTGCGTGGGGTCTGGACGGCTGACTGCCCGTCGTCAGCGGTTTGCGTTCGTCTTGCTCTGTTTAAGAATTGTCTGGTAGGGTCATGGCTGGTGTTTTGCTATCAGGCTCAAACCCCTGCACGGAGGAAGATTACTATGGGAGAGGTCGATACAGCCCCAGCAGTTGCCGCCAAGGTCATGGAGGATATCACGGCGTTAGAGGTGGATCCTGAAAAATGCGAGCGTCTCTATAAGGCCGCGCTGATTCAGTCGAATTCAGGCGTGACGTATCGGATGTTGGCCAGGATCCTAGAGACCGGAAAGGTGGATATCGTCCACTACGGTTGTGACTTGGATGCAGATGGCAAACCGACGACGAAGTGGAAGATCAGGCGTATCCTTGAACAAGCCCCCGAACGGTTCGATAAGGAGTTTGAGGCCATCAAGAAATCCATTACAGACGATGGCGAGATCGTGAAGGGCGCATGGGTACACGATATGACCGGCCTCCCGGACGTGGCAGCACAGGGTAAGAGTCTGGATGAGTGGTCGCGGAACATGACCGCAGAGGTTAAGAAGAAACCGACCTAGCGAATGCCATGGTTGACGGAGCCTGGTTGTGGTGCATTCAAAATCTCATGGCTCGTGATCGCTGTGATGATGGCGATGAGTCAGTTGGCGTCGGCGGCGAGGCGCTGATGACGACCGTCAATCGGTGGTGAGCGTCCCGAAGCGACCGCTCCACATCCTCCGGTGTCTTTCCCCGTGTGAGGAGAAACCCCAGGTACCGCGTCCCCTCCGGAAGCGGGATGAGTTCATCCCCAGGCTCTGCGGTGATCGTCAGTTCGACAACTCCGGGAACCGCCCGGGCTTCAGCCTGCCCCCTCACCTCATGCAGCCTACCGCTATACGGAATAGGAAGCATCATCACTCCTGCCGCCTGCTCTTGCCTGGCGAGCGGAGGGAGCGGCATCCGCAGTGCATGGCGGAGAATCAGCTCTTCGAGCGACATACCTGCGGCAAAGTCCAGTGTTCTTGAGCAGCGCCCACCGATCGCTCGTGCTGCCATCTCGATGACCCACACGCCGTTCTCATTGACGCGGAATTCCCCATGCACCGGCCCTTCCCGTAGTCCGAGCGCCTTCGCCGTTTGATTGGCACAGGCGACAATTTTCTGTTGCAGGTCGGAGGAGAGACGGGAAGGTGTGACATAGACCGTCTCTTCAAAATAGGGGCCGTCGAGCGGATCAGGCTTATCGAACATCGCCAGCGGCTGAAGGACTCCCTTTGTGAGTAAACCCTCCAATGCGACTTCGACCCCCGGCACAAAATCCTCGACGAGGATCCAACGGGCTTGCTCGTCCACTGCTACCAGATTCAAATTGGTCAGGAGTGCGCCTATCCGACGGAATGCACTCTCAAACTCCTCCTCGTCATTGGCGCGAACCACGCCACAACTGGCAGAGAGGATCAGTGGCTTCACGACGCAGGGATAGACAATCTGTTTCGCGAAGGCTCTCGAATCACCGTCGAGAGGGAACACCCTATGGCGAGGAACAGGAATGCCCTGTCGGGACAATAACTCCCGCATCTGACGCTTGTTTCTGGCGGCGGTGACGGAAGCGACAGAGTTGTGGAGTAGCCCTACTGCCTCCGCTATGGCAGCAGCCGTGACGGCAGTCACATCGTCGACTCCGATTACCGCATCGATCGGATGCTGTCGGGCGAATTCGACCACGGTCTGCGCGGCCGCCTGCGGATGTCGAACATCGAGCAACAAGACATCGCTCGAGGCCACAGGAAGGCCTTCGGAAACCCGCTCTATCCCAATGGTCACTGAGACCTGCACACGGCGGGCTGCTTCGAGGAACGCCTCTGCCCGATAGGTTGTGGCCGGCAAGAGCAAGAGAAGTCTTGGCATCGTGATCTCTTAACAGGTGGCCCAATTTTAATTTGCCACGTCTGAAATCCACTGGTCCGCACGTCTGGGACAGTAGGATACTCCCCCCAGGATGCTCAAAAGGGTGTCGGAGGGACTGTTCCCGCGCGTGCACGATGAAACACTTCCAACTGACGATTGGCCTCGGTGATGATCGCCAACTTACCCACTACGTCGGCCACCTTGGCACCGGGAATGGCGTAATAGCCCTCGTCATCCCCGAGTCCGGTATAGACGCGATTTCCAATACAGCCAAAACTGGTAGCCGCATGTCCCGATTGCAGGGATTCCGGCAGCACGGCGCAGGTCGGCCGTCCCATGGTCGCACTTCCGCCGGCTACGCCTGCTGCCTGTGCCGCCTCTGCCAGGAGCATCAGCTCCTTGACGGTCCCTCGGACAAGCACCACGTCCGGAGTGAAGGTGGCCTGCGTGAGTGGCGCATAGACGGCCACGTGAAAGGTCCCCTGTCGACGCGGGATCATCGGAATTTCTTCCATCGTGAGGTACTGCATGTCTACCATGGTCTGCACCAGACCGTTCAGCTCAGTCGCGACCTGGGGTGGCAGATCCACACCGTGGGTATGGGCTCCGACCGGACAGCTATAGTGATCCGAGGCCTCCGTATAGAAGACCTTGCCCTCAGCCGCTAGCTTCCAATAGCCGCATCCTGCCGGTGCAGGGGCGGTGACGCGCGGAATGCCCGCAGGGGCCGTGTCTCGAAACGCGATAGCTACTGCCGGGACCTTCACCCCCAAAAGTTCCTGTATCTGCGTGCCTTGTGTCATGAGTTCAGCTTCCACTTCTCATCCCCCTCTCAACTGTATGTTACTCCACCCAAGAATTTTTAAAGGATGCTGAAAAAGTCCGCCAGCACCGTTCTCGCCTCGTTCAGCCCCACAACACACCTCAGCAGAATGTCCACCCTGGCCTTTCACTCACTGCGGCCTTCCCTTCGAGGGCCTCAGGACTGGATGGCCATTTTGAGCATCCTGCAGAAGCGTTCTTCTGTTATGCCACACGTGCAGACCATCGACGTTGCAGCGAGTCAACATAGTTTTCCCTCAGGCTGCTAAATTTCCCCATGCCCCTTTGTCAGCAACGGTCTAAACTGCCGGGTCGTCGGCTCCACGCAGCAGAACCATGATTCCGTTAACCGAGGCGGCTTCGGACGATCAGGCTTGCTCACCCTTGTCCGAGTCGAGGACTCAGCGTGACGGCCGGCCATCTCATCGGCACTCGCTCGAATACGATCAAATGTCACCATCGCATCTTCTTCTTCCTTGGCACTCGCTTCCACGATCCCACTCACCTCCCGATGCAGTCGATCCATCCGCTCATCCGGATGCGTCCACGGATACTGAAAGCTGGCCTGATCCAGTGGACCGAGAAACCGCTGAATGTCAGACTTGGCCAGAAGAGCCGACCCGGGCGGCACCAAGAGACGAATGCTCAATTGTACTTGATCGGTCGCGTCGATAAGATCGTGGGCCTCCACCATGTCTAACATATGAAGGTAATCGTCAAGGCTGGTCCAGGGCGTGAAGGCCACGAGCGATGGGCGAAGCGTGATGCCGGCCTCGCGCAGGATGCCGAGCGCCGTGATGATATCAGCTCCTGTATGCCCCTTGTGTAACCGTTCCAGAACAAAGTCTCCGAACGACTCCACTGCAGAGATAACGAACAGACATCCCTGCACGCCAAGGTCAGGCATCAAAGCGCGGCGTTTCAAGAGGTGCTCGATCTTCGCGGTGAAATCGAAGGTCAAATGTGGAAACTCTGTGTGCATCGCGCGAACGATGCTCAGGGAATGCCCGGGCCCGTTCAAGAAATCCGGGTCGCCGAAGGTGATGTGCGTGGCGCCTGCGTTTACCTGGCGCCGAATGTCCTCGAGAACGACGGCTTCCGGGACAAGGAAGAAGCGCCCGTCATAGACCGGCACGATCGGGCAATGGAGGCAGTGATGGAGACATCCGCGACTGGCCTCGACGTACCCGACCAACCGCTTTGTGCCGTTCTGTTCGAGCCGGGCATACTGGTCCAATATCGGTAATGCTGCGCGACTTGGTAGTGGATGGGAAATAGTCGAGTTCGTTGAGTAGGCACGCTTCAAATAGGGACCGACAATCCGGCTTGGAGTACTCACCCCTTCGAGATGGTTGATCGCCCGCCCCTGATCAAGCGCCTCGATGAGTGACCGCAGCGGGATCTCGTACTCTCCGCCCACCACAGAATCGGCCAGCCCTTGAAGCAAATATTCCGCATTGATCGAGGCGTACAGCCCATAGAAACAGATGTGGCAGGCTGGATTCAGTGCGCGAATCAGCTCGGCCAACCGCACCCCAAGCCGGAGCGCCGTATGCATGGGTACCGAGATACCGACAAATCGCGCAAGCCGGAGGGCCGGTTCATCAATAGCCTCAACCGCAATATCGAGGCCGACCGGCGCAAACCCGGCTTGCTCGATAAATGCCATTGGTTGGATGATGCCACGAGGTTGGTGGCCCAGTTCATAACATGAGATGAACATGATCGCGCTCGGAAGTCTCAGCAACGATCGTTCTTCTGTGGATTTGGCAACTTGTTCCATGACACGTTTCTGCGGTCAATGTGGTGAGCTATCACTCGTAGCACACCCCTGAGAGTGGGCGCAATGAAGCCTACATGGGCGCGTGGGACAAGGTCCTATGGCAGCCGTGCGATACCCGGCCCCGGTCACGTCGTGAGGCCGAACGTCTTGAGTTTTGTGGTCGAACTAACGAGGTTGGGCGCTGAGGGCTCCCCACAAATTCATGCGGCATGCACCTCATCCAATTGGTGTTGAAGGTGAGCCAAGGCCGCGACCAG
>CAZCWX010000253.1:0-5399 GCA_964502465.1 uncultured Enterobacteriaceae bacterium | reverse complement strand
AGCAATATAACCCTCATGTTGTTGGATGACTGCAGCGCAGGTCTGTTGATACTGTCGCACGACCTCACGCAAATCTTCAGGGTCCAATTGTGCGGACAGCGCCGTCGAGCCCACCAAGTCGCAGAACATCACCGTCAACTGTCGCCGCTCGGCAGTGGGGTGTTGGGTGCTCGGGGTTAGGGGCTGGGGGCTGGGGACTGGTAACTGACTGCTGACAACTTTTGTCTTGCTGGTCTCCGATTCCCCGATTCCCCGATTCTTCCTCTGTCCCTTTGCCAGTCCAGACCAGCATCTTGCCGTCTTTATCCACCGCCAGTTCTTTGACCTCGATGAATTCTTCCTTGAGGGCGTCAAGCACTTCCTCGTTGAGGTCAAACTCTAATCTGAGTGCCCGATACGACCCCCGCCCTTCGCGCTGGAGCCAGGCAAGCGTTTGCGCCACCACTTCAGAAAACTTCATGTGCCGTTCTCACCCTTCGACGCTGCTCAGGACAGGTCTCGTCAGACTGACGGCTTCCTGAGAGCATGTCTAAGAAGTCGATCTTCGTGCTTCGACAGGCTCAGCACGAACGGAAAAGCTTCAACGAATTAAATCCCTAACCCGTTCGCCCTGAGCTTGTCGAAGGGTGAACACGGGGTTTCTCAACACCCCCTGAGAGATTCTTCGGCCTCTGGCCTCAGAACAGGCCATCAATATTACTGCGACGGACTACGAGACCGCTCCCCAAACTTCTTCCGCCACCTTGACCACGAGACTCAACTTCGCCTTCTCGTCGTCAATAGTGACTTTGTTGCCGTACATCTCGCTGGCGAACCCGCATTGGGGGCTCAGGCACAAGTTTTCCAGCGGTACGTATGTACTGGCTTCGTCGATCCTGCGCTTTAGTTCGTCTGGGTTCTCTAGTTGCGGTGTCTTGGTCGTAATCAGTCCCAGCACTATCTTCTTGTCTTTGGGCACAAAGCGCAGCGGTGCGAAGTCTCCTGCCCGAGGGCTGTCGTACTCCAGAAAGAACCCGTCTACATCGAAGGCGTTGAACAGCACTTCGGCCACTGGCTCGTAACCGCCTTCGGCTACCCACGAGCTTTGATAATTGCCCCGACACAGATGCATGCACACCGTCATCTCCGGCCTGAGGCCGGCAATCGATTGATTGATCAACCTGGCATAGGTCTCCGGTAGCTTATCCGGGTCTTCACCAATCTTGATGGTGTTTTCTCGCAGTCTCGGATCGCATAGGAACGCCAGGTTGGTGTCGTCGATCTGCAGGTAGGTACAACCAAGACGCTTCAAATCCTGAAACTCGTCATTGTACACCCGCGCAAGATCAGCGAAGAAGACCTCCATTTCTGGGTAGGCCACTTTGTCTATGGCGTTGCGACCGCCGCGAAAGTGCACGATGGTCGGCGAGGGGATACAGAGTTTCGCCGTTTGGCTGGTGACCGATTTGAGGAACGCCAAGCCAGCCGTAGCAATACCACGAGAGCGACCGAGTTTGCTTTTGACGACGGCCTTGGGGGGCGCGTACTCAACGTCGCCTTCAGCGTTATGAAATTTTATCGGGAGACCTCCCTCGATTGCGACTCCGTCGATCGCCTCGATAAAATCCACCCACCAGTGGTCGCGCCGATAATCACCATCGGTGACGCTATGGAGGCCGACCTCCTCCTGCAGCTTGACGACCTCGCGGATTGCGTCGTCCTCCATAGCCTTGAGCGTATCTATGGGCAGCGCGCCTTTTTTCATTTGCTCGCGCGCCTCCAGTAGTCTCTTGGGACGCAGCAGGCTGCCGACGTGGTCTGCTCGGAAGGGCGGTTTGCTGTGAGTAGCCATATCGATCCCTCCTTAAAGGCAGATTCAAAACCAGGAAAGCGAGTCATTATGAACGGAGCAAAGCAATCTGTGTCGATGCGAGAGATTACTTCGTCGCTTATAGCTCCTCGCCAGGACACTTTCCAGTCACTTGAGGGCACGCGCAATGAGATCCGCCTGTCTGCCGACCGCCTGCCGTCGCACGGGCAGATGCTGGCATAGGAGACACGAGCGAGAATCCAGAAAATCGCGCCAAATCAGCGAGTTAACAGACTGGATGCCCGACGGAGCCTGCCCTGAGCGTCCTTCGACTCTGGCGCTTCGCGCCTACGCTCAGGATGAACGGAAGCGAAGGGCGGGCATGGCGGCAGAGGTTACCTCACCAGATACAGCATACGCGGCAAGACCGCACCAATTGCGGTCGACCAAAGGCTGCATGACAATTTCTAGGTAAGCCGCACAGGTTTCGTGTCAATCTTGTGGTGCTGGCGTCTCGCCTGCTTGCTGAGGCCGCCGAGACAGCGGCACCACAACTGTGCTAGACTGTGCTAGATGCCAACAAGGGATCTCAGTCCCTCATTCCCAATGATTTGCTCTGCACCCCTTGAAACACACATTACTCCGCAGCGCATTTCGGTCTTGTGCAGAGCGATTTCAGTTGCTGCATATCGCGAGAGGTAATCTTTCCATCGCCGTCAAGGTCGCGGGGATCGTCTGGACCGGAGGCTGGTGTTTTCAGTGCGACACGGAGGAGGGTCACGTCATCACGATCAACATCACCGTCTACATCAAGGTCCCCGAGCTGATCGGTCATGAGCGCCAAAACGAAGAATGACGGCAGAGAGGGAGTCCTTGACTGCTGGTTACCCCAGGAACTTGCGGCGAAGATGAGGTTATCCAGGCGATCTGTCCACAGGGAACGAATTTCAATATCCTCACCGCCGGTATGACCGGTCAAGTAACGCAAATGGGCACTCGATACGAGTGGCGCAGGATTCTGTTCCAGGTCAAAAACGTCGATCTGTCCCCCTTCATTTCCTGCGATCAGCCATTGGCCTCGGCGGACGATGGTGTTCGTGTAGAAGCGCGGGATAACCTGATGCAGCTGGAAGGTTTGTGCGTCAGACACGAAGATCCCTGAACCACAGCAGCCGGGAATGGTTTGGCCCAGGATCTGCGTGTCCACGTACAATACCCCGAGATCGGGCTGCCCGAAAGCATTCACCGGGGCGGGGATACCGAAGATCCGCTCCCCGCTCTGGCGATCGAAAACGACAGCCATATGCGGTTCGAAGCTCTGGCCGTATGTCAGGCCGGGCTGCCAGGTGCCCTTTGTAATCTCGAGCGCAGTATCCCCTTCGTTCAATGCCGCGAGGTAAACGAAATCTTCATCAACCGCGAGCTGCGCTTGTCCTTGGGCGACATAAATCTTCTCGTTTGTCAGTGCCAGTGAACTCAGTCCATAATCTGAAAGAGGAATGGTGGCACTCAGCGAAAGCGGGCGTGTCTTCCGATACACACGGAGGGTGCCATCCATGGAGGTCACGTAGAGGTTCTTGTGATCGCCTCGGACTGCCGTGAGTGGGAAAGTGGTGTCCTGAACGATTTGCAGGAGGGGAAAATCGCCTGACCGATCGCGGGCCAGGACGAACAGTTTTCCCTGGAAGGAGGCCAAATAGATGCGGTCTTGATCCGCATAGAGCGCTTGGTGCCCTAACATGCTCCCTGCGATATGATCTCTTGGACTCACTAACTGGACAGCGACCTGACTCTCTGCACGTTGGGTCATCAGCGTGAGCGTCACGATCATAGCGGCTTGCAGAAAAAGCGATCCTCTCATAGCCCCTCCACTGCGTGAAATTGCATCCTCTCGCACCTGGATTCGTCACCGTCTTGGCAAGACGTGGCCTTCGCAAGAAGGTACAGAGAAAGGCAAAAGAAAGACCAGAAAAGCGGAAGAGTTGGGCAACTGCGGTATCTCCTGAAGAAAGCTGGAGAAAGCTGTGCTTTGTCCTATACCAGAGGGAAACGCTCACGCTGATTGGTTGGAGAGAAAGCGGGCGAGCCTACCACTTTTGCAGGGTCGCTCTGCAATTTTCTTGGCGAAAAAATTCTGTTCTTTTTGCCCGATCGGACAGATCAGCAGTCAGCCGTTCGCCCCAATTTTCTGTTCAATCCGCTGAATTGCTTCATCAAGAAATTGTGCGGCCTCGGGCTGTACGCTTTTTGCCTGCTTCAGCACCCGCAAGGCGTCCGTCAGGCGTCCCACCTGATCGTAGGCGAACGCCAGGTTCGAGAGATAATTGATATCGTCGCCTTTGAGAGCAACCGCAGCTTCCAACGGTCCAACGGCCTCCTCATAGCGGTTGAGCTTCAGGAACGTGACACCAAGTAACTCTTGGGCAAAGGGATTCTGTGGCTGCAGTTGGACAGCCAGGGTTGCCTTCGGCAGCAAGATCTGCGGGGTTGGCGAATTGAACAGTTCAGTGTAACGCGCCTGCAGCAAGTCAAGAAACTCTAAGATGGTGATCTGTTTGTAGTAGGCAATGTCTTTGTCTGCCGGAGCAAGCTGAGCGGCCTGATCGACTTCGTGCAACGCCTGAAACGACCGTTCCAGGGGATCATCAGTCCCCACCGCTTTAGACCGCATGAACAACACACGAGCAAGGACCACTTGCGGCTCAATGCCATACTGCTGGGCCAATTTGTCTGGCTGCACCTGCGACAGTAGCCGAGCGAGGATGAAGGGCATAGTGCCAGCGATCCCTAAACGATTCAGCTCAGCGAACTCAACGGAAGTATGGTCGTCGGTCAGAATGGGATAGTAGTCACCAACCAGCTTATCGATCGCTGGACCGTCGAGAACGATATACTTCAAAAGGTCCTGACCGGTTTGCACGCCGATTGCTTGTAAATCTTCCCGGATCGCAGCATGCACGTGAGCCAACCGCTGATTGAGTGTCTCAGGCGTCAAGACCAGTGGGGTCTTCGCACCGATTAGCAGGGTGTAGCGGTTCGTAAAGAGCAAGAGCGTTTCAGGGAACACCCTGCGAAACGTGCGCAACACCGACAGGTAATCGCTGGGTGCCATGTTGTGCAAAGGTAACCACTGGGCAAAGATGCCAGGGGTCGTAAGCTTGGATTTTACCAACTCGTAGTATTCTCGTGTGTACAAGACCCAAGATTCGGCTGCGGCTGGATGCGTCGCGTCAGCGGTAATGACATCATAATGCTGAGGAGAGATTTTGAGAAAATTGCGGCCATCGTCAGCGATCAGTCGCCAGTTGGACCGTTCGAGCACGTTGTCGTTCTCCTCAGCGAACAGGGCCATGGCATCTCGGACATCGGGAACAATATCCACCGCATCGATGGTCACAGGATATTTCGCAACGGCCCCGAGCGTCACGCCACCACCGACCGCATTGACCAATACCGTCTGGGGATTCTCCTGGAACAACAGCGGGATATGGCCCAGCAGCTTGAAGGTGGCAAGGGCGTCGCGGTGAGTCGGGACCTCCTCAATACAGTTAATCATCAGGTCCTTGATCTCGCCGACCAGAAACACTGCTACTGTACCGAAAGCTCCTTC
>CAZCWX010000252.1:0-3610 GCA_964502465.1 uncultured Enterobacteriaceae bacterium | reverse complement strand
CCTGCGATTCAGCATTCTTCTCTCTTCTCTCTGCCGAATCGAACCGGATACTCCTTGGTCACTGCCTTCAACGACAAAAAGGACGCATCGGAAGATAGGACTTATGCTTCGATTATGTCAGTAGCAAGCGCTTGTCGTGGATTGATTGCAAAAATAGGTCAAGCAACACATTCGGCACAGAATATACACACGTTTGCAATACCCTTTCTGATCCTCCGAGGACGACTGTATGAAGCGTACCTCGGCGAGGATGGAAATACTCAGATCGTCGCAACAGATGATGGTGTTTTGGCATGGAGGAACCCCGTGCTCGCGCGCTTCTCGTTCGTGAGAGTTATGACTGAAAAGGGATTAGAACATGCAGCTTCAAAGCTAAAGGAGGAGGCTAAGATTTTCACTTCAGCCGCTCTTAAGGTAGCTATACAAGGAAAGTCTGGCTAACCAGCCGTTGTACCTGACCGCAGCCCATGAGCGGTTCTGAATGAACGCGATAAGGATACGGTTGGGCGGCGGCGGGTAATCGGCAGCGTTATGCAGCACCACAGTTACAGGTGGTTTAGGCGATGTTGATACATCCTTCACTAGTGCAGATTCCCGAGGCGCAGTTGGTCGAGCGGCTGACGGCGGACCCGCATTGGCGCTCGTACCTTCTCGAAATCAAAGGCATCGCTTCAAACGTGGTGCCGTTCCGAGGTGTTCCTTTCACAGGCCTTCCGGGCGAGCCGAAAGGCGATGTTGATCTTCTGCTCAACGTTCCTGGTCGACCAGACCTCGCTACAGCTGTCGAGGCCAAGAGGATCAAGGTCGGCGCAGCTGCGTTGCGTGACCGACGACCCAACAAGCTTCACGAGTTCAGGGAGGGTGTACGGCAAGCGAACTTGCTGGCGAAGATTGGGTTCTCACAGGTCTATCTGTTTGTGTTCGTCGTTGTCGACAGCAGAGAACAGAACGACGGCCGAATTACGTACAACGGCCTTCCTGCGGACCTGGCGAGCATGCTTAATGGCTTCATCTCTCCACTTGGACTCGATCAACGAATCGGCCTCATTCACTACGAGCTTGTTCAACCTATGGACGACGAGCCGTTGGGTACTGGAATGTACGGCGGTCACCTGATTCGGTTGGCTGAGCCATCGGTGCAGCCCAAAGAGGTCACAGCGTGGGTCGCTCGGGTAACATCAGCGGGTGCTACCTAACAACGGCTCGCAGCCCGACGCTCGCTCTTGTCAGGCTACGCCACTGCCTTCAACAGTCGTCACCGCCGCAGTGGACATCTCTTCCACAATCGTTATCAGTCCGTGGTGTGCGAAGAGGCCCCCTATTGCCTGGAATGGGTGCGATATCTGCATCTGCATCCGCTCCGGGCGGGCCTTGTCAAGGATTTCCGGGAGTTAGAGCGGTAGCCGTACAGTGGGCATGCCGCGTTGCTGGGGCAGTGCCAGTACGGAGGGCAAGATACGGACGCGGTCTTGGGCCGCTTTGCGACTCCTCAACGACGAGCCCGACAAGAGTATGCTCCCTTGGTCGCTGCGGGAGTAAGCCAAGGCCGCCGGCCGGACGTGCAAGGGGGCGGACTGGTGCGGAGTGCGGGCGGGTGGGCAGCGGTGAAAGCGTTGCGGCGTGGCCGCGAAGGCTACGCCGCCGATGAACGGATCTTGGGGGGGAGTGACTTTGTTGAACACGTCAGACCGGAAGGGGAGGCAAAAAAACGAAGCACGGGGCAGGTCCAGAGGCTCGCGGTAGAGGACGTAGTCAAGACCGTCTGCGAGGCCGCGCGGGTGAGGCTGGAGGAGGTGACAGGGGGAGGGCGCCGTCGGGCAGTGTGTCGAGTGCGAGCGGGTGCAGCGTATCTGTGGATTGAGTGGTTGGGGCGGAGCGGGCCACCAGTCGCGCGAGAGTTAGGGATCCAGCCTCAGGCGGGGTATCGGGTCGCCCAACGTGGGCGAGCAGAGGCAGCGCACTGGCAACGGGTGCTCGAAACATCATAAAAGATTAAAGAGATTCCAACGTCCCCTATTTCGCGTCCCCTATTTCGTCCCCCCGGTGGTGGATACTGCTGAACCTGAACGGTCTCGGTTCGGGGCCTTGCCGCTGAGGGCTGGCCGTTAGGGCGTATTGATTTCACGAAGTTACAGTGTCTGGTAGACTGTTGGCTGTGAAATTCACCCAATACTTCCATGCGATGCATCAACGCTCAGATCGCGCTATAATCCAAGAGGAATGGATTCAGCGTGTCATCGACCACCCGGTGAAAGAAGTCATTCAACAAGATGGCCGGATTCGCCGGTGGGCACCCATTGCCGAGATGGGAGGAAGATATTTACGGGTCATTTTGCTGTCTGATGGAGAAACTGTTCACAACGCCTTCTTTGATCGGAGATTTACGCCGTGAAGATCAAATATTTTCAAGAGACTGACACGTTGTACATTGAGTTTCGTACGGTGGAGGTAGCCGAGACCAAAGATCTTGATGAAAACACGCTGCTTGACCTAGACCAGGACGGCAACATTTGTGGCATCACCATCGAACATGCAAGTGATCGAGCGGATATTCCACATTTTTCCTATGAGCAGATCGTGGCCTAACCACCTATGAGGCCTCCGTTGTCAAGCGGGCAGACGGAGGCCTCGCGGGGGCGGGGTGGCCGTCCGAGGCACATTTGGTGAATCATCTTCGCCAAGCGTTGGCGGCTGACTTGATTGCGGTTGCTGGTCACAGCCTGTGGGCTGCACCAAACACCTCTTGAGGGTCAAATGGTTCCATGGAGCAATGTGCCACGGGAAACAGTGGAGCCCGCAGGCCCCACGCCCGAGAAACTCTTCTGTGCCCTCGTCCCGGTCCACTCAATGTCAGCGGGTTGTGTCGCAAGACCCTCCTCGTGAGTGGCGAACTCGGCGGAGGGGCAGCCATGAGACACTTGGTGACGCATCACCAAGGCGGTGAGCAGGAGAGACAGTCCCATCAACCGCACGGGCTCCGGGCCTTGGGTCCAGCTCTTCCGGTACAGTCCAAGCTGTAGAGAAGGAAGGAATAGCGCGCAGGCTCTCCCCGTTGTCGGCCAGTGAGGCGGCAGGCTCGGTCTCTCCTCTCCGCGGTTACGCAGAGACAAAGCGTTGGAGGTCGAACGGCTGTCCCCGCGTGAGCAGGTAGGACACGGCGCGCGCGAGCTTGTGCCCGAGTACCGTCAAGGCCTTAGCTTTGCTGTGTTTGTGTTCCAATTTCGCAAAATATTCCTTGCCGAGGTGGTTCTGCCGTAAGAAGAGGATGGCGGCTTCGGCAAAGGCCCAGCGTAGATGGACGGTGCCGATCTTTTTGCCCGAGGTGCCCAGCCGTTTGCCGCCTGATTCTTTGGCGCACTTGACCAAACGACAAGAGGAGACAAAATCCTGGACGCGAGGGAAACGCTGGATGTTCTGAATCTCAGATAAGAGGACCAGCGCCAAGATCGGCCCGATCCCTGGCACGGACTGCAGCCGAGAGAATGTCTGGACATCATGCGCCTTGGCGCTACGGGTGATATAAAGCGCGACTTCTCCTAGGAGTTGATCATAATGATTGATGAGCGAGACCTCCACTTCAATCGTTTTGCGCACGCTGGGATTAGGAAAA
>CAZCWX010000251.1:0-4421 GCA_964502465.1 uncultured Enterobacteriaceae bacterium | reverse complement strand
GTATGCACAGCGAGCGGCACGGGCGTGACGCTGTTTGAGCGGCAGCGGTACAAGAAAATCTGAGCGTCTCAACGCACGTCCTGGAAGAGTGAGCGCCGTTCATGCTTCGACAGAGCCTGTCCTGAGCCCGTCGAAGGGTGGAGGTACGTTTTCTCTCCATCTCAAAAGATTCCTAAACCGCATCTTTCAGAGTCTGTAGGGAAGACTGTAGTCGTCCTTGCGGTCAGACAAGCGACTCAAGTCGCTACTACGGGTTCCCCCTGATAGACTATTAGGAAATGGGGTGCCGTGCTGTGGTATGATGGAATCGAGTATGGGAGATCAGCACAAGACAAAGACTCAGCTCATGGCAGAGTTAGAGACTTTGCGCCAGGAGGTTGCAGCCCTCAAAGATGGCGAACTTGCACTTAAACGGACGGAGGAGTCGCTGCAAGAATCGAATAGGCGGATTGTCAATATCCTGGAGAGCATGACGGATGCGTTTTATACCCTCGATCGGCAGTGGCGATTCACCTATCTCAATCGGCGCGCTGAACAATTCTTGCGGAGAACGCGAGAAGAACTACTGGGGAAGGATGCCTGGGAGGAATTTCCCGAAGCGCTCACTGCGGTGACTCACCAGATGTTTCACCGGGCCGTGACAAGTCAAGTCGCTGTAGACTTTGAGGTGTTTCATTCACCGTTAGAGACCTGGGTTGAAGTGCATGCCTGCCCATTCCCAGAGGGCATCTCTGTCTATTTTCATGACATCACTGAACGCAAGCGCGCAGAGGAGGAGAAAAGGCGACTCCAACCTCAACTCTTCCAGGTTCAGAAGCTTGAAGCGCTGGGAACCCTGGCCGGGGGGATCGCACACGATTTTAACAACTTGCTCTCAGTGATTATCGGCTTTACGGAATTGGCAACAGACGAGGTGCCAACAGACGGTATGGCACGGCGCAATTTGGAGGAGGTGTCGCGGGCAAGCCGCCGTGCCAAAGCTTTGGTGCAACAATTGTTGACCTTTAGCCGTGCTGGTGCACCCGAACGCAGTCGTGTCTCACTTCAACTGTTGGTTGAAGAGACCTTACGGTTTCTGCGCGCTTCCCTCCCACCGACGCTCCAACTCTCTACGCATATGGACGACACCATAGAGGTGGTATGGGGAAATGCGTCACAATTGCAGCAAGTGGTGCTGAATCTTTGCCTGAATGCAGCTCAAGCGATGGAAGGGCAGAATGGCCGACTCGAGGTCAGTTTACTGCGAGTAGCAGTAGAGGGGACGCCGAGCGAGACTCTCCCCTCCTTTCCGCCTGGAGTGTATGCAGAGTTATGCATACGGGATACCGGGTGTGGGATGACATCAGAGGTTCAGGCGCGCATCTTCGAGCCCTTCTTCACGACCAAAGCCATAGGGGAAGGCAGCGGTCTCGGGCTCGCGGTGGTGCATGGGATTGTCGCCAGTCATGGCGGAGCGATTCGCGTGGAAAGCCAGCCTGGGGTCGGGACCACCTTCCAGGTCTATCTACCTCTGGCAGAGCATGCGGTCAGTACAGACACCTCGTTTGCCGAGATGCTGTTCTAGAGAACGGGTTAAGAGGCTCCTCATGAAAAATGAACGGAAGACGAAAGCGCAGTTGATCAGAGAGCTGGAAGCGGCGCATCAACAGGCTGCCGAACTCAAGCAGAGTCAGGAGCATCTGGCAATTATTTTTCATAACGTTTCCGATCTCATCTTTCTGATAGCAGTCGAGCCAGGGCCACGGTTTCGCTACCTCGCAGTCAATCCGGCGCTGCTGAAGGCAGTCGGTCTTACCGAGCAAGAGCTTGTCAGCAGAATCGTTGAAGACGTTTTCCCACCGGAAGAGGCGGCTGCCATTGTGGAAAACTATACCAGGGCGCTACTCGCCCGCAAGCCGATCACCTATGAGGAGCAGCGGAATCTGCCGGCTGGGCAGCAAATGTTTGAGACCACCCTTACCCCTATTGTCAACGAATATGGGGAATGCACACATCTGCTGGGAACCTCGGACAACATCACGGAACGAAAAAAAGCGGAGCACGCGCTACGTGAGAGCGAAGAACGCTACCGCATCATCAGTGAGTCGATTTCTGACTATGCGTTTTTATACTGTCCTGAAAACGATAACACGGTTCGCATTGAGTGGGTCACGGAGAGTTTTACCAAAGTGACGGGCTATACCATTGAGGAGTTAAGGAACCAGAAGAATCCCTGGGCGCTATATATCTATCCAGAAGATCTGCGGCGGATCTCGCGTATCGTCAGAGCGGTAGAGCCTGGGCAATCAACTGCGTACGAGTTCCGCATCACGACCAAAGGGGGAGAGACACGTTGGATTCAGTCTCACGTCAAGGTTGTGGGCGATGCGCATGGGAACATTGTCCATGTATACGGAGTTGCGCGTGACATTACTGAGCGCAAACAGGCAGAAGTACACTTAACCGAGAGTCAACGACACCTGCAAGCATTATTCGATAACACCGTAGACGCGATCTTCCTGGCTGATGACAAGGCTCGCTTGATCGATGTCAATCCTGCTGCCTGTGCCATGTTTGGCTACAGCCGTGAAGAGTTTCTCCAACGCGGCGTGTGGGACATTGCTCCTGTTCAAGACCGCGCAGCCCAATACCAATTGTGGCAAACTTTTCTCGCTGATGGCTCTCAGAGCGGCGAGTATACGATGACTCGCAAAGATGGTACCTCGATTGATGTGGAATTTCGTGCGGTCGCCAATATTGCGCCGGGGCTCCACTTGGCAGTGCATCGTGACGTAACCGAGCGCAAGCGTGCTGAGAAAGCCTTACGGGAAAGCCAGGAATTGTTCTCTCGCTTCATGGACAATAGCCCGACAGCCGCCTACATGAAGGATGAGGAAGGGCGATACGTGTATGCCAGCAAGGCATTTGAACGTGTCTTCGCGATGCCGCCAGGCTATTGGCTGGGCAAAACGGATTGCGATCTCTGGCCGGAGATGGCACAGCAACTCCAAGAGCACGACACAATGGTGCTTGCTGGCGACAAGACTGTCGAACTGCTAGAGACGACTCAATGGGGCGGGAACCTGCAGCAGTGGCTGTCCTTCAAGTTTCCTCTTACGGTTTCCTCTGGGCAACGGATTCTCGCTGGTATATCGCTGGACATTACCGACCGCAAGCGCGCAGAAGAGGAGCGGCTTCATCTCCAGCACCAACTCCTCCAGGCGCAAAAGCTTGAGGCAGTAGGGACGTTAGCCGGTGGCCTGGCGCACGACCTCAATAACATGCTTTCCGCGGTTGTCGGATTCACGGAATTGGCTCTCGACGAAGTACCGCCGGAGAGCGTGACGCACAGGAATCTGGAGGAGGTCCTCAAATCGAGTTTTCGTGCGAAAGCACTAATCCAGCAACTCCTCACGTTTAGCTGTTCTGGTCCGCAAGACCGGGAGCCCCTCGCCATGCTTCCCATAATCGAGGAAACCCTCAGGTTTGTCCGGGTGTCCCTCCCCCCGAGCATGGCGGTGTCCTCTTCCTGCATGGCTCCAGAGACGAAGATATGGGGGAACCCTTCTCAGCTCCAACAGATGGTGATGAATCTTTGTATGAATGCTGCGCACGCCATGGAGGAGCACGGAGGGACGCTGACGGTCAGTCTCCACCGGGTCGAGGTAGACGAGGCGTTGTGTCTGGCTGTTCCTCAACTCCAACCGGGAGTGCACGCACGGTTGAGTATCCAGGATACCGGAACTGGGATGACCCCCGCGGTCGTCGAGCGCATCTTTGAGCCATTTCTTACAACCAAACCCATCGGGAAGGGCAGCGGTCTAGGGTTGGCTATAGTCCATGGGATTGTAACCAGTCACAACGGTGCAATTGCCGTGGAGAGCCAGCCGGGGAAAGGCACCACGTTTTATGTCTATTTCCCCCTGATCGCAGATGGTACGCTCTCAGAACAGTCACCTTCCTCGTCTGCTGACTCAGGGAAAGGAGCGCACCCGTATGACGCGCATTCTAGTCATTGATGACGAGCCGCAAGTGCGAGCCATGTTACGGCAGATGCTGGAACGAGAGGGGTATAAGGTAGTAGAGGCAGAAGAGGGTGGGGTAGGGATGAAACTCTATCAGGAGCACCCGCCGGATCTTGTCATCACGGATATTCTGATGCCAGGAAAAGAGGGCATCGAGACGATTCTCGCCCTGCGCAAAGCCTGCCCTGGCGTCAAGATCATTGCCTTGACCAACTTCGAGCAATCATCCTACGTAAAACAAATGATGCGCGGCGGTGCGCGCGGCTACTTGCTAAAGAACATCGACGGGCAGACACTATCGAAGGCCATTGAAACGGTGATGCAGGACAAGACATTTCTTCAGGATCAGATCCAGAACAATATGTTGAATGAGGCTCTCTCTGGGGGGAAGATCACTTCGCAGGGCGTATCGCTAAC
>CAZCWX010000250.1:0-19141 GCA_964502465.1 uncultured Enterobacteriaceae bacterium | reverse complement strand
GTGACGAGTATCTGGAAGAAAAATATCCAACCCCCCCACTAGCACCGACAGATCCGGGTGCAAAGGCGCACATGCGCTTGTGGGTCGAGTTTTGTAACAGCCAGTTTGTCCCGCCAGTCATCGGCGTCATTTACGAGAATCGCAAGCCTCCGGCTGAACGCAGCCAGGAGAAGATCGACCGCAACAAACAGCGCTTAAATGAGTTGTTCGCTCGGTTGGAGGAGCAACTCCAGACGCGGGACTACCTGCTCGGTGAGTACGGCCTTGCTGATATCACGTTTACGCCGTTCCTGGCGTTATGTGAGCGATTTGGCGTAGATTTCAGCCGCTTCCCAAAAGTTGCACAGTGGTCAGAACGTCTCAAGAACCGGCCCAGCTACGAAGAGGTGAAAATCGGACTGGTAGCGTAAGTATACTTGGCGCGGTCATCAATTGCGCTTTTTCTGTCATTTGGACGCAGCTTGAGGAGCATGTCATTGCGAGGAGCCGGAGGCGACGAAGCAATCTCTGTTTGCGGGCAAAGATTGCTTCGCTTCGCTCGCAATGACCGCAGTGAGCATCTGACCAGCCAAGAGAGTTTTGTCTCGTAATCCTTAGTGAGTGCCCGCGGGCAGTATACATTGGAGACTGCGGAATACGGATGTGGAAGTCCTTCAATGCGCATTCCGCATTTGTTCTTGCCTGGGGAACTTTCTTGCCCCAAGGTCGGTTTTCCTCATACCTTCGTGTAACCAGGAGGCCCTGATGTTGAAACACGTGCAGAAGTTTGTCTTGGTGGCCCTGCTGTTGTGGGGCGGTACAGGTACAGGACCTGCCCTGGCCCTGGGGCCAGTTGATGGCAGCGACCTGTCACCGACTGATCTCGAGAGAGTGCAAGTGAGTATGTTGGCGCCGGATTTCACCTTGGAAGACGAGAAGGGTACGCCTATCACCTTGTCGCAGTTCCGGGGCGAAAAAAACGTGATCCTGGTTTTCTACCGAGGCCGGTGGTGACCCTACTGTGTGCAGCAACTCGTCGAGTTGCACTCTTTGTTGCCCGATGCCTCTGACGATGCTACGCAAATCCTCGCCATCAGTATCGACTCTCACGAGGAATCACAAAAGCTGGTGCAAAGATGGGACACGTTAGTGGCAAAGAGCCCGGACGGAACCCCAGGGAACATCGAATTCCCCCTGCTCGAAGATAACGACAGCCAGGTCATCAAACGCTACGGTTTATTGAACCCACAAGGGAAAGGCTGGCCCCATCCAGCGACGTACGTCATCGACAAACAGGGGATTGTGCGCTGGAAATTTATCGAAGTTGATTATAAAGTCCGACCGACGAACGCAATGATTCTCGAAGCGCTCAAAACTGTCCCGCCGTCGTCGTGAAAAGAGGATGAGCACAAACATCAACAAGACGGTTTTTACCATCGCACCTAGTGCTATTGTCTGGCTCTGTTTTCCTCTCCTGCTCTGGGCGCAGCCGGCCAAGGTTTCTGTTGATTCTGCCGTTGTTGCCATGGGCGGTCTTGATGCGCTGCTGGGCCTGAAGAGTCAGCGCGTCGTCTCGCGCGGCGAAAACTTCGAGCCTGAGCAAACCGTGCGTCCGGGCGATGAGCCGCGCAAGGTCTCGCGGTTCACCTGCACGCTTTTCCGCGACCTGACGGACGGCCGAGTGCGCTATGAGTGGCAACGCGAGACCTTCTTCCCGATTGCCGTCACCTGGCGCTACGTTGAAATCATCAACGGTGATAGCGGCGCCATCCTTGGCGCCGATGGTATCCGCAGCCCCGAACGACGTGCGACTTCGGCTGCCCGTATTGCCGCGCGGCGCAAAGAACTGAGTCGCTCGGCTGTGTCGGTGTTGCTCTCCGCGCTCAGTCGCTCCAGTTCGCTGCTGCGATTGATGGACCAGATGATTCAGGGCCGTCCGCACCACGTGGTGTCTTATGACGATGGCGGGCAGCTGGTCATCATGGCTATCGATGTGCAGTCGCGCCTGCTCAGCAAAGTTGAATTTCTCGAAGACGATCCGCTGCACGGGGATACCTATAATGAACTTTTCTTTGCGGATTGGCGGCAAGTCGGCCCGGTCAAACTTCCTTTCTCTCTCATGTATCGGGTCAACGGTCAGGTGGTAATGACCGAGCACCTTGACTCGGTCGAGCATGACCTCGAGCTGGGAACTGTGGATTTTACTGTTCCCGAAGCATTTACCACTGCCGATATTGGCGATGGACGCCGTGGTGAACACAGCTCACATTGGTTGTTACGTCGCATTGCCTTGGCAAGTCCGCTTGATGAAGAACAGACCCGCGTTGAGTTGGTGGAGATGGCAGACGGAGTGGTTCATGTGACCGGGGGGACACACCATAGCCTGGCCATCGCCATGGCTGATCACCTTATCGTCGTCGATGCCCCGTTGTACGAAGAACGGTCGCTGGCAGTCCTCGCCCAACTCGAGAAACAATTCCCTGGCAAGCCGGTACGGTATATCGTGAACAGCCACTTCCACAATGATCATTCTGGCGGCATACGTGCGTATGTGGCCAGAGAGGCAACGGTCGTCACTGGCACAGCCAGCGAAGAATTTTTTCAACGGGTGTTCCGCTCTGAACACATGCGAGTGCCTGACTCTTTACAACGGAATCCGAAACGAGTGGTGATTGACACGGTTGCTGCCGAAAAAAAAGTCCTCACCGATGGCAATCGACTCGTCGAGATCTATCCAGTTGAGAACTCGCATGCCGCAGATATGCTGATGGTGTACCTGCCGCAAGAAAAGCTCCTCTATGTGACGGATCTCTTCTCGCCTGGTGCGGCGCGCCAGATTCCCGCATTTAGTCGCGAGTTATTCGCTGCGATTGAGCGTGCCGGTTTAGCGGTTGAGCGTATTGTTGGTGGCCACGGCACCAGCGGCACGCTCGCCGAACTCCGTCAGGCTGCAGCTTCTGCAGGACCGTAACCTATCCGAATCCTCATGTCAGATGACTCATGCTGGATGGCCGAAGCGTTGGGAGAAGCGGCCCGGGCAGAAGCAACAGGTGAAGTTCCTGTCGGGGCAGTTGTGGTATTAGCTGGCAGGATCATTGGACGTGGTCACAATGCGCCCATCGCGCTCAACGATCCCACGGCGCACGCAGAGATTCTGGCGCTCCGTGACGCCGCCCGGCAGATCGGGAATTACCGTTTAGTTGGTGCAACGCTGTATGTGACGGTCGAGCCTTGTTTGATGTGTATGGGCGCACTGGTCCATGCACGGATACACCGCTTGGCCTTTGGCTGTTCTGATCCGAAAAGCGGAGCGGCTGGGTCGCTGTACGATGTCGCTGGTGATGCCCGACTGAACCATCGCCTCGAGGTCACAGCCGGAGTGGGTGCAGAGGAGAGTCGCACGTTGTTACAAGGGTTTTTTCACAGTCGCCGGGCGAAAGTCAAAGAGGTAGGGTAGGTGTCTACCCTTACTGTTTTTGTGGTTCCTCGTTTTTTTCGAAACCAACGACCATCAAACTCCGATCCGCACTGGAGTACTGGGCGAGGATCGACAATTGCTCAGTTGGCGGAGCGTTTTTGATCTGCGCGACAATATTCTCCGGCGCACGAATATAGAAATTGGTTGAATAGGGTTTTACTTCCTCCAGGATGCTGCCAGGGGTGCGTAGAGGTCCTGCCATAATCAGCAGTTGTTTGAGTAGAAACGTGTAGCGTTTCTTGTCGCCTGGCAAGGCAATGGTGAGCACTGTGTCCGTTGTGTTTTGCGGAATGTCTGGTTCAAGAAAGCCAATGAGTTTAATCAAGGGCCTTTCCGGTGGGCCAAAATCGGGAATCGGTTGCCCTTGGGAGAAAACGACAGTGCTCGTCATCAATGTCATAAGAGCAAGGGAGGCAAAGAGATGGCAGTGGGGAGTGTGTCTCTTCAACATACGCGGCCCTTTCTTCTGCGGAGTGGCTTCCATTTATGGTAGGTTCCCTTGTCCTTCAGGACAAGCTACCTTATAGTAAATTTCCTGAGGAGAGGTGGCAGAGCTCGGTTGATTGCGCACGACTCGAAATCGTGTATGCCTTCGGGCATCGGGGGTTCGAATCCCCCCCTCTCCGCGTGTAGTCGTTGCCGTTGAATTGCGTGGGAACGCGGCCGCACTTTCGGAGGTTTATCTTCCAGAAGGAGGGCGCTCAGAGTTATGGAGATCGGATTTAGTATTGCACTGTTGGCTGGCTTTTTATCGTTTGCCTCGCCCTGCGTTTTGCCTATTGTGCCAGGGTATCTCACGTTTATTACGGGGATGAGCTTTGAGCAACTCACCGACCGGCAGCACCGGTCAGGCTTAGTCGCCAGCGCTATTATCAAAAGTCTGCCTTTTGTCCTCGGGTTTTCACTGGTTTTTATCGGCCTTGGTGCGTCAGCCTCAGCCCTTGGTTCGTTGCTGCGAGCAAATCTGGGCATATTAAAGAGTGTGGCTGGTATTGGCATCGTGATCCTGGGGTTGCATCTTGCCGGCCTGTTACCGATTCCCGCCTTATTACGCGATAAACGCCTGTCGGGCGAGCCGACTGAACCTGGGATAATCCGGGCCTTTGTGGCAGGGGTGTTCTTTGCCTTCGGTTGGACCCCCTGTGTTGGGCCGATCCTCGCGGGTATTCTCGCGCTCGCTGCGACTAGTGAGACCCTTACTCATGGAGTGCTGCTGCTGGCAGTCTATTCGCTCGGGCTGGGGATTCCGTTCATCTTGTCTGCTGCATTCCTGAACGGCTTCCTCTCGCTGTTCAAGGGCGCGAAAAAATACCTTCGCCAGGTTGAAGTGGTGAGTGGGGTATTGCTCGTCTGTGTGGGGGTCCTGATCTTCACCGACAAGATATCGTGGATTTCTTCCCGGCTCATGTTCCTCAACCCCGAAGAATTGCTCACACTGGAAACCCGGCCTGCGCCGGTGAATCCAGCGGTCGCCGCGGAATCCGCGAAGACACTAAGCGCATATGGAGATTATGACTTTACGCTGACGTCGGTTGACGGCGAGCAGGTCAAGCTTTCGGATTACCTGGGGAAAGTCGTGCTAGTCAATTTCTGGGCGCCGTGGTGTGGACCGTGCGTTGTCGAGACACCAGCATTGATACGTGTGTATAACAAGTACAAAAGCCTGGGGTTCTCCGTCATTGGCGTCGCCATTCAGAGCGAAGAAGAGGGAGTGAAGGACTTTGCCAAGCAGTATCGTATCCCCTATGCGGTGGGAAGGGATCCTTCCAGTGAAATTGGCTTGCGCTATCAGGTCTTTGCTCTCCCCAGCAGCTTTCTCTTCTCGGCAGATGGCAAAGTGAAGCGCGCATTCACTGGTTTCGTTTCAGAAGAGAAACTCGAACAGGAATTACAGGCGATACTCGGTCCTGCCCCTGCGTCACAAGAACCGCCACGACCTGAAGGGGTGTCGTACAAAGACGGATAGCCGAGGTGCAGCGTGGTTTCCTCACCGTGGCGAGGGGAGTCCCCTCTCTTCTATAGAGGCTATATATGGAGATCATTGGTTTTGTGGTTATTGCCGGAATGATTGTGTGGTCTGTGTACACCACACAGCAGTCATTTAAGGTGCAAAGCGAGAACCATCTCATTATGGTCAGGATATTGGACCGTATCGAGCGCATGACAGAGAGGCTTGTCGTGCGTTCGGCTGACGAGGATATCCAGCATTAAACCGCAAGAGCTTCCTATTGACGGTGGGTTCCGGTACACAGTTGCAACCATAGGCAGCGATTTAGCACTCGTGCACGTTCAGGCTGGACAATTGGCTTGGACGTTGGACGAGCCGGAAGCGATGGGTGGACACGGGACCGCGCCTGATCCAGTCACCGCGTTTCTCGGTGCACTGTGTGGCTGTTTACTGATCTCCTTGCAGATCACCGCCCGTGCTCGTCAGGTGCCCATTGCTTCTGCTTCTGCTTCTGCTCAGGCCAACGAAAAAGGCTTTGTCAAAACTATCGATGTCACCCTCACTGTCCACAGCAGTGCACCAGAGGAGAAAGTACGCATCATTGTCGAACGAGCCGAAAAAGGGTGCTACGTCAAAGGGCTGCTGAAAGACAGTATCGAGTACAAACTCAGCGTGACGATCCTGCCTGCCGAGTGACGATGGGAGCAGAAGAGAGCACCGCCGTAGGCAGTGAAGTCGAAGGACTCCTATGGCGCATAATTTGAGTGGAGACTCGATACTACTCCTGATAATAAGGGACAGAAATATAGGACAGAAAAGGACGGGGCAGTCTCTGTCTCCTTTCTCTGTCTTGCTTCCCTGCCTGTTTTTCCAGCAGCAAATTGCTCCTTGCCTGCCGTTTCTCTCACCAGAAATTGGCTTGTTGGCGTAGCTCTTCTGTAGATATCCTTACCGTTTTCCTTGCCTGTGCTTTCTCCAAGGCGCTCTCTCGTCATTATCGGGATTGCGAAGCGCGGATGCACAGAAGGAATGCTTCTTGCGCAAAACCCCGTAGACAGTTAAGCATTTTCGCTATTTCATCCGTGCTCTCGGACAAAGGAACCCCCTATGGCGATTCGTGTGGCGCTCAATCATCAGACTACCTACCGTTACGACCGTCCAGTCTCATTATCTCCACATATTATACGGTTACGACCGGCTCCGCATTGCCGTACACCGATTCGTGCCTATTCGCTGAAGGTGCGACCGGAAAACCAGTTTCTCAACTGGCAGCAAGATCCGTTCGGCAACTATCTCGCCCGCTTTGTTTTTCCAGAGAAAACGTGGGAGCTTGCGATTGAGGTAGACGTGATTGCGGACATGACGGTCATCAATCCGTTCGATTTCTTTGTAGACGAGGATGCCGAACACTTTCCTTTTCAGTACGGTTCGCAGCTCTACAAGGAACTCGGTCCGTACCTGGAGATCAAGGAAAACGGTCCGCGATTGCGAGAATGGTTAACGAACATAGACCTTTCTGAACAACACATCGTGCCGTTTCTTGTGGCGCTCAACCAGCGTGTCCAGCAAGACGTCGAGTACATCATTCGTATGGAACCCGGTGTCCAGCCGTGTGAAGAAACGCTTACGCTTGGTCGTGGGTCGTGTCGCGATTCTGGTTGGCTCCTCGTGCAGATTCTGCGTCATCTTGGTTTGGCCGCGCGCTTTGTCTCTGGTTATTTGGTCCAACTGACCGCCGACGTGAAAGCGCTTGATGGACCATCTGGTCCTGAAGCGGACTTTACTGACCTGCACGCCTGGGCCGAGGTGTTCGTGCCTGGAGCAGGGTGGTTGGGGCTCGATGCGACGTCAGGGCTCTTTGCTGGAGAAGGGCATATCCCGCTCGCATGCACGCCTGACCCGGTGAGTGCGGCGCCGGTTACCGGTTACGCGGACGAGTGCACGGTCGATTTTCAGTTCCACATGACAGTGACACGGATTCATGAAGATCCGCGGGTCACCAAACCGTACACCGAAGAACAGTGGCAAGCGATTGAAGCCTTAGGGCAGGCAGTCGATACAGAATTGGAGGCCGGCGATGTCCGGCTCACCATGGGCGGCGAGCCGACTTTCGTTTCCATTGATGATATGGACGGTGCTGAATGGAACACCGCTGCTATGGGTTCCAATAAAAGAAAGCTTGCTGGTGTTCTCCTCCACCGTCTTAAAGAACGGTTCGCCCCAGGCAGTCTGCTGCAGTACGGACAGGGGAAATGGTATCCAGGGGAATCGTTACCGCGTTGGGCACTTGCCTGTTTCTGGCGTCGAGATGGTGTTCCCGTCTGGCGGAACATGGAACTGCTTGCCGATGAAGACTGTAATTATGGGTACGGACCGAAGGAAGCGGAACGTTTCATCCGTGCCTTGGCTCCCCGCTTGGGGGTCGAAGCCGAGTTCGCGTTACCTGGGTACGAAGACGTGGTGTACTATTTGTGGCAGGAAGGGGCGCTGCCTATGAATGTGGACCCCCTGAAACACGACTTCAAAGATGCCGACGCGCGCCGTCGCCTGGCAAAGCTCTTGGATCAGGGATTAGGGAACGTCGCTGGCTACGTCTTCCCGCTCAAATGGCAAGAAGAGGGAATCCCTGGCTCGTGGCGGAGCTGCCACTGGCCTTTTCGTCGTGGGCATATGTTCTTAGTGCCGGGTGACTCTCCCATGGGCTATCGCTTGCCGCTGAATTCCTTGCCGTGGGATGCTCTGGAAGACAAGGAACTCGAAGCAGAACCCTCGCTCTTCGAACCGCGCCCTGTTCTTGGTGACTTCGCCAGGATGGTAGCAGAGCGCTATAGCCAGTTTATTGCGGAAGGTGCTGGGCGCCACCGAATGCGGGAACAGACTGTGCTGAAAGACGCTGTGTCTGCTCCTGCTGGGCTTCTACATACCGCCTTATGCGTAGAGCCACGTGACGGTCGCTTGTATGTGTTCTTGCCTCCTGTTGCGCGCCTGGAGCATTTTCTTGATCTCATTGCTTCTGTGGAGTTGACTGCAGCGGATTTGCAACTGTCAATCTGCATTGAAGGGTATCCACCACCCCCAGACTGGCGATTGCTGCATTTCTCTGTCACGCCTGACCCAGGCGTCATCGAGGTCAATATTCAGCCTGCGTATAACTGGAGCGAACTCGTCTACAATACCACGATCTTGCATGAGGAGGCGCATCTCACTCGGCTAGGGACAGAGAAATTCATGCTTGACGGTCGTCATACTGGTACGGGAGGCGGCAACCATATGACCATCGGTGGTCCCACGCCAGCCGATAGTCCTATCCTGCGCCGTCCAGAATTGTTGCAAAGTCTCATCACCTATTGGCAACATCATCCGAGTTTGTCGTACCTTTTTTCTGGGCTATTCGTTGGCCCGACGAGCCAGGCCCCACGGGTTGACGAGGCACGCCATGACAGTCTGTATGAACTCGAAGTTGCTTTTCAGCAGTTGCCTCAGGGGGAGACGCCTGCTCCGTGGTTAGTGGACCGCCTGTTACGCAATCTGTTGATCGATGTCACCGGTAACACGCATCGTGCCGAGTTTTGCATTGACAAACTCTACTCGCCAGACAGTGCCAATGGTCGCCTCGGTGTTGTGGAAATGCGGGCTTTTGAGATGCCTCCTCATGTGCATATGAGCGTAGTGCAAATGCTGTTGTTGCGGGCACTCATTGCACGTTTTTGGAAAACTCCCTATAAACGAAAACTGGTCCGTTGGGGAACGGAACTCCATAATCAGTTTACCTTGCCCCATTATGTGGGGCGAGATTTTCATGAGGTCGTTTGTGAGTTGCGGGAGGCTGGGTATTCTCTCCAACCCGAGTGGTTTCTGCCGTTTTTCGAGTTTCGTTTCCCTCCGTACGGAGTGATTCATGCAGGAGACATCGAACTCGAATTGCGTATGGCAATTGAACCTTGGCACGTGCTCGGAGAAGACGTGACCGCAGGTGGGACGGCGCGCTACGTGGATTCATCAGTGGAACGGGTGCAAGTCAGGGTCAGTGGCATGACTGATAGCCGTCATGTGGTAGCGTGTAATGGTCGCCGGGTGCCCTTGCATCCGACTGGGACGCACGGCGAGTTCGTCGCCGGTGTCCGTTATAAAGCGTGGCGTCCGCCTTCGGCTTTACATCCAAAACTGTTGCTAGATTCACCACTGGTATTTGATCTTGTGGATACATGGGTTGGCCGTTCTCTTGGTGGATGTACGTACCACGTGGCGCACCCTGGCGGACGGCACTATGACGCCTTCCCGGTCAACGCCAACGAGGCAGAGGCACGCCGTATTGCACGGTTCTGGCCGTATGGCCACACGCCTGGGCCAATGCAACCTCCAGGAGAAGAACGGAACCAAGAGTTCCCTCATATTTTAGATCTGCGTCGCCAGTATGAGTGTTGAGGCTGCCCACATATCGGACCAGAGCGGTTTCTACGATACCTACCGCCCGCTGACAAACTCGTATGACGAGATGGCGGCTGCAGCGGGGGTGTTACGTCCTCACTGGGAGTATGTAGTCCGCTCTCTGGATGCGCTGGGATCACCGGAGTTAGGCCGCCGTTATCAGGAAGCACGCCGCCTGCTGCGAGAAAATGGCGTGACCTACAACGTATATGGCGATCCTGAGGGGGGAGAACGGTTCTGGCCGCTGGATATCGTGCCTGTGTTGTTGACCAGCCAGGAGTGGAACAGCATTGAGCGAGGACTGATCCAACGTGCCGAACTACTGAACCTGCTGCTTGCTGATCTGTACGGCCCACGAACGCTGATTCACAAAGGCTTGCTCCCACCGGAGTTGATCTACGCACATCCGGGTTTTCTCCTTCCCTGTCACGGGATGTGTCCACCTGCGGGGTATGCACTGCCGCTGTACGCCGCAGACTTGGCCCGTGCACCGAACGGAAGCATCTGGGTCATCGGCGACCGCGCGCAGGCTCCCTCCGGGGCAGGGTATGCGCTGGAAAACCGCATCGTCTTGTCTCGTATTTTTCCGAGCCTCTACCGCGATTCGCATGTCCATCGCGTCGCACTGTTTTTCCGTGCTGTACGTGCCACGCTCGCTGCGCTGGCACTGCACCACCAAGATAATCCGCGTATCGTGTTGCTCACTCCAGGACCAGGGAGCGAAACGTATTTCGAGCATGCTTATCTGGCGAATTACCTGGGTTGTGCCTTAGTGCAAGGAGGAGATCTGACGGTGCGCGATGGTCGAGTCTGGCTCAAGACCCTCGACGGACTCCAGCCGGTGGATGTGATCCTCCGCCGTCTGGACGATATGTTCTGTGACCCACTCGAGTTGCGCCGTGATTCTCTGCTAGGTACCCCAGGGTTGTTGCAGGCCGTGCGTCTCGGCAATGTGACGATGGTCAATCCGCTTGGCAGCGGGGTGTTGGAGAACCCGGGTCTGATGGCGTTCTTGCCGTTGTTAGCGAGACATCTCTTGGGGGAAGATCTTCGCCTCCCTTCGGTTGCTACGTGGTGGTGTGGAAGTGACAAGGAGCGGGAATACGTCCTGGCGAACCTGCATCAGTTGGTCATCAAACCAATCTTTCCCCATCCGAGTACGGCCATTGTCTTTGGTGCCCAATTAAGTATGCAGGAGCGTGATGCCTTAGCTGAGCAAATCCGTGCCCGGCCATATTTGTACGTTGGGCAGGAACAGGTGGCCCTCTCGACCACGCCAGTGTTGATCGACGAGCGGTTAGCACCACGTCCGATGGTATTGCGCAGCTTCCTGGTGGGGCAAGATGGGTCTTATGTCGTTATGCCAGGGGGACTTGCTCGAGTTTCGCCGAGTTTGGATACGTGGATCGTCTCTAATCAGAGGGGGGGAATCAGCAAAGACACCTGGGTGCTGGCGTCTGAACCGGAAAGGGAAGTGAGCCTGTTAGCGCCGGCTGGACGGGCATTGCCGTTGACCCGGAGTGGTGGTGAGGTGCCTGGCCGCATAGCAGAGAATTTATTCTGGCTTGGGCGGTATGCTGAGCGTGCAGAGAATAATGCACGCCTGTTGCGCGAGGTGCTGATACGTCTCCTGGATAGCGAAGCCATCGCAGTGGACCTGTCTATGCCTCTCCTCCTGTCGATGGTCACGCAGCAAACTGGGACATATCCCGGGTTTGTTGGAGAGGAGGTGGACCGCCAATCCGTCACGCCTGAACAAGAGCTGCTCGCTGTCATCCTGGATACCCGCCGAGCGGGCAGCCTCCGCTTCACGGTGAACGCGCTGGTGCAGGCCGCCCGAACGGTACGTGATCGTTTATCTGACGATAGCTGGCGTGTCATCTCGGGCTTGCCGCACCGACTCGTGCAGCCGGGGCAGCTCAGCGAAACCATCGAAATCCTCGACCGGCTGATCACCGAGTTGGCAGCGTTTGCCGGATTGAGTACAGAGCGAATGAGCCGTGGCCAAGGCTGGCGCTTTCTCGATATTGGTCGCCGTCTTGAACGCGGGCTGCTGATGAGCACGCTCTTGCGCGTGATGTGTATGTCAACCCTGGAGATCGCTGGGCTGCTCAACGAGGTGTTGTTAACGGTCACTGACAATCTGAGTACCTATCGCCGTCGCTATCGCTCGCAGGCGCAAAGCGATGCCGTCCTGGACCTCCTCCTCCTTGATGAGAGCAATCCTCGAGCGCTTGCCTATCAGGTCATTCGCTTGCACGAACATGTGATTGGCCTGCCGAAGAAGGTGCTACCACCGCAGCGGAGCGCTGAAGAACGGTTAATCATCGAAGCGCTCTCCTCACTCCACCTCGCTGATATCGGGAGGCTCGTGCATTTTTCCGCTGGACAGGAGCGGCGCGAGGATCTTGATCAGTTGCTTGCCCGCCTAGGGTATCTCTTACGAACACTGTCCGATGCGATCAGCAATGCGTACTTCAGCCAAACAGATCTCCCCCAACAACTGATAGATATTCAGTGATGCGCTATCGTATTCTTCATGCCACGCGGTACACCTATAGTGCGCCCGTCTCTCTGTGTCACAATGAGGCGTATCTCTTACCGCGCCCACTCCTGCATCAACGCTGCCAAGAGAGCCAGCTAGAGATTGAGCCCATCCCTACGATTCTCCGTGAACGAGAAGATTTTTTCGGCAACCGGGTCACATACTTTGCGGTGCAAGAACCGCATACCGTACTTGTTGTGACTGCGACCAGTCAGGTGCAGGTCAACCCAGGAGCCCCGCCTGACCTTGCTACGTCTTCAGCCTGGGAAACAGTGCGAGAACGCCTGTGCCAGGATGCTAATTCGGAAGGATTGGCAGCGCGTCAGTTTGTTTTGGACTCGCCCTTTGTCAATACCAGTCAAACTCTTGCAACCTATGCTGCAGCATCATTCTATCCCGGGCGTCCTCTGCTAGACGCAGTGCATGAGCTGATGCGACGCATTCACCAGGAATTCACCTATGATCCCCACTTCACGACCGTGGCGACACCAGTCAGTGACGTGTTCGAGCATCGGCGTGGGGTCTGTCAAGACTTCGCGCATCTTGCGCTTGGCTGTCTGCGGTCTGTGGGCCTCGCCGCACGCTATGTGAGTGGGTACCTCGAAACCATCTCACCTCCTGATCAAGCGGATTTGATCGGGGCAGCGGCTTCTCATGCATGGGTGTCGGTCTATTGCCCAGGGCAAGGGTGGGTAGACTTTGATCCGACAAACGACCAGATTCCTTCAGACCAACACATCACTATTGCTTGGGGAAGAGACTACAGCGACGTTACCCCCTTAAAAGGAGTGATTCTTGGCGGCGGCGAACATGTATTAGAAGTTGCTGTAGAGGTGAGGAGACAAGAGACTGAATAAGGTTTCTCTGGGCATGCATCAGAGAGTAGAATGGCCGTCTCCCTGGATGGGGGCAAGCTTAGAGAACACGCGTTCGATCCATTCTGAGGGGAGTTCGTTGACCGCTTTGAACAGACGATCGAACGGTTGCTCATTCTCTGCCATGACTTCGTCAAAATAGGTGAGGACCTTATCCCGCAAAGAGCGGAGACCGGAGGTCATGAGAAACATGGCGTAACGATCCCCCTGATACGTAGACACTTTTCGCGCGCTAATCCGTTCACTGCCCGATAACACCCGGGTGTCGGCAATGCCGACCAATCCCTCTTGCACATTGATCCCGAGACAGAAAGTCACATGTCCCTCCCTGGTTATGTCTGTAGGTACGGCGTGGCGTGTGCCCGCAGGAACGACCTGCCCCTCAGGACTGCAGGCCCCTTACTGAGAGGAGATGGCGGCGCCCCCGATTGGCCGCGGGGAAAAAAATGTAGCAAAAATACTGTCGCCGACCAAGTTCAGTTTGGTTTGCAGGGCATCCACAAATTCGTGCAGTCCGCCTGTCAGGATGTCTTGGACGGATGTGTAGGCCAGTTCTGACCGGAGTTGGCCAAGGTGTTGTTCCGCCGGATTGCGAAAACTTCCGATTGGCGTGCCGGAGATGGCATGCAGGGATTCGTCGGCTTTCGTCAAACAGTACTGGACGGAGCGTGGAAACTCACGATCGAGCATGAGAAATTCGACAATCCCGGCAGGGGAGATCAGATGGTGACGTTTCCGATACATCTCGAAGGCACTGGTCGAGCGCAGCACCGCAGCCCATTGGATATCCTCGAACGGCGTCCCGACATCGGAAAGAGAAGGCAGCAAGATAAAATACTTGACATCGAGAATCCGCGACGTCTTATCGGCTCGTTCCAGCAGTTGCCCCATACGGGAAAAATGCCATCCTTCGCCATGCGACATCGTTGCAATCGTCAGCCCCTCAAACAGATGGCTGGCTAATTTGATCTCGCTAAAAAAGTCATGGGGGGATTCCATGGCGCGACCGGCGGTCGCCGCCGCCGTGACCATAAGATAGAACGTGTTCACCTGCTCCCAGATTTCCGACGAGATAATTTCACGAATCGTCCGGGCGTTCTCTCGTGCCGCGCGTAAGCACGAAATGATCGAGTTGGGATTTTCGCTATCAAAGGTAAGAAATTGAATGACGTTCTCTCGGGTGGCTGCGCCATAGCGTTCGGCAAAGAGGTGGTTATCACCAGTGGTGATGACTAAAGGCTCCCATTGCTCACCAGAACTCCCTGGTAAATCGAGCATCATCAGGAGATTGACATCAATAAAGCGCGCGACGTTTTCGGCGCGTTCAATATAACGGCTCATCCAGTAAATCGAGTCAGCGACTCGGCTTAGCATAACAACACGGCTCCTTGTCAGGCGCAGATACCCGCTACTTCCCTTGTGTCTGGGACTGCGTGAAGGCTGGAACGGACAGCACCCACGTATCTTTGCTTCCTCCACCCTGGGAGGAGTTGACCACGAGCGAGCCTTTCCTGAGCGCGACCCGCGTGAGGCCACCAGGTAACACATAAATATCCTTGCCGTAGAGAATGTACGGCCGCAAATCGACATGCCGGCCTTCAAAATGATCATCGACGAGTACTGGCACCCGCGACAACGACAAGGTGGGTTGTGCGATAAAATTCCGTGGGTTCTCTTGAATTTTTTCGGCAAACTGCTCGCGTTGTTCCGGCGTCGCATGAGGTCCGACGAGCATTCCATACCCCCCGGATTCGTTCGCGGATTTCACTACCAGCTGATCAAGATGCGCCAGGACGTATTGCAAGTCTTTTTCCTTCCAACAGAGATAGGTTGGGACATTGGGAATGATGATATCCTCTCCCAAGTAATACTTAATGACCTGCGGAACATAGGCATAAATCACCTTATCGTCAGCAACCCCTGTCCCTGGTGCATTGGCCAGAGCGACACGCCCAGCTTTATACACTTCCATGAGACCTGGTACGCCTAACAACGAATCGTGGCGGAACACCAACGGGTCAATGAAATCATCGTCGATCCGGCGATAGAGTACGTCGACGCGCTCCAGTCCCTGGGTGGTACGCATCTTTACCGTCCCGTCAGCCACGACGAGGTCTCGACCTTCGACCAGCTCTATGCCCATCTGCTGAGCGAGAAACGAGTGTTCGAAATAGGCAGAGTTGTAAATGCCTGGGGTGAGCACTGCGACGGTGGGGGTTTGAATGTAATCAGGACACAAATACTGCAACATATCCAGTAAACGGCTCGGGTAGTCATCTATCGGGCGGACTCGTGAGGCCTCGAAAACCAAAGGAAACGTGCGCTTGAGGATCTGCCGGTTTTCCAGGACGTACGACACACCGGACGGGCAGCGTAAATTATCCTCTAAGACGTAGATTTGTCCGTCACGATCACGGACGAGATCAGTCCCGGTAATATGGCACCATACTCCCCGTGGCGGGTTCAGTCCTAGACACGCCTCACGGAATGAGCTGGCAGAGCGGATCAGCCCTTCAGGCACCACACCGTCTTTAATAATCTTTTGCTCATGGTAAATGTCGTTGATAAACAGATTCAACGCATAAATGCGTTGCTTGAGCCCTCGTTCGATCCATTGCCATTCCGCTGCGTTCACAATGCGGGGAATCACATCGAAGGGAAAGATCTTTTCTACGCCAGCATGGTCACCATAGACATTAAATGTGATACCCATCTGGAGCAGCGCCTGTTCTGCTGCTTGCTGGCGCCTGATCACATCTCCTGCAGGGAGGGAGTGAATTCTTTGCACGAGCAATTCTGCCTCTGGGCGAGGGCGGTCGTCGGGAAGGAACATCTCATCGTAAAGCCCGCCAGTGTCATATGCATCAAAGCGCATCGTTGTGCCTGCTCCCACAAAATCCTGGGTCAATCTGGCATACTGCAGCACATATTATGCCAGTCTCACGAGAGAGAAGAACGGTATCTCACATGCATGACACTCTGTCATGCTCTTTACTATGACGTACGGTTCCTTGTGTTTTCTAGCGCATTTAAGAGCGCTCTGTGATTTGGGCAGAACGTAGGAACATATGGAAGAGATTGGCAAATTTTCCGTCTTTCCGGCTACTTCGCACAAACTCGCAGCACTCATGGTGCCCGTTTTTTGAGCATGAACCAGAGCGTCTATTGTTTGAGCACAGAGACGCTCACCTCTGGAGGAAAAAGAAACACACTGGCGGCCCGGTGGATAGCGGCAATGGTGGTTTCTTCAAGAACCATGGCGAAGACAGAGAGGCGGTGGGTGCCAGTCTCAAGCCGGTTCACGCGTGCAAACTGAAATCCGAAGAGAGGCTTCCCCCCGGATGCCGTCTCCACGCCCGTTGTCTCTTCAAAGTACAGACGTTGATCGAGTTTTTGTAAGGCTCCTTCGAGCCGAACGATCAGCAACACCGTACGGCCGTCTGGGAGCAGGAGCGCGGCCCAGTGGGCAGGATGTCCGGTCAGTGCCTGTTTTGCTCGCGTCATGTGTCCGTCAATTGGCGCACTTGGCTGAGCGCCATCGAGTAAGAGACGGGCTCCGCTCATGTCGAGAAAGTCAAAGTAGGTTGTCAACTCCCCATTCGCCAGGACGAGTCGTGGGGGAATGCCGATCTTGACGAGGGCTGTTCCTTCGACAAAGTCACGATAAAAGAGCAGATCGACACGACCTGAGGTGCGGAATCCCAGAGGAAGGGGAATCCAGTAGCGCGCCCGCCGGATGACTCGCACCGGGCCTGCGCGATAACCAGAGAGTTCGGACTGAATATCCTTATCGCTCCGGCGCAGGGTGAGGAGGCCGCCAAGGAAACGAACCTCGCCGAGGGCACGAACCCCTGCGACCGTATTGGTGCCAAACTCTCCGAGCTGATGCACAAACGCGACGTGGGTTGGGAGTGGCGCGCCAAACTCCAGAGCGTAGCGTTCTGCATACACGCGGTCCGTCGCCGGATCATAGCGAGAGTAAGGAGGCCTGTGCGGTTCGAGCAGTGGAGGGGAGTCAAACACGCCGACGTAAGCGAAGCCGAGAGGCTGCGCCTCAGCTCCGACGCGGATCTCTGCCCAGGCGGTTGTGTGTGGGGGGAGATGTACGCGGTCACCTCGGCGGCCAAGGTCTCGGTTCATAAAGACGATGACATCGTTCTCATCAAACGTGCCAGGGAAGTCGTCTTGTTTCTGGCTCGATTCGTGATCGAGGACCCAACGGTCACGATGATCGCGCTCATCGATCTGGAAGGGGATCGGGAACGCTGCATCCCCGTGGAAAGCGTAGACACGAAAAGCCTCAATGGCCTGGCCTTGAAAAACAGAAAGTCTTTTTCCTTCGACAAGGGTGACTCCAGGAGGGTGGAGGTTCTCTGCAGGCGCGGTGTGGGGGAGAACAAAGAGGACAAAAAAGGCAATGGAGTAAATACACGATGGCATAATGCAGTGGGAGAGGCGGAGTAATAGAGACAGAGATAGAGATAGAGCCCGCTCCACCCCTCTCTGTCTCTGTCTCGCATCTCTCTCTTTTCTAATTGGATTCCCGCTTTCGCGGGAATGACGCCACCTCCTGAACAAAGTGAAGCATCTCAGCAAAACGAACTGGACTGCTCCTTACGGCTTTCCACGGTTGCTCTCACATGAAACTCGCAACTATTTCTGTCTCCAGGCACCACTACTATCCTGGTACCACCAACCGGCCCGTGCATTTGCAACCCAACGGCTCGCGAACGTCTGACGGATGTTTTCTTCCCACTCAGGGTGTCCGTTCGCATTGGCGATCTCACGATAGAGCGCATTGCGGTCGTTATTCTCATCGGCCACGAGTTGTCTCACGGTGTTGCGCTCGTTCAAGGGAACGGCTGATGGGTCCCTGATTTCTATCAAGCCTTTGTTGGTCAGGCCAATCGCGCCGCTCTGATAATATGGTTCGAGCCGAGGATGTCGTGCCCTCATCGAGTTTGTGAGTTTGTCGATCGCCGGGGTTGAGATCGTTAGATTCGGCTCTTGTGCATAAGCCGGAGTGATCAGCAAATCAAGAAGCCGGCTGGTGCGAGCGCTGTCGCCCTGCGGCAATTCTAATGGCCGTGAAGTCTTGTCTTCTGCAGGAGCCGATGATGAGGGTACGCTTGGCGCCGGTGGCACGTCCCACACTTCGCGGATGATCCGATCTGCGGCGCGCTCAGCCGCCGCCGCAGGAAAGTAGATGTTAATAGTCACACAGGCGGTGAACATGAAAGAGAGCAACAGCGAGAGAGACGGTTGTACGTAACGCATTCCTCTTGTCCTCAGATCTTTTGCATGCCTGACGCTTTAGGCTCTTATTGTAACACGGGTCCTGTACTGTGAGTTGCACGCTTGAGGCGTTCAATCAACTCGGGCCAGTCTACCTGACGGACGTGACCAATGATATCGATACGCGGCACGCCTCCTCCTTTCACGATATAGTACCCTTCCTTCGCCGGTTCCACCCCATCCATCTCACACACCTTGTTGCGCAACCGACAACTGAGCCCCAGTCGTTTGTAAGAAAACTCATCGAACACGCGAAGGAAACTGCGAGACAGTGCGCCTCTTATGCCACCAAGGCTAGAGAGATTATCAACCGCTTTCTGACTGATGGTGCGCTTAGAGCGATCGTCTGGTGGGGTAACGAAGTGCGCATCAAAGGTGACGGGCTGCCAGTCCTGCAGGTGCAGATTATGGACATGGCCACTCAGCTTTCCCCGAATCTTGCCGAAAGAAAAGGCGCCGGTGAGGCGTTCAAGATCCAAATTATTCAAATCGATATCGGCAGACAGTTGTGGAACAATACTGAAAGGCTGCTCAAGACGGAGGTTGTTGACGGTTACCTCACCGTCGAAAACGTGCACCTGGAGACTGCCATC
>CAZCWX010000249.1:0-3180 GCA_964502465.1 uncultured Enterobacteriaceae bacterium | reverse complement strand
CTCGAACGGCCGCTGCATACTGAGGAAGATGCTAGCCAGAAAGTTCTCGGTGATGTCCCGGAAGGCGATGCCAACGGCCAGCCCGATCAGGCCGGTACCACCGACCACTGTTAGGGCGAGTTGCGTCAGGCCGGAGACTCTGAGCACGATGTAGGTGCCAAAAAGGAAGACGAGCACGCCTCCTCCACGCGCGATCACATTTCGCAGGAGGTTAGCGCGAATCCGTCGGCGAAGGAACGCCCGGGCTCCTCGTGTTGCCAGTATGCCGGCCCCCACCGACAGGGCGAGGATGAGCAACCCAAAGGCGAAAAAGGGAAGGGAGCGGATAAAGTCGCGCCATAACACCAACAGTCCGCTCCACGCCGGACGGAAGTCCCATACCGACGGCTCGAGCACCTGCATGCGGTTGGCCACAGCGACGACATCCTGGGTGTTGCGTGCCAGATCGCCGGCCCATTTCTTGAGCTCAGCGGACTCCACCTCACCGTTGAGAAAGACGACTCCTTCCTCGACCCGGACTTGTGGGTCGAGGAACCAGTCGGTGGCATCCAGGACGCTCTGGAGTCGCTTGCGGATCTCTTCATCGCGTGCGGCGGGCTTGACGTCCACCTTGGCGGGTGCCGGAGAGAGATCTTCCGTGCCGGAGGCGGGTGGTTTCAGTGGTTCGCCGGCTTTGCCGACTGGTTCCTGCGCTACGACCGTTGAGGTCAGCACGCTGCACACAGCACCGAACAACACCGCCCGTAAAACCAGTTTATAGCAGCGGTGTGCCGATCGCTGCACGGGAACACTTTCCTTGAGAACCGGGAGATCGCGGCTTTTCCATCGGTACTTGCCGACCGACTTCTCGAGGTGCCCGTCGAACTCGAACCGCGCGGCCAAGGCTTTCATCGTGCGGAAGACGGATTGGAGATCCCCGGCTCCGCCGATCTTTCGGCGCAGACTCACAGTGGTCCCGCTCATGACTTCTCCTCGGATTCAGGCTTAGGTTTGGCCGCGACCTCCGTTTGGACTTCCAGTTTGAACTCGGGTTTGGTTTTGGCTGCCGGTTTGTCGGGTGGGGCCTTTTTCTTCGCCTCGTCAATCGCCCCGATCATGTAGAGCGCGCCCTCCAGGTAGTCCTTGAACTCATCGCGCAGGATACGCTCACAGCCGTTCAACGCGTCTTCAAGGCTGACGAGCTTGCCTTTGAGGCCGGTAAACTGCTCGGTCGTGAAAAGAGTCTGGGTGAGAAAACGCTCCAACCGGCGGGCGCGGGCGTCCTCGTTGAGTCCGAAAACGATGCCCAAGCCCTGGCCGAAGAGAATGGTGAGAACGGCGAACACCAAGCCAAGAGAGGCGGCGCGCAGGCTGGAGTTGAGAGGCTCAGAAATATAGTTAGTTTTCATGGGTATATTTAGTTGGGTCTGTTTCACTTTCACTCTTTGACCGCGCGGGACAGGCAAGGCGCGATCAAAATTTTCACGAGCACCCTCCACGATCCTACCGCCAACTGCGCTTCAATCGGGTCGGCTAGCGTATATCGACGGCGCAATGGGATGACCAGGCGCAATACCTCAGGAGTTCAATCGCCAGATCGTGAAGTTCAGCACTGCCGCGAGACTTACCCACGCCAGATAAGGCATCAGCAAAACGCCTGCCGGCCTCCTCACCCGCCAGAACGAAACCAGTGTCGCTGCCAGCGCCAACCAAAGCAGGATGATTTCCGCGAAAGCCAGCCCTGGACGGTGCATGCCAAAAAACAGCGGCGTCCACAGCGCGTTCAGCAGCCATTGCAGCAGAAACAATCCAAGCGCCCGCCCTTGCTCTTTCCACCCCCCTTCGCGCCAGACCAGCCACGCCGCGACTGCCATCATCACATAGAGCAACGTCCAAACGGGGCCAAAGACCCACGCCGGCGGATTCCACGACGGCTTGAGCAAACCGGCATACCAACCATCGACCGAAACGAAAACCGCTGTGCCGGAAGCAGCGAAACATAGCGCCAGCCAACCGACCAGTGCGAGCACCTGAGGGCCTAAGTGATGTGAAGATGAATGAGTAAGGTTCATTTTATTTTAGGTCAACGCGACTCCCCTCCTGTCTGGTGATGAGGAGGTCGCGCATTACTCACGCCTTATGCCAATACGAGCTTTACACAGCCGTTCCAAATAATGCTCCTATGCCAGCCGTTACTGCCATTGCCAGTGCTCCCCAGAATGTGACGCGCACCATGCCGATGAGGATGCGCGCACCTCCAGTATAAGCCGCCAAGGCGCCTAGAAGTGCGAGAAAGAATAGCGAAGTTGTAGCAACAAGTAGTATGAGGCGAGTGGCAGGCGTGATGACAACTACGAGTAAAGGTAGTGCGGCGCCAACTGCAAACGTCACGGAGGAAGTAAACGCCGCTTGAACAGGCCGGACACTTATGGTTTCTGAGATGCCTAGTTCATCGCGGGCATGTACTGCAAGTGCATCTTTAGCCATTAGTTGTTCTGCGACTTGATTTGCCAGAGCTGGATCGAGCCCCCGTTTGACATAGATGGCGGCAAGCTCTTTGCCCTCGTTATCTTCATTGGTGGCGAGTTCTGTTCGTTCACGTTTGATGTCCGCTTCCTCGGTATCTGCCTGAGAGCTGACCGAAACATACTCACCCGCAGCCATAGACATGGCTCCGGCAACTAAGCCTGCGACCCCGGCCACCAACACTCCGGTATGGGTGGCATTTGACGCGGCCACACCAACAACCAGACTAGCGGTTGAGACGATACCGTCGTTTGCGCCCAGCACGGCTGCGCGGAGCCAGCCTATATGCTGTGTCCGGTGCCGCTCACGATGAACTACGGGCATTCTCTTTTCCTTTCAATAGATGATTGCCGAAGAAAGTTGCGCTCCGAGCCACCGGCCCATGACTTTGCCAAGCCGCGCTTGGGGCAATCGCCGGGATGGTCCTGCTGCACTTCCGGGTGCATCGGGAGGTGTAAATGGCTTTGCCTGGTGGCTTCTCTTCGTGCTTGGCGGCAGCGGACGTTGACAGAAACTTCTGCCGGCAGTGCTCGCCGCAAAAGGAGCACATGTGTCCAGCACGCTCGGCGCCCAGTGCGGACGCTGCGTTCACTGTCATGCCGCAAATCGGGTCGAGGGCCATGGTAATCCATTTTCATTTGGTTGGGTTAGCAGTGTCATAACGGCGATCCAGCC
>CAZCWX010000248.1:0-15000 GCA_964502465.1 uncultured Enterobacteriaceae bacterium | reverse complement strand
ACCCCGCTTGGTCGAGCCGTAAGAGCAGGGTATCCAGGATCTTGGCTCAGGTTCCGTCCTTGCGCCAGCGATTGAAGCGATCGATCATAGACCGTCTACCACGGCCCGTAGCGCAGGCGTATCCGGCCAGGGCGCGCCGGTGTGCACATGCCGCAGGATACCCTTGACGAGGGGACGATGCTCCCTCCAGGGGCGTCCGGCCCCGCCGTGGTGATAACGATCGGGGAAGAAGGGAATAATCTACTCCCACTGCACGTCAGTGAGTTCGTAACGGTACATGAGCGGCCTCCTTGCGGACACCTCCCAGCTCGCGAGATGGGGACAAACATAATATAAGCACGAACCCTATTGTCAGAAAGAGCCTAGTTTCCTTACTTTGCGAGGCAGGCAATTTAACTCCATGGTTCTATGATTCAGCCCCGCTCTGGGAGGACCGTGGGTTATTCCGGTCAGATAAAGAGGCAGTAGAAGCGAGCAGCATATTCCCAGACATGCTTACTCTTTGCTATGATTTTGAGAAACTTTAATCCCTCATTACAAATTTTTCGGCGGTGTTCGGATCCTATATGGTTGATAGGAAAGACTTTTACATTTTATAAAACCGAGGAGATTTATGCACAACACCCCCCCCCTCGCACAGGGACTTTTTCTTGATAAGTACGATCTTACCTCACACCAATTAGAGCATGTTCTCGAAACGGCCTTGGAGAAAAAAGCCGATTACGCAGATATATACTTTGAAGCACGAACCTCAGAAACACTCACTGTAGAAGAAAGCTTAGTGAAGAAAACTGCCCGGAGTATATCTCAAGGCGCTGGAGTGCGCGTGCTTGCTGGCGAAAGAACCGGATATGCACACTCCGACGATATTACGCTCGATACTCTTCAGTTCGCGGCACGCATGGCTCGCTCAATCGCCCACGAGTCTGGCGAGACACGAGTTATCGCGTTGAACGGGCCTGCTACCCAGCGCAACCTATACACACTCATTTCTGCTCCGATAGCGACTCCCCTAAGCGAAAAGATTATTCTTTTGCAACGTATCGATGAAGAAGCACATCGATATGATCCACGTATTGTCAACGTGATCGCCTCGTTGTCAGTCGAGCAAAAACATATCCTCATCCTCAGCTCCGCTGGTATGATGGTAGCAGATAGTCAGCCGCTTCTACGTTTACAGGTCACCTGCATTGCTGCACAAGGTACAGTACGCCAACAGGGCACTTATGGAGGAGGTGGACGAGTAGAGTTTAATTTTCTGTTCGAGCAGGACCGATGGTTGACTTTCACTCGTGAGGCGGCTCGTCAAGCCATTCTAGGTCTCGAAGCAGTATCTGCACCTGCAGGGACTATGACCGTTGTGCTTGGCCCCGGTTGGCCAGGTATTCTTCTTCACGAGGCAATTGGGCATGGCCTCGAAGGAGACTTTAACCGTAAAAAAGTGTCGGCCTTTAGCGATCTCCTAGAAAAGAAGGTTGCGTCAGAACAGTGTACCGTCATAGACGACGGGACTCTACCCAATCGTAGGGGTTCACTAAACTATGATGATGAGGGCACCCCAACGAGCCGGACAGTCCTAATAGAAAAAGGAATCTTAAAAGGCTATCTCCAGGATCGGTTGAACGCGACGCTTATGAAAATGCCTCTCACTGGCAACGGCCGACGCGAGAGCTTCGCCCACATGCCAATGCCCAGAATGACAAACACATTCATGCTGCCAGGGGATTCGACCCCAGAGGATATCATCGCGTCAGTTCCGCGCGGCCTCTACGCTGTGTCGTTCGGTGGTGGACAGGTCGACATTACGAGCGGGAAGTTTGTGTTCTCCGCTAGCGAAGCCTACCTCATAGAAGATGGCAAGATAACACATCCCGTCAAGGGTGCGACTCTGATCGGGCACGGACCTGAAGTTCTGACCCGTATTTCCATGATCGGGAATGATCTCAAACTCGACGAGGGAATTGGCACGTGCGGGAAGGAAGGTCAGTCCGTACCCGTGGGTGTAGGGTTGCCTACTGTGCGCATCGATAGCCTCACTGTTGGTGGTACGCAAGCATAGGGGGAACAGATGCAACTCGAAAACTTTGCTACAGAAGCGCTTCAACAAGCCAGACATCTTGGCGGAACAGCAGGAGATATCCTTATTGCTACAGGAGAATCTTTCTCTGCGAGTGTCCGCTTGGGAGAAGTAGAGAAGGTCCACAACGCTCGAGAGAAACGCCTGGGCCTCCGCATCTTTGTCGGCTCTAGGAGTGCGATCACCTCAACCTCAGATTTCAGCCTTGAGGCCCTCAGCGTATTGGTCGAGGAGACTGTTAAGCTAGCCAAAGCAACCGCAGCAGATGAGATTTCTGGTTTGCCCTCTCCAGAGGACTTCGCTAAGGATTTTCCCGACCTCGACCTTGCCGACTTCAATGCAAACCTCACCCCAGAAGAAAAAATTGCGTTAGCATGTGAAGCTGAGTCAGCTGCGTTAAGTTTAGATCCTCGAATCACTAACTCCGAGGGAGCAGAATTTTCTCATAGCTCCCGTGAGGTGCTTTATGCCAATTCGTTTGGTTTCCTCGGACGCTATTATACAACAAGCTTTTCTCTCAGTGCCGTTCCAGTCGCTCAGCAGAATGGCGCAATGCAACGCGATTACTGGTATTCCTCGCATCGCAAACTGAACGGCTTAGAGTCGGCTGCTATGGTCGGGAAAAAAGCTGCAGAACGCACTGTACGCCGTCTTGGAGCAAGACGGGTCAAAACCCAAGAGGCTCCGGTGGTGTTCGATCCAGAAACGGCTGCAAGTTTACTTCGTCACCTCGCGGGTGCGGTTTCGGGCTCAGCTCTTTACCGCAAGACCTCTTTCTTGTTGGACAAGCTTGGAACACAAGTCGCTGCAGCTTGTATATCGATTGATGATAATGCCCGCATTCCTACAGCGCTGGGCTCGAAACCGTTTGACGGAGAAGGCCTTCCTACTCGCCGCACCTCGGTAATCGAAGATGGTATTCTGACTAGTTATCTCCTCGATACATACTCAGCCCGCAAACTTGGACTCCAGTCTACTGGCAACGCGAGTCGATCCTTTGCTGACGCTCCTGTTGCTGGCCCAACGAACTTTTTTCTCAAACCTGGAGTGACTTCACCAGAAGAGATTATTCGCTCGGTCCACTCTGGTCTCTATGTCTCTGAGCTGTCAGGATTTGGTGTGAATCCGGTTACGGGGGATTATTCCCGCGGAGCAGTTGGACTATGGATTGAGAATGGAGATCTCGCCTATCCAGTAGAGGAAATTACGATTGCCGGGAACCTCCTCGATATGTTTCAGAAGATAGAGGTGATTGGGAATGACCTGGAACTGCGCGGCACCATTGCCGCGCCTACGTTGAAGATTGCACGTATGACCATTGCCGGAGAGTAACGAACGCTTCACTTAAGAACCGAGAATATGCTTCGCGCTGCAATCGTTAAGGAAATGGAAAACTCGTTCGCGCTAAGCCTGCTGAAGCACAAACGGACATTGTTCACATTGGTCGGTGTATTGGTAAAAACCGCTTGCTCACGCTCACGGCTTAGATCTGCACGACAGTGAGGCAGAAATTATACGACTATCTGGTCCAGCGGTCTGGTGGTGCAACTCCAGTAGAGTTGTTGGGCCTCCTCTTTACTTCCGCAGCAGGTCCTGGAACCCAACCTGAGTGCAACTTCGAGTTTGGTTCTCGCTTCCTGCACTCCGCATTGGGAGCGGACCCCTGTTTCTTTTACGATCCTGCCACGAACCGCTGGCATGCGACCGTTCACAGTGCCCTGCACCAGTCCATACAACACACTGAGTTTGTTATCATCGACTTGGAAACCACCGGCCTCAAGCCTGGTGCGGCGGCAATCACCGAAATCGCAGCAGTACGGATCAAAAATAGCTGCCCAAGCGCAGAATTCCATGCTCTCGTGAACCCGGGCAGGCGCGTCCCATTGGCGGTCACTCGACTAACAGGCATTACCGATGATATGTTATATGATCAATTACGCATTGACGCCATTTTTCCACAACTGTGGACATTTCTTGGCTCCGCACCGATCGTTGCCCACAATGCGGACTTTGATCGTGGATTTCTCAACTTTGACGCTCTTCGTCTCCTCTCCACTCCGCTCCTCAATCCTTCACTCTGCACCTTACGCCTTGCCCGGCGGCTTCTCCCCGGACTCCGTTCCCGTTCACTCGACGCTGTTGCCTCAAGCCTCGGCGTGTCTTGTTCAGGTCGCCACCGTGCGCAAGGTGATGCTCGTATCACTGCTGAAGTTTTCCTCATTCTTCTGGAAAAACTCCTCGCCCAAGGTACGAGAACTCTCGGCGAGGTGCTCGATTTTCAGAATAGTGCTCGCGATGGACGGCGTTTCGAGTTCTTCTTGCCCCGGCCCACTCTTGCGCACCTGCCTGATAGCCCTGGAGTCTACCGCATGCTCGATGGCGAAGGCTGTCTGCTTTACATCGGCAAGGCCAAGAATCTGCGTCGTCGGGTTTCGTCTTATTTCACCAACTCCTCAAACCACAGCGACAAAGTGCTCGACCTTGTGCGCAATGTCCGTGAGGTTACCCACGAGCAGACCGGCTCAGAGTTGGAGGCTGCCCTGCGTGAAGCCGAGTTAATCCGCACCCTCAAACCCCCATACAACCGCCTGTCGAAGCACCTCCCCCGGGTCGCTTTTCTCAAGCTCACAGTCAGTCACCCTTACCCACGTCTGGCAGTCACTGCCAAGCCTGCGAGCGACCGGGTGCTTTATATCGGCCCATTTCACAGTCGGGATTTTGCTGAAAAGGCGCAGCGATTGCTCGCCCGGCTGTTCGGCCTCCGCACCTGCCACGGCAATTTGATCCCCGATCTCACTTTTTCCCCTTGTGTAAGCGGCCAGATTGGCGCTTGTATGGCGCCGTGCGCAATGCGCGTCTTACGCGAAGCGTATAGAGAGCAGGTCACAGCCTTCCTCCGTTTTGTGAATGGTGAAGATACCAGCCTGCGCGACGCGCTCTTGACAAAACGAGACCGTCTGGCCAAGGATCTACGTTTCGAGAGTGCTGCTCGTATCCAGCATGATATCCAGCTCCTTGATCAAATCCTGCACCTTCATTCTCGCTTTCATTGGATCGTGACTCGGGCCCACGCATTCCTTCTACTCCCAAGTCGAGAGCCTGGCGCGGCGCAGGCGTATTTGGTCCTCAATGGCCGTCTGATTGCTAGCGGTCCGGTCCGAACACGTGAGGATCTGGCGTGTCTCGCTGCTCTAACGCGAGAGCAGTTTGCACTTGACCGGGATACTCCGTTGCGACCAGAAGAGATCGACTCCAGTGTGATTCTCGCGGCTTGGTTGCGTGATCCCGACCGTTCCCAAAGTGCTATCTTTCCGATCGACAATCCGTCAGTGCTCGAGGACCGCCTTGACGAGATTGAGAGCGCCCTCCGAGATCTGCAATGAGTTGAACCTTTGAAGCAGCAAAGCTCTTGACGGTTTCCCTGCGAGCATCTCAGATTGAGAAAACATTGCCCCACTATGAGGATAGTATGGCTAGGGTCTTACTGGCAGCGCGGAATGACATTATGGCGGACAAAGCCCATGTGCAGCGACTAATGAAACTTCGGTCCTGAGTTGAGAATTGTCTTTGCTGACTTTAGCGGGACCAAGAACTGTCACAGGTTCAGGGTCTTGCGGCTCTATACCTGAGACCGTATAGTTTGCCCATTATGCCCACACCTTCAGTGAGTGCTCAACTTCGTGCCCTGCTTTGCCGCCCAGGACCAGCGTTAGTCCTGGGCGCTCATGATGCTTTATCTGCCAAGCTCGCCGAGGAAGCTGGTTTTGATGCCATCTGGGCAAGCGGGTTCGGCATTTCTGCGGTGAATGCATTACCGGATGCCAATATTCTCACTATGAGTGAAACCCTTGAAGCCGTACGGCGCATGATCGACGCAATCCGTATCCCAGTTATCGCTGACTGTGACAATGGCTTCGGCAACGCCATTAACGTCATGCGTACCGTTGCGGAGTATGAACGTGCAGGTGTTGCTGGAATTTGCATCGAAGACAATATTTTTCCCAAACGATGCAGCTTCTACGCGGGAGTACGGCGCGAACTGGTGCCCGTTGAAGAGCACGCCCGCAAAATTCAAGCGGCCAAGGCTGCTCAGAGCGATCCGGATTTCGTCGTCATCGCTCGCACCGAGGCACTTATCGCCGGTTGGGGTATGCAAGAGGCTCTGAAGCGCGCGCGTGCTTATGCTGAGGCTGGAGCCGATGCTGTCCTCGTCCATTCGAAGTCCTCGACCTTTGACGAGTTGAGAGACTTCACCGCAGCATGGGATGATCGCTGTCCTCTTGTAGCAGTGCCGACGACTTACGCTGGTATTACTGCGAATGACCTCGCCGCCGCTGGCTTTAAGCTCGTCATTTTTGCCAATCAGGCACTGCGCGCCGCAGTCAAGGCAATGCGTGAGGCCCTGATTATGCTCAAACGCGCAGGCCGGCCGGCAGCAGTGGATGAGTACATTGCTCCTTTACCTGAAATTTACGAACTGGTTGGAGTACCTGCTCTACAAGAGAATGAACAAAAGTTCCTCCTACCTGGTGGACACAATGTTACAGCGATTATCATTGCTGCCGGTTTTGAGGAGGCACTCATGCCACTGATCGAAGACCGCCCCAAAGCGATGCTCGAAATAAAAGGTCAGACGATCTTAGAACGTCAGATTCAAGCTCTTAACGATTGCGGGGTCAAAGACATTGTGGTAGTCCGAGGCTACCGGAAGGAACAGATTAACCTCCCTAATGTCCGCTATTATGACAATGACCGCTTCCGTGACACAGGAGAACTCGTCTCTCTTTTTCTTGCCGAAGCAGAAATGGATAAGCGGTTTCTGTTTCTCTACTCTGATATCATTTTTGACCCGGCTATTGTAGAAAAACTGCTCAAGTCACAGGCTGATATCAGCATTGTGGTGGACCGAGCCTGGAACGACCACGTGCACACGCAAGAAGAGCTGCGCACGAGGAAGCCCGATCTGGTGAGGACACATCAACCGCCTCAGACTGGGTATCGCTTTCTACCAACTGCAGAAGGGACCACCCTTGCCCACATCGGCCGACATCTGTCTCCTAATGAAGCGGATGGAGAGTTTGTTGGCTTAGCAATGTTCTCGGAAGAAGGGGCACGCTTGCTGCGCACGGTCTATCATCAGACCCATCAGCGTTTCCAGGAACGCAGCTTCCATGAAGCGGACTCTCTGGAAAAGGCGGCATTTACCGATATGTTGCAGGAGATTGTCGATTGTGGCGGAGGGGTGGCATGCGTAGATATTTACAAAGGTTGGCTGGAGATTGATACTTTTGAAGATTACCGCCGCGCCTGGGCGAAGGTGAAATAAGCAGCGGTCAGCAATCAGCTTTCAACTCGGAAGACCAGGAACCGGAGAATCGGTGAGTCGAAAATTCTTTTTTCCTCCTTTTCCCCTTTTCCTCGCAGAGGCTGACCGCTGAGGGCTGAATGCTGATAGCTGGTGGAATAAGGAACGACAGATGCACCCGGAACGGATCGATCACCTGATTAAAGACGAGTACGCTTTCTTCCTACAAGAGCGAAACGGTTGGAGTCTCACTATTGGGTCCCAAGACCTGGAACTGGTTGCCCATGCCTTACGCGTACTGTTGCACGCACGCACAACCTCAGATTTTCTCTCTGACTATCTCGCCTTGGTGGACTGTCAAAATGCAGATGGTGGCTGGAGTCCATTCTCAGCCGACGAAGAAAGCACTGTGTGGGTTTCTGCCTTCTGTGGGCTTATGCTCCTCCGGGGGAACCGTTTACTTGACCATGAGCGACTCACCTACTCGGTGCGGTGTGCCATTGATTATTTTTTACATACCCAGCAAAGCGACGGTCGTTGGAGAGACCCCCGCTGGGCAGATCTTGATACAACCAGCCATCCCGTGAGCTTTTTCAACGTTGTCATGGCTTTAGGTGAGACCTACCGCCGTACTGACGTCCAGTGCGCCTGGAAACAAGGAGTTCGTTTTATTATCGATCAGCAGAATCCAGACGGAGGATGGTATGACGACGATTTTCATCCATCCGGCGTAGAGATCACTGCACACCTCATCCAGGACGCACTGATTGCTGACTTGGTGATCGATAACCGCGTGAATGGGGTACGTGAATCGTGCGCAAAAGGGGCCGCAAAGCTCTACGAACTCCAGGCCCCAGACGGCTCATGGGATGGCGAGAACGTCGATCATACCATGGACTGTACACGTTCCCTGATGGTTGTCACTCGCATTCTGAAGGATGGGCGAGGGAAATCAGCAATTACTCGTGGTTTACGTTGGATCGTCGACACAAAAAATCCCCAAGGATGGGGCGATTTTCCTGGGATGGAAACCAACCTGGAACGCACCTGCGATGGGCTTGATACTCTCTTGAAGTATGTAGCTTACCACAAGTCTGACCCCCTGGAGGTGGTCAGACTCTGGGGGTATGCTCCTTAAAAATGAATCTTGAAAACTGGGTTGAGGTCTGCCGACTTGAAGAACTACCACCCGGCGGCCGCAAGCTTGCCAGGGTCAACAACATCGAGGTCGCCCTCTTCAACCTCAATGGAACCTTCTATGCCATCAAGAACCGCTGCCCTCATCGCGGCGGCCCCCTGATTCGTGGTTTCCTCGATTCAGTAGGCGGTATAAAATGTCCTATGCATGGCTGGCGTTTCGATTTACGTGACGGCAGTAGCCAACGTCCAGTTCAGGCAACGGTTTACCAAGTGAAGGTTGAGAGTGGCCGGCTCTATCTCTGCCTATAGCCTGCCTGGAGCTTTGGGCAGTGTAGAAGGGAATAAAATAGTGCTGTGAGGTATTATTTCTCACCAGAGGAGGGCGTACGGGTGCGTAATCGGGCATCGTTTGAGAATGAGGCGATCCCCCACCTGGAATCGCTAATGCGGACGGCAGTCCGCCTGAGTAGCGACCGGGCCCGAGCTGAGGATGCAGTACAGGAAACATACCTGCGGGCCTGGCGTTCGTTCCGTACCTACCAACCAGAAACAAACTGTCGAGCTTGGCTGTTCAGGATTCTCCTCAACGTTTTGAAGAAATCCGCAGGAAAAAAACGACGAGACCCTTTAGCTGAAGCAGAGGATGTCGAGGCGTCAAGCAAAGTGGTCCCTCTCTTTCCCGATATTGAGAGAGGCAAACGGCAGGATATCCTTGTTGCAGTCAATCGCTTAGCTCCAGAGTTTCGTGATGTGTTGTGGCTCGTGATCGTTGAAGGTTTTGCCTATAAAGAAGCGGCTCAGATACTCGATATTCCTATGGGAACAGTGATGTCACGGCTCTACCGGGCACGACGTGAACTCCGCCGGTATCTCATCGCCCCAGCCGTCAAAGGTCAAGAAAGGACCTCAGGCCATGGAATGTAAAGATATCCGCAAACTGCTGAGCCCTTTCATCGATAATGAGATTGGTGCTCATGATGCTTTTACTGTGGCCGAACATCTTGAAGTGTGTGCCCCCTGTCAGCGAGAGATGCAGGAGATGCGGAGCTTCGATGAGGAGCTTAAGGCTGTAGGGCGGGCACCAATTGAAGGTGGCGATGAGCTACGTGCCGATATTATAGCTATACTCTCTCCCTGGACATGGGCCCGCCGTTGGCGAGGAGTAGGAGTAGCCGCCATGGCAATCCTGTTCCTTGTCATTGGCCCCCAACTGTTCTCGGCTCCAACTGACCCAGAAGTCACCGCCTTTAGCGATGCATTGATTGCAGAGATGCAACTGAACACGGCACGTCCTTTTTCTTTGTCCTGGCTTGACCCTCAAAGCTTGAAAAACGTACTGCATCGGGAAGGCTTGACTGACCTTCCTAACTTAGCGCCGGCAGGGTTTCACTTAGAAGGCGCGCGCATTTGTTACCCGCTCGGCCGTCTGTTTGTTCAGCTCGTTTACCGGAATAGGAGCGAAGAGGTCACACTGTTTATCTCGAGGCGTTGGACACGTCCGCTTCCCGCTGTCAATAAACGAGAAGGGTTTGTGATCATCCCCCTTGGGATACGAGCGGTTTTCTTGGTCAGCAAAGATTCGCTAGAAAACTTCGCTGACATCCGCTACCTGGCTGAGGAAGAAATCACCGCGCTCTCGACTTAACAAGAGAAAAGGTAGGAATGGGGAGATGTCCCCCCATTCCCTTATTAACTCCCGCCTCCACTCCTCTCTTCCTCCTTTTCAAATAAAGTGCTTTCCGGCTAGTCCATTCACTAACTGCTGAGCCAGAAAAAGCATTCCTTAGACATTCCTTTTTCGGGACAGATTTTGTTCTCCTGCATTCCAGCAGTGAGCTGGGAGACGCTAAGGAGATACCACAGCTACGCAATACGGATCTTACTCAAAAACCTCTTGCCTTAGCGGGTTTGTCTGCTACCCTAGGGCCGATTCGCAGCCGGAGGGTAGTGTCCGAAGGGGGGGATTATGTCACAATACGTCGAGGGACCTGAAACAGCACAGGTTATTGAAAACCAATCCCAAGTTATCGACTATTTCTACCAGGCTGGCAAACCACGTGAAGCGTGGCGAATCGGTACCGAGTATGAAATGGCCGGTGTCTCGCGTCGTAGTGGCCGAGCAGCCCGCTACTTTGGCAAACGTGGTATCGAGCGTCTCCTCTATCGTCTGGCTGATAGTCTTGGTTGGGAACCTCAGGAAGAAGAAGGGCACATTATCGCGCTGAAAGGAGTGCGTTCCAACATCGCCCTCGAACCTGGTGCTCAAGTCGAACTTTCTGGTGAACAATGCAAAACCATCCATTGCGCCCAGAAAGAACTGTGGAATTACTTGACCCATCTGCTTACTGCAGGCGACGAACTTAATCTAGATTTCCTGAATCTCGGTATGCAGCCAGTAAGTCCACTCGATGATATCCAGTGGATCCCTAAGGTGCGCTATCGCTTCATGGCACCGTACATGGAACAGGTCGGTCGTCTTGGCCACCGTATGATGAAGCAGACCACCTCAATCCAAGTCAACTTTGACTTCAGCACCGAAGCGGATGCGATGATGAAGTTTCGTGTTGCCATGGGCCTTGTCCCCATCATCACCGCAATGTTCGCCAACTCACCAATCTCTGACGGCAGCCTGAACGGCTTCATGACAATGCGCGGCCATATCTGGACTGACACAGACCGTCATCGTTGCGGGCTTCTTCCCTTTGCCTTCTCTGAGCGCGCCAGCTTTGAAGACTATGCTGAGTACGCGCTTAATGCACCGATGTATTTCATCGTGCGCCGCGGTCGTTGGATCGATATGACGGGGATTCCCTTCCGTCGCTTCCTCATAGAGGGGCACGAAGGGGAACGAGCTACCATGGAGGATTGGAGCCAGCACCTCACCACACTGTTTCCTGAGGTGCGCATCAAAAAGTACTTAGAGATTCGTTGTATCGATAATCAGCCGCTTGAACTCATGCTGGCAGTCCCTGCCTTATGCAAAGGTATCTTCTATGAAAATGATGCGCTCTGGGCTGCGTGGGATCTTGTGAAGAAGTGGAGCTGGGAAGAACGGAGCGCAGCTTATTTGGCTGTCCATCGTCAAGCGCTCGGTGCACGGATACGCGGGCTCACCATGCTTGACCTTGCGAAAGAACTGCTTTTGATCGCGTGGGAAGGCCTAGAGCGTCACGATCAGTGTAACGAGTCCGGAGAAAATGAAACCATGTACCTCGAACGCCTACGCGAGGAATTGTGGAAAGGCCAATGCCCAGCCTACAGTGTCGTGGAGAAATGGATGGGCGAATGGAACTACGATGTCAAACGCCTGATTGGGGGCACTGCTTACCGGCTGCCAGAAAAAAACAGGTAGGAGAACAGCCTCCATACCCCGTTTCAGGTCTAAGGTGCTTCTGTAGAAACTGAGATTTCTCCCCTCCCAACAACCTTTTCTCTTGTATTTGCTTCCTCTTCTGTTTCCCCTCTGCTTATTTCATGCTATGAAGCCGGGCAAGCTTTTCACATAGCCTTCAGCCAAAGGAGGGAGAGCAATGGAGGTCAGTAAAGAAAAACTGTTGTGGATGTACGAGCAGATGCAGATCATCCGTACTTTCGAGAGTCGCGTGAAAGTCGAGTTTGGGAAGGGTAAAATCCCAGGTTTTGTGCACCTTTATGCCGGAGAAGAAGCCATTGCAGTTGGTATTTGCGCTCATCTCACTGACGCTGATTACATGACTTCTACCCACCGTGGGCACGGTCACTGCATCGCAAAAGGAGTCGAGGTGCGTGGCATGATGGCTGAATTGTTCGGCAAAGCTACTGGCACCTGTAAGGGCAAAGGTGGTTCGATGCATATTGCCGACATGGATAAAGGCATGCTGGGCGCAAACGGCATCGTCGGAGGAGGACCGCCACTCGCGTGTGGTTCTGGACTGACCGCCAAAATCAATAAAACAGATCAAGTCACGATTTGTTTCTTCGGCGACGGTGCAGCTGAACAAGGCACCCTACACGAGAGCCTGAACCTCGCAGCGATCTGGAAGTTGCCAGTGATCTTCGTCGCCGAAAACAACGGCTATGCAGAGTCCACCCCAGCACATTACCATTGCAGTGTCGAGAACATTGCTGACCGTGCAGCAGCGTATAACATGCCTGGTGTCACCGTAGACGGGAACGACATCTTTGCCGTGTACGAATCCGCAGGAGAAGCAATCTCTCGGGCGCGAGCGGGGCAAGGACCAACCTTGCTTGAATGCAAAACGTATCGCTTCTACGGACACTATGAGGGTGATCAACAAACCTACAAAATTGCTACAGAAAACGAGAGGTATCAGAAAGAACGCGACCCACTTAAGCTGTTTAAGGACAACGTGCTCGCGCGTAAACTTGTCAATGAGGCTGCCCTGAAGACGATAGATGACCGTGTTACTGCCCAGATCGAAGAAGCAGTGAAATTTGCTGAGGAAAGTCCGTTTCCAGAGGTACGAGAAACGTACACTGACGTGTACGTGAGTTACTAGAAACTTGAGATTTGAGTTTTAGTTTTAAGGGGGGAGGAGGAACTAGCCTCCAGCCTCTAGCCTTAGCCGGAGGGGCACATGGCAGAGCGACAATTGAATTTTAACCAAGCGTTAAACGAAGCGATGCGCCAAGAAATGCGGCGAGACCCAAAAGTGATTTTAATGGGTGAGGATGTTGCAGGCGGCGCCAACGTTGAACACTTACAGGGTGATGATGCCTGGGGAGGCGTATTGGGTGTAACCAAAGGACTGGTTAAAGAATTCGGCCGAGAACGAGTGCTCGATACCCCGATCAGTGAATCTGGATTTATCGGTGCGGCAGTAGGCGCCGCGGTAACCGGGCTGCGACCGATAGCCGAAATGATGTTCGTTGGGTTTATGGGGGTCTGTTTCGATCAGATCCTCAACCAGGGCGCTAAGCTGCGCTATATGTTTGGTGGCAAAGCCAAAGTGCCGCTAGTGATCCGCACCATTTATGGGGGTGGGTACCGGGCGGCAGCACAGCACTCACAGGTCCTTTATTCGCTCTTTACCCACATTCCAGGTTTAAAAACCGTGGTACCCTCGACCCCTTATGATGCCAAAGGATTGCTGATTTCCGCGATCCGCGATGACGACTTGGTTATTTTTTTTGAAGATATCACTCTAGGTGGTATGAAAGGGCTAGTGCCAGAGGAGCCATACACGATCCCGCTCGGCAAGGCAGACATCAAACGTCCCGGCATTGATGTGACTATTATCGCCATCGGCAAGATGGTCCATCGTTCGTTAAAGGCAGCAGAAGATCTACAAAAACAAGGGAAGAGCGCTGAAGTCATAGATCCACGAACTCTGTCCCCCTTTGATGAGGAAACCGTACTGGAGTCCGTAAAAAAAACTGGCCGGCTCGTTGTCGTGGACGAATCACACCCACGCTGCAGTATGGCGACAGATATTGCTGCGCTTGTAGCGGATAAAGGGTTCGATTATCTCAACGGTCCAATCAAGACTATTACCTCGCCCCATACGCCAGTGCCGTTCAGTCCAACCTTGGAAGATCACTACCTCCCTAACCCTTCAAAAATCAGAGACGCAGCACTAGCACTGTTTTAGAACAGGAGCGAAGGTTAGAGGCAATTTGCATATGACTTCCGTCGGTATCATTGCCAATCCTCGTGCCGGGAAAGACATTCGCCGTCTCGTCGCACACGGCTCCATTCTGGATACCCAGGAGAAGGTGTACATCGTCCGCCGGGCGATCCTGGGGCTGGAAAGCACTGGAGTCAATGAAGTTGTCTTCTCCCCCGACCCTGTCGGTATTGGGATGAAAGCCCTGGCTGGCATTCATGACACGCTGCGCCTTCATCCTCGTTTTCTGGAAATGCCTGTCTACGACGAAGCCGCAGATTCTACTCGTGCTGCTACACTCATGCATGAACAAGGCGTGGCCTGTGTGATTGTGATCGGAGGCGATGGGACGAGTCGAGTAGTAGCCAAAGGCTGCGGTTCAATGCCTCTGGTTCCGCTCTCCACAGGGACAAACAACGCCTTCCCCCGTTTCCTCGAATCAACTCTCGCTGGTCTAGCCGCTGGTCACTACGCTGCACGGCGCTTTTCTTGGGAGGAGTTTACGCAGCCAACCAAGCGGTTAAACCTCTGCCGCCATGGCGTACTTGAAGACGTTGCTTTAATAGATGTAGCCGTGTGCGATTATCAATTCATAGGTGCCAGAGCTTTGTGGGAAGTTCAACGACTCAAGGAGCTTTTTCTCACTCAGGGACAACCAACCAATATCGGTATGGCCTCAATCGGCGGCATGATTCACCCGATCCGTCCTCAAGACGAAGGTGGCCTGTACGTGCGATTCGGAGAGAACGGCAAGTCAATTACTGCAGCTATTGCTCCCGGGTTAGTAACCCCAGTCGGTATTCATAGTCACACAGTGATGCGATGCGACGCTTCCATGCCTGTGAGTTTTACCCCTTCGATCCTCGCTCTCG
>CAZCWX010000247.1:0-4489 GCA_964502465.1 uncultured Enterobacteriaceae bacterium | reverse complement strand
GCTTTGAACTGGGCGGAGGGTGCACCGCGGTCAGTGTCCCGCGCTTTTATCCACTGCTTGATACCGGCCAGATCAATGGGCTGCTCGGTGGTCTGCGTGGAGCCGCCGAGTACGAAGTCCTGTTACAGAGAGAAGGAAAAGCCGTAGCAGGGATGGATGCCCAATCGGCAACGCATTTCCTGATCATTGTGCTCATTGTTGTGTGCAATATTTTCTATATGTTGACCGGTCGCAAACCGTCACGGTAAGTATGCCCGGCAGCATAAGCCTGCTTTGCCGCGCCAATGAGATATAGGGCAGATATGACCGCCGGGGCACTCAAGGTGCCAGAAAGCCGCATTGTCGCTGATCTGTTATTGCAAGAGCTCGATGAAGCAGGATGGAAGGATGCGATTCTCGGGCAAAACATCTTGCAGGCTCGCAACCCAGCCACTGCGGTGCGGCTCGCCCGGCTTATTCGTGCTCGTTTGGCATCGATGGAGAAGGACCTATGGAAACTGGTACGAGACGGCACAAGCACGATAGCCAGTCACGCCGTCCTTGCGGCGGCGATCAAACACAGCCCGTTGCTCGGCGACTTTCTTGACTTTGTCGTACGGGAGCAGTACCGATTGTTTCACCCAGTGCTCTCGCACTCGCTCTGGGAAGAGTATCTGACCGATTGTCGGGGGCGTGATCCTGATATGCCGCTGTGGAATGAGTCCACCAGAAAACGGCTGCGCTCGTCTGTTTTCCAGTCCCTTGCGCAGGCAGGGTTCCTGGAAAACACGCGGACCTTGCGGTTGCAACCAGTCCACATCGCTCCTCAGGTAATCCGCTACTTATATGATCACAACGAAACCTACGTCCTGCGTTGTCTGCAGGTGTCCCCATGAGTGATCGCCTCACCGAGCAACTGAATCAGATTCTGCCGCGTGTGACCTCAGACGACTTTCTCAGCGGGAAAGGGCTCGGCAACGAGATCGCTTTCTACATTTTCGAGTACCCGCCCGAAGAAGAATTGCGCGTGCGGGAACACGTCTGCTTCCTGCTCGACCACATCCCACAGCGGCGGCCAGGACTCCGAGTCAAACACCTCAACCTGTTCGACTTGGTGCTGGATTATCTCAGAAGCCGCAACCTGCTCGACAAAGCCCTCAAGATGCAGCAGGAAAAAGGAGACGACGCCCTCAAAAAAGCTCTGGCTGGCCCCTTACACGAGGACAAACTTGCTGCGGTATTCGCTGAGGTAGCCCAACCGGCTCAGCATGATCTGGTATTATTGTCTGGTGTTGGCAGCGTCTGGCCGCTGCTGCGCTCACATACGCTGCTCAATAATCTGCACCCCATCATGGGCCGCACCCCGTTGGTGATGTTTTACCCAGGTCGCTATGACGGTCAATCGTTACGCCTGTTCGGCAGGCTCAAAAACCACCACTACTACCGCGCTTTCAAGTTGGTTCCATAGATGAGGCTACATATGAAGATTCAGAACCTTTTTGAACGCGATATCTTCCGCCCGATCAATGGAGTCGTCAAAGCGGATCAGTTAGACGACACCTCCGTCTGGCAGGAGTTAGATGAGTTCGTCGTCACCAGAGAACTCGATCAGCATTTGCATAAATTCTTTTCAGCCTACTGTGAGGCGCTCACGCACGTCAACAACCTCGATATTGCTGGCAAGATTGGCGTGTGGGTCTCGGGGTTCTTTGGCTCTGGCAAGTCGCATTTCATCAAGGTGCTCTCCTATCTGCTGCGCAACGGGATGCACACGCACAATGGACACAGCAAGCGAGCCGTGGAATTCTTCGAGAGCAAGATCACCGACGCCATGCTCTTGGGCGACATCAAACGGGCGGTCGCGGCTCACACAGATGTGATCCTCTTCAACATCGACAGCAAGGCGGATCATCGGTCAGGCCGAGACGCCCTCCTCGCCGTGTTCCTCAAAGTCCTGAATGAAATGCAAGGCTACAGTGGCGACCACCCTCACATCGCGCATCTGGAGCGCTACCTCGAACGCAGAGGGAAATTGCCACAGTTCCACGCGACATTCCGCAAAGCCACTGGCTTAGAGTGGACCCAAGAACGCGACGCCTACCATTTCCACCGCGATGAAATCGTCACCGCCCTGTCGGAAACGTTGAAATTGAGCCGGGAGTCCGCTGAGAAATGGATCGACGGCGCGGAAAGCAGCTTCGCCCTTACCGTCGAGAACTTCTGCAAGTGGGTGAAAGAGTACCTGGACGCCAAAGGACCAGATCATCGACTCGTCTTCCTCGTCGATGAAGTGGGTCAGTTCATCGGCACGGACTCTCACCTGATGCTGAGCCTCCAGACTATCACTGAGGAACTCGGCACCCTCTGCCAGGGCCGTGCCTGGGTCGTTGTCACTTCGCAGGAAGACATCGATGCGGTGTTGGGGGAGATGAAGCAGACCAAGGCCAACGACTTCTCGAAAATTCAGGGGCGTTTCAGGACGCGGTTGTCGCTGTCGAGCGCCAACGTCGATGAGGTCATCCAATCCCGCCTGCTGGCCAAGCGTCTGGAAGTGGTTGGCGACCTGCAGAAACTCTTCGAGGAGAAAGGCGACATCCTTAAGAACCAATTGACCTTCGTCAACTGCGGCATGACGCTCAAGCCATACCGCGACGCTGAGGATTTCGTCAACAACTATCCCTTTGCCCCCTACCAGTTCCAACTGGTGCAGAAAATTTTCGAAGCGATTCGCCGGGCAGGAGCCACGGGGTTGCACTTGTCGCGCGGCGAACGCTCAATCCTTGACGCGTTCCAAACGGCAGGGAAAGAAGTGGCCTTGTAAGACGTCGGCATCCTGGTGCCGCTCTATCGTTTCTACCCCTCTATCGAGAGTTTTCTCGACACTGCGGTCAAACGCACCATCGATCAGGCCAAGGATAACCCGAGCCTGGAGCAGCCATTCGATATTGACCTGCTGCAAGTCCTTTTCCTCATCCGCTATGTCGAAGAGATCAAGGGCAACGTTGATAACCTGGTGACATTGTGCATGGAGGAAATCGATGCTGACCGCTTAGCGCTCCGGCGCGCGATCGAGGACAGCCTGCAGCGGCTGGAAAAGGAAACGCTCATCAGCCGCAATGGTGAGGTGTACTTTTTCCTCACCAACGAGGAGCGCGACATTAACCGCGAGATTAAGAATGTCGAGCTGAACGGTGGGGACGAAGCCAGGTTGCTCGGCGAACTAATTTTTAACGACGCCCTCAAAGAACAACGCAAATATCGCTATCCCGCCAACAAGATGGATTTCACCTTCAACCGGCTCTGTGATCTGTATCCGGTCGGCAACCGGGTAGACGGCGCGCTCCAGGTCTCGGTCATCTCTCCGCTCAACGACGACTACGAGTTATACGATAACGCCAAGTGTATTCTTGAGAGCACGATGGAAGGCGGACAGGTGCTCATTCGCCTTGGGAATGATGAACGGCTCGGGCGGGACCTGCGCACCTACCTGCAAACTGAGAAATACCTCAGACACAAGAACGACGGCACACAACCAGAATCGACCAGGCGTATCCTGCGCAACATTGCTGAAGACAATCAAGAACGGCGGGGACGGGTGGCCACTCTCCTGGGTGAGATGCTAGCCGCAGCCGGTTCCTACGCCGCTGGCCAGTCCCTCACACTCAAAGCGACCACACCCATGGCCGCGCTGGATGAGGCCCTCGCCTATCTGGTGCAGAACACCTTCACCAAGATGGGGTATCTCAAAAAGCTGCAAGCCGAGCCGCTGAAGGAATTACAAGCGATTCTCCGCAGCAACGACATTGGCCAGCAGACGCTCGCCTTGCAAACAGAGGAAGGCAATAAACCAGCGATCGACGACCTGCGCGATTACCTCAGGCTCAGCGCCAGTACGAACCGTCAGATTGTGTTGCACGAGATGATTGAGAAACGCTACGCGATCCGACCATACGGCTGGCCAGACGAAGAAGTTCTGCTCCTGGTGGCCCGGTTGTTGGTGCTCGGCGAGATCAACCTGATGATGGATGGGGCGTTCATTTCCCTCAATAAGGTCTATGAGGCCATCACCACGCCTGCCAGGAGGCGGAAAATCGTTATCGTCAAGCGGCAGACCTCCGACCCAAGAGCCCTGCAAAATGCGCGCACCGTGGGCAAGGAATTATTTCACGAGATGGGGCCTGACAGCGAAGACTCGCTGTTCACCTTCCTGCAGAACAAGCTCAAAGACTGGCAGGTTTCGTTGAGCAGCTACAAGCCTCTGGCCGACACCGGTAATTATCCGGGCAAGGACAAAATCGCGATAGCCTTAAGCCTGATCGGCAAGATGCTGGCGGAGAAGGAGAGTTACGGCTTTCTGCACAAGCTGATTGATCTGCAAGCGGAGTTGCGGCGACTCGGTGAGGATTATGGAACCATCCACAATTTCTACGAGACCCAGCGCCCGGTCTGGGAGAAGGCGTGCAGGGCATATGAGGCCTTTCTCGTCAATCAGAAAGAACTGACCAAGGTC
>CAZCWX010000246.1:0-2615 GCA_964502465.1 uncultured Enterobacteriaceae bacterium | reverse complement strand
GTGACTGGCCACGATAGCAAAAACCCTATTGCTGGCCGGAGCGTGACGATCGACGCGTTTATGGCGGCATTGGAACTGTCCATCGATAGTAATTGGATACGGCCGAAGGTGTCGTATTTCTATGCGTCGGGAGATAGTGATCCATCCGACAACAAGGCGCGTGGGTTTGATGCCATTTTTGATAATCCCCAATTTGCTGGCGGGGGGTTGAGCTATTGGAACCGCCTGGCTGTGCGCCTCGCCCTTCCTGGTGTCGCCTTGGTCAACCGGGGCAGCCTCCTGCCCGATATGCGCAGTAGCAAAGAGCAAGGTCAGCCAAATTTCGTGAATCCAGGCATCCATATTTTCAATACCGGAGTCGAATTCGAGGTCACGCCTAAACTGACCACGTTGCTCAATCTCAACTACCTGATGTTTGATACCACCGATACGCTGGAATTCGTATTATTTCAGAAACCGATTAGTCGAGAGATCGGTTGGGACCTCAGCGTTGGCGCTCGGTACCGTCCCTTCCTGAACAATAATGTGATTTTCCTCGCAGGGTTTGCTACACTTTTTCCTGGGGGGGGATTTTCTGACATTTTTGCGACGCGAAGCAATTTGTACCTGGGCTTTACCAACCTGATTTTGATGTTTTAGGGAGGCCAAGGGATGTTGTTGCCCCAACCTGTACGATTCCGGTTGTTCCGTCTCTGGCGAGCATTATTCGTTCTCTGTGCCTGCCTGTGGCTCATTCCTTTAACCAGCTGTGTGATCCCCGTGGGGTCTCTCGGTACTGATCAGAGCGCTCCGACCAGTGCTGCCGCACCATCGGCGCCGAGACAACAGTCACAGGTCGAGGTCGATCAGAAGAGTGCCGGCTGTTTGAGCTGCCATGTAGGCATCGAGTTTCCCTCAATGCACGCCTCTCCGGCTGTGACACTCGGCTGTGTCGATTGTCACGGCGGGAACAGTGCCCCGATGATGACTGCCGGGATGGCACCGGGTTCAGCCGAGTACGAGGCGATAAAGAAACAAGCGCATGTCCTGCCCCGTTATCCGGAGCGCTGGGTGAATGCAGAAGGGCAACCGAGTGCAGCAATACCAGAGCGCACCTACACACTCTTGAACCACGAGTCTCCTGAATTTATCCGCTTTATGAACCCTGGCGACCTGCGCGTTGCGCAAGAATCCTGTGGGACGTGTCATCAATCGCAAGTGAATGCGGTCAAGAAGAGCCCTATGACAACGTCCTCCATTTTTTGGGCAGCTGCGGGCTATGCGAATGGCATTATCTCAACGAAATGGGCACTGGTTGGGGAAAGTTACAGTCACGATGGCAAGGCACAAGCCATTATTCCCGTGACCCCTCCTACTGAAGAGGAAAAAGCGCGAGGCGTTGTTCCTGCGCTGCTCCCCTTACCGGCCTGGCAGACCCTGCAGGTCGCTGATAACTTCCGCGCCTTTGAGGATGGAGGCCTGTTCATCCCCTCAGCCTTTGGTGAAATCGGCAACTTCTTTCCTTTGTTGGGCGTTGGCACCGAACTCTCGGGAAAACCTGACATCCGTGTCAGTAATCGCGGACCCGGCACTGGGCTGCGTGTTGCTATTCCTGTGCTCAACCTCCATAAAACCCGCCTGAACGACCCCCACCTGTCATTCCTCGGGACCAACGATCATCCTGGAGACTACCGCTCCAGTGGCTGTACCGCGTGTCATGCGATTTATGCTAACGATCGGGATCCTGTGCGTTCTGGTCCATATGGGCGCTATGGCCATCTGGGGAGAAGCTTCTCCAACGATCCGACCATCAGCAAGGACGAACCGGGACATCCGATTCAACACGTCCTTACCCGGGCGATTCCGTCCAGCCAGTGTATGGTGTGCCACATGCACCAACCCAACCAGTTTGTGAACACCTACTATGGCTTTAACATGTGGGATTACGAGTCTGATGGCGAGTTCATGTGGCCGAAGGAACAGAAATATCCGACAGAAAAGGAAAAGCGTCTCGCCCTCAATCGCAACCCTGAAGGCGCTGCGGTGAAAGGGCTGTGGTCTGACCGCGAATTTTTGGCACGGGTCGCCGATCTCAATCCGCAACTGCAACACACCCAGTTTGCTGACTACCACGGCCATGGCTGGGTCTTCAAAGGCGTGTTCAAGCGAGATCGGAAGGGCAACCTGCTCGATAAGGATGGCAACCGTGTCGATTTTTCTGACCCACAGAAGTTTCAGAAAGCCGTGCATTTGATGGACATTCATTTGGAAAAAGGTATGCACTGTGTAGACTGTCATTTCTCTGGGGATGCGCATGGGGGAGGGAACAAGCTCTATGGCGAATATGCCGACGCAATTGAGATTGGCTGTGAGGATTGCCACGGCACAGTCAAGGGGCGGGCAACCCTGAAAACCTCGGGCCCGGCAGCGCCGCCCGGAGGAACAGACCTGACCGTCGGCACGACCCCATTCGGACGACCTCGTTTTGCCTGGCGTGGAGGGACACTGCGGCAACGCTCCATGCTCGAGCCCAATCTCGAATGGGAAGTCAAACAAGTCGTCGATTCCATCACTCCGGGACACCCTGAATACAACGAGAAAGCCCGTCTGGCGAAAACCATCCAACGGGATGGTCA
>CAZCWX010000245.1:0-9683 GCA_964502465.1 uncultured Enterobacteriaceae bacterium | reverse complement strand
GCAATAATGCCGACGTCGGTCTCAGAGCGAATGACGCGCCCGGCGGACTGCACCACGCGGTTCATGCCGGGATAGAGATAGGCATAGGCAAAGCCGCTGTCGTAGCGCTCATCATAATAGGCGCGAATCAATTCTTGCTCGGTGTCGAAGCGGGGCAATCCGGGACCGATGATGATCGCGCCCACTAACATGCCGCCCGGATAGTCCACGCCTTCCGCAAACGGCGAGACGATCACGAATTGCACGCCAGCCGATTCCAGTTCGTCCAGGCGAGACAAAGGAACGGGCTTCTGCGCAACGCGCACCGGTGGGATCAAGGATTCGGTGGTGAAAAGAGTGCCATCACAATCAAGACAAATGAGAACCTTCATCTACTCGCCTTTCACCTTGATAGAGATTTCGTCCGTTCAGGAGCGACTCATCCGCATTTGTTGACACGCCAACATTTGTGACGAAGCCAACAGGACACCCTCTCTTGTGTTATCATGCTCATTGTGGGGGCTACAGTGGTCATGGGCTTCCTCTTCGATACTAATCGATTTAAGGCAATGAAAGAAGGTGACCAACGGTGACCCGTATAGGGAATCAACCGACAAGCATAGTATCTACCGTACTTAGCTGGTCTTTGCCTGGAGTGTCAATGCGATGGTAAAATCCGCCATATCTCTCAGGAATCCGTTGTCCTCACTGACCCGCCACGACTTTGTCTGGGATGCGACTCTGGGCTATGCCATATTACATCTTGCGTGTCTCGGAGTGTTCTGGACGGGTGAGGTGCAGGAAGGGATCGCCATCTGCCTAGGGACTTACTTTATCCGCGCGATAGCTTTGAGTGCATGCTATCATCGCTATTTTGCCCACCGCACATTTAAAACCTCGCGGACCATGCAGTTTTTGCTGGGGCTGCTAGGAACGCTGTCCATGCAGCGGGGGCCACTGTGGTGGGCTGCGACCCACAGAACGCATCACCGGCACGCTGACACGCCTGATGATCTCCACTCTCCACACCATCAGGGCTTTGCCTACTCCCACTGGGGCTGGTTTCTCGCCAGGAAGAACCGGGCCACAGATCTGGCGAAGGTTCCCGACTTTGCACAGTATGCCGAACTCCGTTTCCTTGACGATTGGAAAGGCCACACGCCCGTACTCGTTCTACATGGCATGTTGCTCTACTGGCTGTTCGGATGGCATGGGGTGTTTTGGGGCGTCTGTCTCTGTAGCGTCTGGGTCTTGCACACTACTCACTGGATACAGTCGATGAGCCACAGCTATGGAGGGTATCGCCGCTTTGACACCGAGGATCGGAGCCGCAATCACTGGTTGCTTGGACTCACCTCCCTCGGTGAGTTTCATAACAATCACCATTACTGTCCCTCGTCGTGTCGCCAAGGCTATGTCTGGTGGGAAATCGATTTCTGTTACTACCTGCTCAAGGCCATGAGTCGTGCCGGGCTCGTCTGGGACCTCAAGGATTTTCCGCACCAGAGACGGCAAGTGCGTCTAGCAGGACAGGGACGTTCAACGCCAGCCGCCTCAGGTGCGAACGGTGTCGATACGGCGGAGGGCGAGTCGCAGTAGCCAAAATGCCCCCAGTTCGAAGGAGTAGCTGAAGGTTCTGAGAAAGCGTTCGTATCGTACCACCACGGCCTCTCCGCAGACTTCTACCGCCCGTGCCCGGTTGGCGCGTAATCTTTCAAACCAGACTCGGCATGTACGCGCATAGTCTGCACGATCGTTGCGCAGCACCACCAGCTCAAAAAGCTGCTCGGTCGCCTCAGCGATTTCTTGTAGGCGAGGCAGATCGGATTCCGGGAATATTTCAGTGGCGATGAACGGGTTCGTATAGTGTTTGCCGCGGCGGAGGTTCCCATAGGCAATGGTTTGCAGCGACATCCAGCCTCCCGGCTGCAACCAGTCGTGACAGCGTGAGAAGAAAGCGCGATACACGTCAATTTTTTCGGCAGGGGATAACTCCGTCCTGGTAAAATGTTCAAAGGCGCCGATGGAAATAATCGCCTCGTAGGGCTCCAGTGGCATATGGTGTGTCCAGTTCTCTAGACGTACCTCTATGCTCGGCTGCGACAGCGACCGGAGCCATTGCTCTTGTGTCTCACTCAAGGTCAGACCGACAGCCTGCTTGACTCCGTGTGTGTCTACCAGGCGCCTTAGTACCGAGCCCCAACCACACCCCACATCCAGTACACGTGTGGCGTTTTTCGCCCGTGCCTGCTCCACATGCCAATCGATCTTGCGCACCTGCGCTGCCTCCAGGGTATCGTTGTCCTCCCAAAGCGCACAGGAATAGGTCAGGCTGCTATCGAGCCAGAGCCGATAAAAGTCATTGCTCACGTCGTAGTGATACTGGATAGCCTGCAATGAGGCGCCCTTGTCAGGCGTTTTCATGGCCGGTCTCTTCCCCTGTGATCGTGTGACCAGGCGATGCCGCTATGACCATCCTGCTGTCTGGCGTCCGGTATTTGTCTGTGTCTCTCTCCGGATTTAGTAGAGGTTCTGGGCTTCCTGGGCTAAATGCTGCGACAACGCCTCGATGGAAGTATATTCATATAAGAGATTGGGGGAGAGCTGCCACCCAAGCCAATCTTCAAGTTCACCCGTCAGAGTCACCATGATCATCGAATCCAGGCCGTAACTATCAAACGGCGCCCGCACATCAATCTCCTCGGCGGCAATGCCGTTCTCTTCGACGAGATGGGATACCAACCACGTCTGGATGGCTTCCGCAGTCCGCATATCATTGGCCATCGTATTCCTCCACCCTCAGGTCGCAGTCTTCAGCTCTTCTGACTGTCTTTTGCTCGATCAGGCGCGATGTTGGTATCTTAATGTCCCAAGCCAGACCACACATTTCAAGCGCTCGGATGCACCACATCCCAGGATCGAGCTGCGACCATGTGAGCCCAAACTTTGCAGAATTCGGGAAGGCATGGTGATTGTTGTGCCATGACTCTCCTAACGTCGGGAGGGCTAACCACCAGTTGTTGGTGCTTTGATCGCCGTGACTGGCGAAGGGACGACTGCCATAGGAGTGGCACAGGGAGTTAATAGCCCAGGAAAAGTGGTTCGAAAAAAACAGCCGCACCAGCCCACCCCACAGAAAGCCCAACCCAACCCCGGTCCAGGTCCAGGTCACTATTCCACCTAGAAGCGCCGGCAAAGCAAGACCGAGCAGCAACCACGAAAAATACGACATATGGATCTGAAAGATCGCCACATCGCGATAGAGATCCCTGGCATAGTGCGCCCAGCCCGGCGCTCGCACACAAGTGGGATCGAACAGCCACCCCATATGGGCATGAACGAATCCCCGCAGCTGATTGTCGTTCGTACCGGCAGAGCGATGCGGAGAATGCGGATCGCCTGGCTGATCGCTCAACTGGTGGTGGCGGCGATGCGTCGCCACCCACCAGATGACCGGACCCTGAAAAGCCATAGAGCCTAATATAGCGAAAACGACACGGATAGGAAGCGTCGTTTTGAATGCCCCGTGCGCGAAGTGACGATGATAGCCGACATCGATACCGATCATGGTGGCAATATACATGACGGCCGCTAGACCAAATTCAATCGGGCCGCCATAGCCATGCAACAGAAGCACAATGGCCATGACGAGTCCCAGAGCCGGCAACAAAGTGGTCACCAGGGCCAGTGGCACATCGAGCTTCCACACATGCTCAAGCCTGGCAAGAGCAGTCGCCGATGGTGCCGCTGACGGCTTAGGGGCACTCCGCAGCGATCTGAATTCGGCTGGGGTACAACGCCTGTTCTGAAATATCATGTGTGTCTCCCTCAAGAGAGGCCATAACCCGAGACATGCGCCCTATTTGTGTATGGGATGAGCATGCGTCTGCCCAGGGTTCTCCGGAGCCCGCAGCCCCATGGTCCATTGTGCCAATATGTCTACAGTCCCGCTCAAAAAGAGGGTTTGGCAGGCGTGCCGTTGAATCTTGCCGCTCGATGTTTTTGGGGTACTCCCAGCCTTGAGCAGTGACACCGCATAGACTTGTAGATCGTGCTCACGGGCAATGGCTTGCCGGATCGCTCGCACCACTTCGCTAGCTGGCAGGGGCACACCGCTCGTCTGCGTGGAGGGCACTGGACCCCTGTCCTGGAGAACCGCGGTCTGTAACGAGCGTTGGATCTCCGCCACCACCACTAATCGCTCCTGGCCAGCGATATCAATAGAAAATGCCGCACAACAACTTGGTCGAATGGCGGTATGACTCTGCTCCACAGTCCGTTCGATATCTTGCGGATAATGATTGCGGCCACCAATAATCACTAGAGCCTTGGAACGGCCGGTGATGAACAACTCCCCATCCTGCAAGAAGCCAATGTCCTCAGTGCGCAGAAACGGACCCTCTCCGGTGTCCGCAAGATATGCCCGGAAGGTATCGGACGTTTCGTGGGGGCGATTCCAGTATCCCTGGGCAATGCTTGGGCCAGCCACCCAAATCTCGCCGACCTGCTCTGGTAAACACTGCGTCAAGGTCTGGGGATCGACGATCACCAGGCGTTGATTGGCGAGGTTCTGTCCGCAGCCAGTCAGCCATCGCACATTCACATCGTGCGAGTCGCCGGTCACCACACGATGCTGTTCAAGCGCCGACGGCCGCACGCCAGCGATGACTGGTCGAGCATCCTTGCGACCGCCGGAAACCATTAAGGTCGCTTCCGCAAGCCCGTAGCATGGGTAAAAGGCTTCCCGACGAAACCCACAGGGCTCGAAAAATGCCGCAAAGCGTTCGAGGGTCTCGGAGCGAATAGGCTCAGCACCGTTGAATGCCACGTTCCAACTCCGCAAGTCGAGGCTTGCCCGCTGCTTGGGAGAGACGCGGCGCATGCACAGGTCGTAGGCAAAATTCGGTCCACCACTGGTCGTTGCGTGATAGCGGGAAATAGCCTCTAACCAGCGCACGGGATGTTGTAACATGGCTGTCGGCGACATCAGCGTCACCGGGAACGCCGCATACAGGGGCTGTAGTATGCCCCCGATGAGCCCCATGTCATGATATGGCGGGAGCCAGATGACTCCCCGACTCTTACTAGTATGTTCAAAGGCCTGCTGAATCAGTGCCGAATTATGCAGCAGATTGCCATGGCTCAGCATCACCCCTTTGGGGGCAGCCATGGACCCCGATGTGTATTGGAGAAACGCCACCGTGTCGACACTGAGTACCGGTGGCTGCCAGACCTCTGCCAGCTCTGCCGCCATGGTGTCAGTGGCGAGCCACCGCAGGGGCGGGGCATGCACAGCCCCTGCGGACAGTTCTGAGACTCTGGGGAGCATGGAAGACAGTGTGAGTGCGACTGAAGGCTGTGCATCACTGGCAATCGCTAGCCATTGATGCTGGTCCCGGGACCGCCGCGCCGGCAGGGGCGGGTAGACTGGCACCGCCACGACCCCGGCATACAGACAGCCAAAGAATGCCGCGATGTAGGCGAGTCCTGGCGGGTAGAGAAGTAACGCTCGCTCTCCTGTGACGTCTAAAGCCTGGAGGGCAGCGGCAATGGCTCTCGCTTGCCTATCCAACTCGCCATAGGTTAGTTTGTGTTCGGCGGTTTTGCCATCTGCCAAAAAAATATAGCTACACTGGTTTGGTTGGTGTTGGGCGCTCACACGGAGGACATCGACGAATGTAGAAGGTGTCGCATCCGTGTCGGCCAGATGATCAAAGGGACTGATAGCATATCCTCCTTCCCCGCCGTGGCAACGTCTCTAAAGCGAAATGCACGAGATTGGCACTCTTTAGGCGCTCTAAATCCAGGCACTCTAAAGCGGTTAGCTCGCCAGCTCGCGTCCCGGCATGTTCCAGGAGTCGGGTATCCGAATCTGATGGGGCTGGTTTAGCATGCCAACTCCTCCAATAGCTCCCTGGCTTCCTGGAGGTCGGTCGTATGCCATCCTTCTGTAAACCAACCATAGAGTTCAACCAGCTGTTGGCGGGCAGCCGTGCGCCGCCCCTGCTGTTGCCATAACCGACTCAAGCTGATCCCGGCTCGCAATTGTGGCAATTTCGCTTGCTGGCGGCGGCTAACGTCAATGGCTTGGAGAAAGCAGTTCTCAGCCAAATGCTCTAGCGGAATCGACTGTCGTAAGAGCAATTCCCCCTTCAGCCGATGGAGTTCGGCTTCATAGTAGCCTTCTTCATAACGTTCCACGAAGTCTAAGGCTTCAGATAGGGCCTGCAGGCCTTCCTCGGCCTGATCCACCTGTCCACACACCTCGGCCAGCAGTGCCAGCCAATGTGGCTGAGCCAGTTCGGCTCCGGTGGCGCGCCAGGCGGTGATTCCCTGGCGGAGGTGCCCCAGGCCCTCTTCTGCTTGTCCCTGCTTGGCCAGAGCCCAGCCGTAGAGACACGTTCCCATGGCGAACCAGAACGGAAAGCCGTGCTCGGTCGAGATGGCAATAGCTTCTTCGGCGGCCTCTTGAGCGGACGGCCCGTTGCGCAAAAATTGTTGCAGACCAGCAGCAAAACACAGGACGTACGCCATACTATAGGGATGAGACAGACCTCTGGCCATGCTAAGCGCTTCCTGAAGCCGCATGCGGGCTTGATCCGCATAACCAAGATGCCACAAGGCCCAGCCCGCATAGGACCGGCAGGCTACCCCGGGATTTTGCAAATTATGGTGTGGGCGGTGCTGCTGGGAATCGTAGAGAAGAATGCCCTGTTCGAGGTGGGGAAGCGCGGCGCCTGGTTCGCCCAGATGGAACAAACTCAACCCCATGGCGTGGTGACTATTCAGAAGACGGGCTGGGTTCTTCACCTGTTGGGCTAGATCGACGCACTGCTGCGCCAGCTCGTATGCCGTGCGGAGTTCCGCCCGCACGACATAATACGCTTCAAGCCCCAGCAACACCTGCAGCATCCGCGGCACTTCGCCAATCTGTTGGCACAGGGCGCGGGCGTGGGTATAGGCATGGGCTACTTCCGGCGCTGCATACCCCTTGGTGGCAATCAACGCTGCGCCCAAAGACAGCTGGAGCATCAACTCGCGGCGCGTGCGTTCAGACGTGTCCGGCAACATCTGGAGCAATTCTAAACCCTTGGTGAGATGCTCAAGGGCTTCCAGGTTGGACGACTGCCGGATGGCTCGCTGACCGGCCAATTGCCAGTAGACAATCGCCTGGCTCGCGACCCCAGCCTCGGTGTAATGATGCGCCAGGAGTTCGGGCTGGGTCTCAACGAGCATTGGAAACTGCTCAGCCAATACCTGCGCAATCCGCTGATGATACTGCTGACGAGTACTCTTCAGAAGCGACTCATACGCCACATCTCGAATGAGGGCGTGCTTGAAAATATATGTCGCCGTCGGTCCTGATTCGCTTTGGTAGACGAACTCTGCCTCCACTAACCGCCGCAACCCTTGTTGTAACGTCTCTTCATCCACCGACGCCACCGCCAGGAGCAACTCGTACCAAAACTCCCGCCCCAGTGTCGCTGCTAATTGTGCCACCCATTTCGCCGTCACCAGACGATCGAGTCGCGCCATCAGTGAATCTTGCAACGTGGTAGGAATGGCCGGGGGCAGGGGGGCATAGGGCTCGACCTCGACATAGCGCTCCTCTTCCTCCTTTAACAACCCCGACTCCAGCACCATTTTGGTCAACTCTTCGATGAACAACGGTACCCCATCGGTCTTGGCAACAGTTTGCCGGACAATCTCGGCTGGCAATGCCTTGCCCCCGGCTAATTGGGTCACCATCACCTCGGCCTGTTCCGAGGAGATACGGCCGAGCCGCATCTCAGTGAGGTATGGACGAGCAGACCACGGCAGCGTAAAGTGTGGCCGATGGGTCAACAGCATCAGGATACGAGCGGTGGGAATGTGGTCCATCCAGACACTCAGCAACTCCAGGGTGGATGGATCTGCCCAGTGGAGATCTTCCCACACCATCAACACGGCTTGTCGCTCCGCTTTGGCTAAAAACCAGGCCATCAACGTTTCAGTGATTTTTTGTCGCTGCCGCTGCGGGCTCAGGTTGAGGGGTGGGTAACGATCAGGAAGTGGCACGTCGAGCAGCGACGCCAACAGCGGTATCCCCTCCTGCAGCAGACCGTAATATCCCGCCAGCGCCCGCTCCAGTTTTTCCCACTTCGCCTGGGCAGAATCTTCGTGTCTAAATTGCATCACGCGCTGTAAGTAGTCAATTACCGGATACAGCGCACTATGCTGGTAGTGCGGCAAAAAACGCAATTTGATCTCGGTAAATCCTTGCTGGACGACCTGCTCTTTCAGCGCTTGCGCCAGGCGTGACTTGCCGATGCCGGCATCACCGCTAAGCCCCACTACCTGTCCTTGCCCGGCGTCTGCCAGTTCCGTAAGACGTAATAGCTCTTGTAGTTCCTCTTGCCGTCCCACCAGTGGGCTAAGACCTTTGGTCATCGCCACCTCAAGGCGGTCCTGGGCTCCACTCTCTCCTAGCACACGATACACCGCCATGGGGGCGGCAAGGCCCTTCAACTCAGGTGTCCCAAGGTCATGACAGTCAAAATATCCCTGGATCAACTTCCGGGTCACCGGGCTAACCACCACCGTCCCGGGCGCAGCAACTCCTTGGAGGCGCGCGGCAATATTGGGAGTCTCACCGAGCGCCAACCGCTGGCGCCGCGACCCGCCGCCTATCTCACCTATCACCACCAGCCCCGTATGGATGCCCAGGCGTATCGCCAGGCGAACCTCTTTCTCCTGCTCCAGGCGGCTGTTTAGCGTGTCGATGGCCTGCACAATACCCAATCCGGCTCGCACGGCCCGCTGGGCATCGTCTTCATGTGCCTGAGGATAGCCAAAGTAGACCAGCAGGCCATCGCCGAGATACTGCGCAATCATCCCCTCAAAACGGTGGATAACCTCTGCACTAGCTGTCTGGTAAGCCCGGATGACCTCCCGGTAGTCTTCCGGATCTATCTGACTGGCGAGCGCCGTCGAATCCACCACATCGCAGAAGAGCACGGTCAGTTGGCGCCGCTCGGCTTCGGAAACCTCAGGTGCCGTTGGGAGCGTGTCGCCGCGTCGTGGATGGTCTGGTCGTGAACCGCGCCGCGACTCTTCCTGGGTAGGAGTCGCAATGGGCGAGAGGCGTTTACCGGTGTCTAGAGGGGGCCGCTCTTGATCCCGAGGCGGCGTGGGAATATAGGCCGTGCCTCCAGTCCACACGAGCACTGTGTTGCCTTCGTCGACCGCCAGCATTTTGGCCTGGATGATTTCGACCTTCAGATCCTCGATGTAGGCATCGTCAATGCCAAATTGCCGCTTCAGCGCACGGTATGACACCCGCTCATCGCGCTGGAGCCACTCAAGCGCCAGGCCCAGTATCTCGTCAAATGTCATGGCTGACCTCTACCATGCGGTGGTGCGACATCGTACTCGACCACCAAAGAATAAGCGGGCTTTCATTCCGGGTAGAGACGTTAGGGTATTTCATCATCTTCTATATATATCATATTACCACCAAAGAAAAGCCATATTGCCACCAAAGAAAAGCTTTGCGCGCCTGGGGAAGCAAATCTCAGAGCAGTTTTTTTTGGTAGAGACGATAGCGTTTGGAGAGCTGAGCGCCGATGACTTCTAAGGTGCGGACCATCACGCGGTTATCCTCAAGAACCCAGGCCATTTCTCCACGGCAGATGCCGCGCTTTTGCCCCTGGCGCCAGCTCTCC